>JANJTQ010000267.1 GCA_024711005.1 Opitutaceae bacterium | reverse complement strand
CTGGAGCCCGGCGTCGTGCTGAACTTCACGCCCGCCTGTTCAAGGAACGCTTGGAGCGCTGCGGATTCGCCACCGATACCACCACCGCCACCCGAAGGAGCCACCGGAGCGGCAAACGGATCTGCGGAAGCGGCCGGCGTTGCTGCGGCGGAACCCAATCCGGTCATGCGAAGAACAGTGGCGCGGGTCACCGGGAAGAACGCGTTTTCCAGATTGGTAACGTCTCCGTCCGGTCGAACCACGACCGTGTCCGCCTGGATCTCGTATTGGTAACCAGTTGAATCGGTAATCAGATCAAGGATACGCTTGAGCGAGAGCTCGCGCAACGTGATGTTAACGCGAGGATTCTTGTTGGTGGGATCGATCAAGACGATGTTCACACCCTTCGCACCTTCGGTCTTGTCGTATTCGGGCGAGATCGCGGAAAGCGTGCTGATCACACGGCTGAGTTCCACGTCACTGAAATTTACGTTAGGAATCTGAATGCTGTTCAACTTCGCGGCCAGCAAAGTCGTTGTCGGGGGTTTCACGATCGTCACAGAACGATCGACGTACACACCGGGACGCTGCCATGAATTACCGACCTCTTCAATCATCTGCGCACGGGTTTTGGCACGATTGAGTTCACCAATCACAGCCTTCTCGCTGGCAATGCGAGCTAGGAAGGATTTCGCGACAGCGTTGCCGGTGTCGATGGATTCGATCAAACGGAATGTCTCTTGGGCTCCATCGCTATCGCCAGCAAGGTATTGGCTACGGGCTTTGGCCTCGAGCTTGGCAATCTCCTTTTGGTCCGCGATGAACTGCGGATTCACCTTCTCGATCGGCTGCAAAGGCGGGTTCAGCTCGGTTTCGTCGATAGAACGCGCAACTTTGTCGGCCTTCTTGGTGGCAGGGGCGACCTGGGCGTAAGCCTCGAGCGCGGCACGGGCACCATCGGTGTCACCTTGCTTGAGCGCGTATTGAGCTTTCTCGAGGAGCAAACCATTCTTTTCGGCCTGCAGATCGGCAATCACCTCAACGGTGGCAGGATTGGCAGGAAGCGAGTTGATCGCTCCGTCCAAAACCGCGGCGGCTTCGTCGAAACGACCATCCTTGGCGAGATCACGTGCGTCACGGCGCTTGGCGCGGGCACCGGAGATCAGCCCCTTGATGCGTTGATTTTCCTGCTTGGCGAGCTCGTCGGCCTGCGAAATAGCGGCTTCCTCGGGGGTCTGCACCACGGCAGGCGCTCCGGGAGTTGGCATGCTCACTTCGACGGGTTCCGAACTCACCGGAGCCGGAGCGGCATCGACAACCGCAGCACCGGAAGCGCGAGCGGCGATGGAGGCATTCACGCCGGCAAGCAGCCGTTGAACCGTGGCATCATTGGGTGCGAGGACCAAAAGCTCCTCCAGATTCTTCTTTGCCGTTTCAAGGTCACCACTGTCCCGGGCTCTAAGGGCATCAGCCATCAGACGAATTTTCGTCTCGGTCTGGCCCTGGGCGAGGGCATGCCCAGTGGGCACAACGAGCGCCAGCAGCGCCGGAGTGGCCAACGTGACAAGGAGTGATTTGGGGAGCTTTAGCTTTTTCATTTAGGAGGTGCTCTTCTGATCTGGATAGAAACTAAGGGATACAGGAGGAAGACAGGTTTACGTTCCGAAGGGGAAAGAGGTCGACGGGGCCGGCTGCTCAGACGATTCCGGTGAAGCCGGCACTGGGGCAACAGGAGACGATGGCGTCAAGGTCTTCGTGACTGGTTCCGCCAAATCGGGTGATTCTTTGCGAATTTCAGCCGAAGGTGGTTCAGCCGTGACGTTGACGACCGTGTACGTCACGTCGCCGACAACATACTGGCTTCCGGCCTTGTGCTGACTGGTCTCGGTCGACCCTTCGGCTTTGAGAATAGCGAACGGAGTACCTTTGATGTGTCGGCGCTTATTGGTAAGCGTAACCTCGTCGCCGGTGGCATTGTCCACCACCACGGCAATGGCCTCGGTGTCGTGGATCGGCATGCTGTCCGCGCTGAGGGTCTTGTGATGCTTCACTTCGAAGCTCTTGATCGTGAGGCCAAGGTCGGGAATGACCTTGCCGGCACGACCAATTACCGTCTCACCCGACGCAGTATTCTCAAACGTGCCCAAGTAGGCATCTTTCTCGCCGATATAACCGATGAGTTGTAGGCGGAAAGCGTCTTGGCGAACTTGAACCAACTCCACACCGAAAGGAGGTTCTTCTTTCGGAAGCTCAGGTTTCACAATATCCGGTACAGTTACGGTGAACTGCTTGGTGACATCGTTGTAATAGATCTCCGGCGGAGTAAAGACGTCATAGACCCACTTGTCGCCGCTCGATTGGGCAGGTGCTGCAGGCCATGTCTTGGTGCTCACGGTTGGAGCATCGATGCCGGCGGGCTCGTAGGCGGAGGCGGTAATGCTCACCTCGGACGACGTGCGCAACGCAGACAGTTTTGTGCGTTGCATCGCCATCCAACCGGCAGAAGCCAGCAGAAGGCAGAGTGCTGCGCCGAAAAGAATTTTATCTTGGGATTTGGCGGCCATGTCAGGTCAGGTAGTCGGGGTGGCTTCGATCGCGGGGGCTTCGACCAAGTCGATCAACTCGACCGTGACCGTAAATTTGGAAAGGACCTTTTCCACGAGGGGCTTGGGCTTCGCTGGCTCGGCCGGCACAGTTGGAGTGGGCGTGCCAAAGATGCTGCTCAACGTGTTAGCTTGAGGTGCTGGAGCGGTGCTCGATGCCTTGACCACAGGCTCCACCTCGACTCCACGTACCACGAGAGGCAGTTCGAAGGTTGCAAGTTTGTTCAACAAAGACCGAAGGGAATTGGTCTCGCTGATGAATGTCAGCCGAAAAGCCGTCGCCCCCACGAAGCCGGGCACACGCGCGGAGATACGCGGATCAATCTCAAAGAAATCGGTCGTGCCCTGAGTTGCCGCGGAGGACTGCGTCGGCAGCTTCTGACCGGCAGCCAAAGCATCCTGCTCGGCTTTGGTCAAGGGGCGCTCACGGTGAAGCGCAAGCAACTCGCTGGGGCGGGCATCAAAGAGCGCATTGAGCAAGTACTCCGCAACCAGACGTTGCCGAAACACCTGGGGTATGAGGTCACGATCAGGACCAGAGCGCGAATAGGTGTAGAAGCCAAACCGTTCGTCGGGTTTCACTTTTACCTCGGCCGCCTGCGCTTTCTGTCGCATCTTTTCCACAAAAGTTTCCAGATTAAAGAAAACCTCCGTGGGCTGGCTGGGCACCGGGGTCTTGCGAAGACGTTCGGCAACGGGGCCACGCCCCTTGAGTTCTTCGCGCATGGTGACCAGCGCGGCCTCGGTCCGGCGCAAATCCGCCTCGACCGCAGCCTTGCTGGCCTCGGTGGGGGCAGGAGTCACGCGTTGAAGCGCATCCAGCTCGCTGCGCTTTTGCGCGAGCTGAGATGCGTTTCGTTCGGCGACGGCGTGTCGGTTATAAATACCCCAGCCGGCGGCAGCAACCGTCAGACCGAGGATACCGAGCAATGTGTAATAGACAGGATGGGACTTGAAACTGGCCATGGGCTGGGGTCAGAGCGGTTTCTTGGGATCAACGACGAGAATAAAGTCGAAGCTCAGGATACCCGGCTGGTTGGTATTAAATGTTTCCTTCTCGACGGATGAGATGAACTGGGAGTCGGCAAAGCTCGCGAGTAGCGACCTCACCCGATCCAAGGATTCCTTACTGACGCGCGAAACCGGGTTGGCCCGATCCAACAGGCGTCCGCTCAAGTTGAGTCGAAGCACTGGAGCCGCGGTATCCGAATCGGTCTCTCCGGCGGTCGCTGGTTCCGCCCCAAACAGACCGGTGCCTGCGCGAGCGGGGGCATCTCCGGGGGCGGGACGCAACACGTGGAGCTTCTCCAACCAGACATCCTCGACCTTTACCAGCCGCTCCTGGAGATCGGTGAAGAAATTAATCCAATTCGACTTGGACTCGACCAGTCCCTGAATCGCGGTGATTTCTTTCTTGAGCGTTTCAATCTTCTCCAGGTTGGCGGTATTGGCATCCCTGAGCGCGCGCAACGGTTGCAGCCGTGCCTCCAACGCTCGCGCCTCGTCGGCCGCCACTGAAGCACGCTGATGAAAATAAATAATCGGGCTGGCCAGCGACAGTGCGAGCAACGCAACGGCCGCCACGTAGAAAGGCTGCTGCTTGCGAAAAGCCATGGCCCGACCGATCGCAGGCGGCAGGAGCGTGAAGGGTTTCTCCGTCGCGGCGCTTCCAACCGCCAGACCGACGAGATCCGCCAACACGGCGGAATAGTCGCGCGCTGCCGCGGCGGCGGGCGAAACCTCGACATTACGCAGCGGATCAAATGGCTCGACGCGCGCCTTCAGCTTGTCGGCAAGCGTCTTGACCAGATCCGGAACCAATGAACCACCGCCGGTAATGTAGATGGCGGCGGGCTGTTCCGCTCCGCTTTGACGGCGATAGTTTACCGTCGAACGGGTGATCTCCATATGGAGACGACCGACAAAAGACTGCGCCGCATGCATGACGGTCGTGCGAGCGGGCGAGTTTTCTGGCAGATCGCTCGTTCCACCGAGGATCTGGAGCTTGAGACCCTCCGCATGCGAGAACTCCTGCTTCAGTTCATCGGCGATCGACTGGGTCACACTGTTGCCGGCCAGCGCAATCGTGCGGATAAAGAAACGATCTCCATCAATGAACAGCAGGTTGGTCGAGCGGGCGCCAATGTTGACGACGAGCGACGTTCCGGAGACATCGGGATAATTGTATTTGAATGAACGATACAACGCGATCGTCGCCGGCAGAACCGCGGAGGGTGAAACCCCCGCCTCACGAACCGAGTTACAGAGCGACTCGACGACGTCCAGCTTCACAGCCGCGAGCATTACCTCGAGATCAAGGCTGTCATCGCTGATGGTCTGGTAATCCCAAACCACCTCGGCTAGGGGGTAAGGAATGTTTTGTTGGGCTTCAAACTGAATGACCTTGTCACGCTTCGCCTTGTCGACGGCCGGCGTCTTGACGAATTTGGTCAGCGTCAGGTGGCCGGGAACGGACAGGACCGCGGCCCCGGAGGCACCGGCACGTCGGTCGGCGGCGGCCAATGATTGGGCGACCAACTCGGTCCATTGCGCCTCAAGAGACGCGTCAGGATTGAAGGATTCCAAGGCAAACTGTTCCAGTACGAGCCGGCCGTTCTTGGCGGAAGCAAATACGCCGCAAGCAACATGACCAGCTCCGCTGTCGACAGCAAAGACGCGGGGGGATGACATAGGGGAAGGTGGAGTCGATTTCAGAAGTGCCGAAATGCAGCAAGCTGAATTTCACGCGACACGCTTAACGCGTGTTTTCAATTCGAATAAAGGAAGGAGCAGGCGGAGAGCCGGTGTTTGCGAAAGGAGTAAGGTATTGGGGAAGCATGACGCCGTCATTGACACCGGCCTCACTCGCGACCTTGGAGCGAAAACTTTCCACGATATCGGTCGAGGAGAACGTCGAGACCGGATAATGATACTTGGTAAGCGGCAGCGCCTTGCCGTCCACAAACAGCTCGACCAAATAGAACTTTTGATCGCCAGTAATCTGGTCGCGCTTGACGATCTCCGGCGGCAAGTAGAACCGAAATACGGTTTTGCCGCCCGTGGTTTCGAGAGCAACCGCTTCCGCCGACGCCCGGTAGTAGGTGTCCGGAATTTTCGCGCCCGGGGGAGACTTCACACTGAAGACGCCAAGATTCAAAGTAACCTTGACGCGGTCGATGAAATTGCGGTTGTCGCTCGCGGAGCCGGGACGTCCTTGAACTTCAACCTCGGCTTCATACCAACTTCCCGAACCGGCACGGGCGGTATTGAACTTCACATTGCGCACCTCGACAAGCGGAGGAGGCGTGGTCTGAGCGGATACGGATGAGATGACCGAGACGGCCACCACACATGCGGACAGAAGAGCGCGTGTAAGGGGTTTCATGCTTGGGGGAATAGAGGCAAACGATTGAGCATCGTCGCGCTTCCGTCACGCTCAAATTCCACGACACGCATAATATTTTTAGAATACGCCAACTCCTTTCAAGCATGCACCCGCCTCTCTCTCATAAAATCGCCGTCCTCGTATTCATAAAAAATGACAAAGGTGAACACCTCCTGCTGCTACGCGCGAAGCCGCCGAATCTCGGCGCATGGAGCCCCATCGGCGGCAAACTCGAAACCTCCACCGGCGAATCCCCCTTCGAATGCGCCGCGCGCGAAACCGCCGAGGAGACCGGACACGCCGTCACCGCCGCGGACCTGCACCTCTTCGGAATGATCGCCGAAAAGGCGTACGAGGGCGAAGCCCACTGGCTGCTCTTCCTCTTTGAATGCAAACGCCCGATCAAGTCCCTGCCCGCGCCGATGAAGGAAGGTCGCTTCGGTTTCTTCTCACGCGCAGCCATTGACGACCTTCCGCTGCCCGAAACCGACCGCACCGCACTCTGGCCGATCTACGATCAACATCACCACCATTTCGTCGCACTCCGTGCCGACTGTCACCCGTCGGCCCCGTTGCAAATAGCCATCGAGCAAATCACGCCCGCACCTCCTCACGTGAATGTATCCGCTTAAACACACTTGATTTCTTAACCGTCTCACAAACACTGCTTCTTTTAACACTCAACTCGACTCAACCTGTGAGCAAAAAAGCAGTCCCTATCGCCGACCAGAAAGATGAAGCCAAGGTCGCTTGCACCGGCAAGTCCTCCACGGCCCCGATCAACGCCAAGCTCTCCAAGGAAGAGAAGATCGAACTCCATCGAAAGATGGTCCGTATCCGTCGTTTTGAAGAACGCAGTCTGCGCGCTTATCAGGCCAAGAAGATCGGTGGCTTTCTCCACCTCTACATCGGCCAAGAGGCCGTCGCCGTCGGCTGCTGCTCCTTGATGGGCTCCGATGACCACATCATCACCGCCTATCGCGACCATGGTCACGCCATGGCCGTGGGCATGGACACCAAGGCGCTCATGGCCGAGGTTTACGGCAAGATCACCGGTTGCTCCAAGGGCAAGGGCGGTTCGATGCACTACTTCGCTCCTTCTCTCAATTACTGGGGCGGCCACGGTATCGTCGGCGGCCAGATTCCCCTCGGCACCGGCCTCGCCTACGCTCTCAAATATAAGAAGCTCAAAGGCGCCGCCATGGCGTTCATGGGCGACGGCGCGGTCAACCAAGGTGCGGTTCACGAGGCCTACAATCTCGCCGCCCTCTGGAACCTTCCCGTTATTTTTGTCATTGAGAACAATGGTTATTCCATGGGTACGAGTCAGGAACGCTCCTCCGCCGGTCCCGGCCTTGCGCAACGCGCCGAGGCTTACGGCATGAACTGGGGCACCTGCTTCGGACATGATGTTTACGAGGTCCGTGCCACGATGGACAAGTTCCTCACCCTCGCCCGCGAAAAACACCAGCCCGCCGTCGTCGAAATCGACACCTATCGTTACCGCGGCCACTCCGTCGCAGACCCCGACAAGACCTACCGCACTCGCGAGGAGATCGAGGAATACCGTCGCACCAAGGACCCCATCCAGCTCTTTCAACAGGCTCTCTTGGATGAAGGCGTGCTTAACGACGCCATTATCGAACAGATCGATAGCGAGGCGAAAGCCGAGGCCGAGCTCGCCGCCGATTTCGCCGAAGCCAGCCCCTTTCCCACCCCGGATGACATCCAGAAGGACGTTTATTGGGAGACCGATAATCCCGACAAGCGCACCTCCAAGGGCCGTCTGTTCTTCGATTAATTCAACGATCCGTACCGGCCTCCGCCCAATCGTAATATTTGAAAGCGTAAATTTCCCATGCCCGTCCTTACTTACCGCGAAGCCATTCGCGCAGCCCTCACCGAGGAACTCACCCGTGACGAAAACGTCGTTCTCATGGGCGAAGAAGTCGCCCAGTTCCACGGCGCCTACAAGGTCTCCGAGGGCCTCCTCGAAAAATTCGGTCCCGACCGCATCGTCGATACGCCTATCTCCGAAGCCGGCTTCATCGGCATGGGGGTCGGCGCCTCGATGCTCGGCATCCGTCCGGTGATGGAACTCATGTTCTGGTCCTTCTCCTCCGTCGCCTTCGACCAGATCCTCAATAACGCCGCCAATGTCCGTTATATGTCCGGCGGCCTGATCAACTGCCCCATCGTCATCCGTGGTCCGGCCAACGGCGGCACCAACGTTGGCGCCACCCACTCGCACACCCCGGAGAACGTCCTCGCCAACCACCCCGGTGTGAAGGTCATCGTTCCCTCGACCGCCCGTGATGCGAAGGGCCTTCTCAAGGCTGCCATCCGCGACAATGACCCGTGCTTCTTCCTCGAGAACACCCTTCTCTACGGTGAAAAAGGCGAGGTTCCCGAGACCGAAGAAGTCATCCCGCTGGGCGTTGCCGACGTGAAGCGCGAAGGCACCGATCTCACCATCGTCACGTATGGACGTTGCGTTCTCCACTCCTTGGCCGCCGCCGAGATTCTGGAGAAGGAACACGACATCTCGGTCGAGGTTGTCGACCTGCGCACGATCCGTCCCCTCGACATCGACACGGTGCTCGCCTCGGTCAAGAAGACCCATCGCGTGCTCATCGTCGAGGAACAGAAACCGTTCGCCAGCGTCGGTTCTCAACTCGCCTATATGATCCAGCGCGAAGCCTTCGACGAGCTCGACGGTCCCATCCACCGCCTCGCCACCATCGACGCGCCCGCCATCTACAGCCCACCCGTCGAAATCGAACAGCTCCCCAATCCACAGCGCGTCCTCAAGGCCGCCCTCGCCGCCGTCGCCTGATTTCTTATTTAACGCAAAGACGCTAAGGCCGAAAAATATGGCACCCCAACTTAGCGTCTTTGCGCCTTTGCGTTAAAAACTCCGCTTTTCACTCTATCCATGGCCAACATCATCGAAATGCCGAAACTCAGCGACACCATGACGGTGGGCACGCTGGTCAAGTGGCTCAAAAAAGAAGGCGATGTCGTCAAGTCCGGCGACAACCTCGCCGAGGTTGAAACCGACAAGGCGACGATGGAGCTCGAGAGCTTCTTCGATGGCACGATCCTGAAAATCTTCGCCGAGGCAGGCTCTCAGGTCGCCCTTGGCGAACCTCTCTGCGCCGTCGGCAAACCGGGTGAAACGGTCGAGACTCCGGCCGCCAAGGCTCCCTCTGCCACCGCGAAGGAAGAATCCAAGCAGGAGGCGCCCAAAGCCGAAACGGCTCCGCAACAAGCCGCATCCGCCGAGAAAAAGCAGACCGAAGTCGCCCAGCCTTCCGGGGCTCCAACCCCCGCACCGGCCGTTGCCGCTCCCGCCCGCGCCTCCGGTGAACGCGTCAAGATTTCGCCTCTCGCCAAGAAGCTCGCCGCCGAAAAAGGTGTCGATCCCTCCACCATCGAAGGCTCCGGCCCCGGTGGCCGCATCGTTCGCGCCGACATCGAAGCTGCCGCTAAAAATCCGAAGCCGGCCGCGTCGTCCGCCAAGAGTGGCGGCGGCGCTGCCTTCTCCGGCGGCACCGTGGGCGCCAAGGGCCCGATTCAAGACGACCGCACTGTCACCGTTTCGACCATGCGTGGCGTCATCGCCAAGCGCCTCCTCGAATCGAAGACCACCATCCCGCACTTCTACCTGGATATCGAAATCGACGCCGAGCCGCTCCTCGCCCTCCGCGAACAACTCAACAAGGGCCTCGCCGACTCCGGCGTGAAGCTCTCCGTCAACGATTTCATTCTCAAAGGCAGCGCCGAGGCCCTCCGCCGCGTGCCCGACGTCAACGCCGCCTGGGAAGGCACCCAGATTCGTTACTTCGGTGCCGCGCATGTCTCGTTCGCCGTTGCCCTGCCCGATGGTCTGATCACCCCGGTCGTCAAAGACGCTCACGAGAAGTCGATCTTCCAGGTCAGCACCGAGGCCAAGTCCCTCGGCAAGCTGGCCAAGGACAAGAAGCTCAAGCCCGATCAGTTCACGGGTGGCACGTTCTGCGTGTCCAACCTGGGCATGATGGGGATTCCGAAGTTCTACCCGATCATCAACCCGCCCAACGCCGCGATCCTCGGCGTCGGGTCAACCGTGACGAAGCCCGTGGTGAAGAATGGCCAGATCGTCGTCGGCCAGACGCTCACGCTGACCCTCTCCGCCGACCACCGCGTGGTCGATGGCGCCGTCGGCGCCCAGTTCCTCGCCGCGCTCAAGGCGGTGCTGGAAAGCCCGGCCTTGCTACTCGTGTAAGTAAAGGTGCGACACCCTCACTCCAAGAACGCCCGACCCGAAACGGTCGGGCTTTTTTGTACCCGCTTCGGTTCCTAGCTCCCCCCTTGCCACGAAACCACTCGTAGCCAACGCTCACCGTCGTGCCCCTTCCTTCCGTGTTTTCCCGTTTCTGGCTACGCATCCCTATCGCTATCCTGCTTTTCGTGGTATGCGCCGTAGCCATGCCCCGCTGGTGGTGCGGTCGCGACGCACATCGTTGGTTCGATGGCGACCCCAAGCTGGTCACGGCGCTGGCCCGCGAGGTGGCCGCCACGGCGTTGCGCGGTGTATCCGAAAAAGACTTCACCAACGACAACCCGGTTTTTAAGGGCGAGTGGCAGTTCGGCACTTACCAGATGACCGCCCTCGCCCTTCTGCAGATTATCCAAGAGCATCCCTCCTTGCGAACCGAGTTCATGCCGGTGATCGAGATCTCGATCGATCGGATGCTTTCCGAGGAAGTGCGCGCCTTCGACACAAAGCAATGGAAGGAGGATGCACTTGCGACCCTCGATGGCCCAAACAGTCACGCCGCCTATCTCGGTTACATGAACGTCGTACTTGGGGTCCATCGCCGCATCGTCGCCGACTCACGCTTTTCCGATGTGAACGACCGCATTTCCCGCGCTCTCGCCCGTCGTCTGAGAGCAAGTCCGAAAGGTCTGCTCGAAACGTATCCAGGCGAAGGATATCCAGTGGACAACTCCAGTGTGATCGCCTCCCTTCTACTGCACACGCGCAACACCGGTGAAGATCACAACGACGCCGTACTCCGATCTCTGGACCATCTGCGCGAAAGCTGGATCGAGCCCCGGACGGGTTTGCTTTATCAGGCCATCGATTCCCGATCCGGAGATCCCGCCGACAGCGCCCGGGCCAGTGGCACCGCCTTAAGCGTCGCGCTGCTCGCATATGCTGAGCGCGACACCAGCCGCATCTTATACGATGCCGTCCAGGCCCGCTGCGCCGACTCTCTCTTCGGCTTTGGCTGGGTGAACGAATTTCCGGATAATCACAAGGGACGCGGAGACGTCGATTCGGGTCCCCTCATTTTCGGAATGAGCCCGTCGGCATGCGGCTTCTCGCTGGCTGGCGCTCGCGCATTCGGAGATCGCGATACCATTGTCCGACTTTATCGAACCGCACATCTCATGGGCACTCCTGTCGACTACAACGGACGCCGGACGTACGCAACCGGAGGCCCGCTTGGTAACGCGATCTTGTTGGCGATGCTTACCACCCAGCCCCGCCTGCCATGAAAACGAGGCTGCCCACCACACTCAGGCGTATCATCCTCGAACTGCTCGTCGTGATTCTGCTGCAGTTCGCCCTTTCGCATGTGCTGACACATGTCCGCCTGCTCGATCACCTGCTCTCCCCCGGCAGCGAGTCCAACATCGCACTGGGCGTGACTACCGCGTTTTTGTTGCTGCGAATGTTCGTGATGCTCTTCGCGCCGGGTTGGTTCATCGCGCGCCTTTGGCTCTGGTGGAGCCGCCAAAAACAGATCAATGGATAGCACTTCACGGCGCTGGACGCCGCATCGAACCTCATCAATGGCTGCCGGCGTAAATGAATAGTCATTAACCCATTCACTCACGCCGAGAGCCACGCAGACGTCATCCTTCCGCACGCTGCTGTGCGTCGGCCTCGATCAAGGCCTTCACGCGGTCGAGCTCTGTCTTCACCTGCGCCTTGACCGCCGCCAACTCGGTCGCGTTCTTCACCGGGGCGCTCGCGAACACATAGAACTTCATCTTCGGCTCCGTGCCGCTACCGCGGGCCGCAAAGCTAAAGCCGTTCGCCAGCGTGACGAGATAAAGATCCTGCTTCGGAATCGCCTCGCCGTCGGCGTCCTTGAAGACCTCGACGCCGAAATCCTGAAACTTGGTCACCGCCACATCGCCAAACGCCTTCGGAGGCGCCGAGCGGTATGTTTCCAGGATACGCTTGATCTTCGCCGCCCCCGTCGCGCCTTCGTAATAAAGGTTGATCACACCTTCGAGATAGAAGCCGTATTTGAGGTAAATCTGGTCGAGGTACTCGGGGACGGTCAGACCTTGCGCCTTCACCGCCGCGGCCAACTCGGCGAACATCAAACACGCCGCATTGCCGTCCTTGTCGCGCACGTAGTCGTTCGGCAAATACCCGTAGCTTTCCTCGCAACCGAAGGCGTAGAACGTGCTGTGCTGCTGGAGCAGCTTCACTCGCGTTTCGAACGGCGTCGCATCGTAATCGAACGTCGTCTCCTGTTCCTTCAGCGCATTCTTCAACCGGTCTTCGTAGCCCTTGATTTTGGCGGCGATCCACTTGAAGCCGGTCAGCGTATTGATGACCTTCACACCGTGACCGTGGCCGATGGCGTCCTGCAACGAGGTGGTCACGTAGGTTTTGACGATCGCCACACGGTCCGATCCGGCGACAGGGATCACTCCGAGCTCCTTGTATTTGGTCAGGCGATACTCCGCCAGCAACGCGCCAATCTGGTTGCCGGTGAGCAGGTGTTGTTTTCCATCGGTGCCGCGGACGGCGACGCCCATCCGGTCGCAATCAGGATCGGTCGCCAGCACGAGATCGAGGTCATGCTTTTCGGCCAGCTCGACGGCGAGCTTCAGCGCCTCGGCGTTTTCGGGATTGGGCGATTTGACCGTGGGAAAACGGGGATCGAAGGCGGTTTGCTCCTTCACCTCGTGCACCTCCGCGCCGGCATGAATCAACAGCGGCACCGACATCACGCCTCCCGTGCCATGGATGTTCGTGAAGGCGACTTTCAGCTTGGTTTTCTTGAAGACCGAAGGGTCGATGGCGGCCTTGGTCGCAACAGCCAGATAAGCGTCGTCTTCGGAGCGGCCCAGCGTCACCACACGGGCAAGATCCTTGTCGAGAAACGCCGGCAGCTCGGTGAGCGGCACGGCGTTAACCTCGGCCACGATCGCCTTGTCGTGCGGGGCAACCACCTGACCGCCATCCTCAAAATAGGCCTTGAAGCCGTTGTCGTGAGGGGGGTTGTGGCTGGCGGTGATGACCACACCGGCGTGCGCCTTCAGATAACGCACCGAAAAGCTGAGCTGCGGAGTCGAGCGGGGGCCCTCGAAAATGTAGGCGTTGCCGCCGAGCTTGGTCCAAATGGAGGCGGCGAGTTCGCAGAAATGACGCGAAAAATGGCGCACGTCATGGGCAATGACCAGCGAGGGCGCCTCGGTCCTGCCGGCCTGAGTCAGGTATTTCTTGGTGTAGCGAAAGAGACCGACCGTCGCGCGCGCCAGGGTAAAATCATTGAGGATATTGCTGCCGATGGCCGCGTGCGCAGGCGTGCCTTGCACTCCAAGCGTGCCGGTTTCGGCGGCGGTGGGCATGAAGGCGATGGTGCGCCCGCGAATGCCACCGGTGCCGAACTCAAGATCGCGATAGAAGCGATTGTTCAACTCCTCCCAAGCTCCTCTGGTGATGAGCTCCTCAATACTGGAAACCGCCCAAGCCGGCAGCGAGGCCGCCAGCCAGGTGGTAAGATTCTGAACCGTGGAAGGAAGGAGTTGGCCGGACTGACCGGCCGCTTGGATCGCGGAAAGAGTGCTCATGATTAAAAAGAAGAAAGGGAATGAATGACGGACCGCCGAATATCCGTTTTGTAACGTTATAGGCACACCCGGCGGTCGCAGGCTCAACTGGTTATTCCAGATAGAGCCCGGCTTGGACCGCGGGCTTGGAGGCGAGTTGCTTCCACGCGTCGGCGAACGAGTCCTCGTCGTAGCCAAAGAGCGGCGAGACCTCGACCGCGAAGGGCGGCAGACCGGTGTCATCCGTGGCGATCGCCGCACCGTTGGCCTTGAACCAGCGCGCGAACTGCCGGAGCTGGTCGTCACGACAGGTCTTGGGCGAATCGAGTCCCTCGGCGTTCTTCACCGGCGAAAAGTCATCCTCGCGACGGGTCTCGATCACCACCGGATTGTTGGCGAAGGGCAGCGCGTCGAAAACAAACATCTCGAATTTCACGCCGTTGGCTTTCTCCGGCTTCACGGGATTGCCGGCCGCATCGACGGTGGGGATCTTCTTGTCGGCACGATGGAACGGAAGCGAGTCGTCCCCCCGCGCCATACGACGGATAAACTTCGTATCCAAGATATGGATCGCGATGCTGCCGGCGATGTAGCGCAACGCGCCGGTGGCGGGATCGATCTGCTCCTGATAATCCTTCGGCAGATCGGAGTATTCGATCACCACGTTCTTACCGTTTTGGGTGCAGAAGTGACCGACTTTTTCGCCTGCGTAGGCTTTGGCGACCATCTTGCTCGACATCTCGGAGCCGCGCAGTACGTGCCAGCCAATGAAAGTCGGGTCGATGCCGCGCACCAACGGGTTGTCCACTTGGAAATAACTGAGGATGTCGATGCCTTCCTTTTCCATCAAATCGAGCGCACCGCTGCGATCGAGGGCGCGCAACGAACCACCGTGCCCGTCGGGCGACATGGCAATGGTGCCCTTCGCTTCGAGGAGAATCTTACCTTCGGGAGTCACCGCCGGCATGCGCCCTTGGCGGAAAAAATGCACATGCGTGGGCGCGAGTCCGAAATAGTTGTGCTCCACAAAAAACGCCTCGGTCGCCGCATGGTTCATGTTGCTCGTCATGATGAACCAATGAAGCGGCTTGCCGTAACGCACGCCGGCGGCGCGCACTTTTTCGGCGAACACCTGGAAAAGGGTCTTTTGCTTGATCGGCGTGACCGGGAACGTGCCCTTGGGCCCGTCGTAACCGAGACGCGTCCCCTGCCCTCCCGCCACCGTGAAAGCCGCCACACGTCCGGCACGCAAGGCAGCCTCACCGGCCGTCTTGGCGTCGCGCCACGCCTTGGCATTTCCGCCATTTTCCGGACGCAGCTCGTAAGGCGCGGGTTCAAGTCCGGTCAGGTCGATGCCGGTCGCCGCGTCCTTGGCGAGCAAGGTCCGGGTCAGGCGATCGATCTCGGCGAGATCGATTTCGGCGGCCTCGGCGAGCAGCGTCTTCTGCGCGTCGGGGGCGAGTTCGTTATAAAATGCAAAAACGTGCCCTTGTCCGGCGCGTTCAAATTCTTGGATCAACGAGGGATTGGCCATGAGCGAGATGCCCAACATAAGCAAAGCGTCGGCGGACGGAGCAATGCCTTTCTGGACGAACCAAGAAAACGAAATCCGTGAGCGAAAGATCGGAGCCCTTTTATGGGCGATTTTGTGGGAGCGTTTCGAACGTGAGCGACAGTCGGCCACTTGCTCGCGATTCCGATCCTCGCGAGCAAGCTCACTCCCTCGTTCATTTCGTCGCGGCGTAAAGCCGCGCCTAGCTTCGCACCGGCTCAGACCGAGACCGGAGGCAGCTTCCAGATATCCTTCGCGTATTCGCGAATCGTACGATCGCTGGAGAACTTGCCAACACGGGCGGTATTGAGGATCGCCATCTTCGCCCAGCGCGCCTGGTCGCGATAAGCCGCGTCCACCTTTTCGTGCGCCTGCACGTAGGCCCGGTAATCGGCGAGCACCTTAAAGGGATCGCCACCGTCGAGCAGACTATAATGCAACGCGCTGAAGGCATGGCTCTCGCCGGGCGTGAAATAATCGGACCCAAGCCAGTCAACGACCGCGCGCAGTTCGTCATCGGCCCCGTAATAGGTCCACGGGTTGTAACCTTCGGCGTCGAGCGCCTCCACGTCGGGCACCTTGAGGCCGAAGATGAAGATATTGTCGTCACCGACTTCCTCGCCGATTTCGACATTGGCGCCGTCGAGCGTGCCAATGGTGAGCGCGCCGTTAAGGGCGAGCTTCATGTTGCCGGTGCCGGAGGCTTCCTTGCCGGCCGTCGAAATCTGTTCGGAGAGATCGGCGGCGGGAATGATGCGCTCGGCCAAAGAAACCCGATAGTTCGGCAGGAAAGCGACCTTGAGCTTACCGTGAATACGCACGTCCTTGTTGATGCGATCACCGATGACATTGATCGCCCGGATAATGTTTTTCGCGAGGTCGTAACCCGGCGCGGCCTTGGCACCGAAGACGAACACGCGAGGCACGATATCGAGCGACGGGTTGTGCAGCAGACGACGGTAAAGCGTCAGGATATGCAGCAGGTTGAGATGCTGGCGCTTGTATTCATGAAGGCGCTTGATCTGCACGTCAAAGAGCGCATCGGGCGATACATCCACGCCGCATTGGTCTTTGATGACAACGGCCAGATCGACCTTGTTGGCGCGTTTGATCGCCATGAACTCTTTTTGAAAAGCGGCCTTGTCCGCGAATTTTTCGAGACCGCGCAGGACGTCAAGGTCACGCGCCCAAACCGTGGGCGAGCCGAGCTTCGAGGTGATCAGCGCGGAGAGTCGCGGATTGCAGTCCAGCAGCCAACGACGGGGCGTGATACCGTTGGTTTTGTTCTGGAATTTGCCCGGATAGAGCGCATCGAAATCGGGGAAGAGGTCCTTCTTCAGAAGTTCGGTGTGGAGGGCAGCCACACCGTTGACTGCGTGGGAACCGACCACGGCGAGATTGGCCATGCGGAAAGCTTTGCCGCCGCCCTCCTCCACGAGCGAGAGAACGGACTTCTTGTGGTTGTCGCCGGGCCACTTCGCCTCGACGGTTTGCATCAGGCGATGATTGATCTCGAAGACGAGCTGCGTGTGGCGCGGGAGAACCCGGGTGAAAAGCGGCACGCCCCATTTTTCGAGCGCCTCCGGCAGGAGCGTATGGTTCGTGTAGCCGAAGGTCTTCGTAACAATTTCCCAAGCGGCGTCCCAGGCAAAATCATGTTCGTCAAGCAGGATGCGGAGAAGCTCGGCGACGGCGACCGCCGGATGCGTATCGTTGAGTTGCACGGCCACCTTGTCGTCGAAGTTGGCCCAGGTGTTGCCGACGTGGCGGAAGTGGCGCCGGATGATGTCGCGCAACGAACAGGCGACGAAGAAATACTGCTGCACGAGGCGCAGTTCCTTGCCGTTCTCCGTCTTGTCGTTCGGGTAAAGCACCTTCGACACGGTCTCGCCGATGGCTTTCTCGCGCACCGCGTCGACGTAACCACCGCTATTGAACGCCACAAGGTCGAACTCCTCGGTCGAGCGCGACGCCCACAGACGGAGAAGGTTGACGGTCGAAGTGCCATAACCGGCGATGGGAATATCGTAGGGCACGCCGAGGATGGTCTTCGCGTCCACCCAGCACGGGCGGGAGTCGCCCTCGTCGTCAAAGACGTTTTCAACGCGTCCGTAAATGTGGACCTCGGTCGTGTATTCAGGCCGCACGATTTCCCACGGCGTGCCGAAAATCATCCAGTTGTCGGGATGCTCGACTTGATGTCCATGAACAAACTCCTGCTTGAACAAGCCGAACTCGTAATGAATGCCGTACCCAATGGCCGGCAGATCAAGCGTGGCGAGCGAATCGAGGAAGCAGGCCGCCAAACGACCGAGACCGCCGTTGCCGAGTCCCATGTCGACCTCGCTCTCACGGACGGTTTCCCAATCGATCCCCAAGTCCTTGAGCGCGACACGAGCCTCCTCGTAGAGACCCGTGTTGTAGAGATTGTTTTCGAAGAGCCGGCCCATGAGGTACTCAAGCGAAAGGTAATAGAGACGGCGGGCGTTCTCCTTGTTGTGCACACCCTGGGTCTTGATCAGACGCGCGAGAATATTTTCGCGCACGGCCAGCGAGGTGGCGATCCACCAATCGCGGGGTTTGGCGGTGGTAAGGTCGCGAGCCAGCGTAAACGTAAGGTTGCGCAGAATGGCTTGCTTGAGACTGCCGCACTCGACCACTCCATTCACCTGGGTGCTGGATCCTGCGGATCCGGTTTCGGTCTTCGTTTTTTTCGATTTGGTAAATACAGCCATGTGGAGTCGGATAGTTTGTCGGGAACAACAGGAAGCGTGCCAGTCAGGAACGCGTGGTCAGGTTCTTTCGTGGGTTAATAGGTGAAAAAAAGAGCGAAAAGCGAGAGGATCACCGCAATGTTATCGCTGAAAACGGCGAGCCAGTTCGCCGTGACTCATTTCGATGTAGGTGGGCGTTCCGCCGGGGCTTGTGAGCGGCGAACGACAGGCGAACAACTGCTTCGCAAGCGCAAGCATCGCCGCTTCGCCACCCGCCTCTCCCAATCGAATCGCGCGAGCGGAGGCGAGTCGGGCGAGTTGCTCGCGGGCAACATCGAGGCGGCGCTCCTGAAGCCGGCCATCGCGCAACGCCCCCAGCAGTTCGCGGACAAACGGTTCCGCGTCCGACGGCTCCATCCACGCAGGCAGGCCTTCGATACGGAAAAAATTCCGGCCGAACTCAACGACTTCGAACCCATGACCGTTGAGAAACTCCAGACGATCCAACAACAACGCGCTCGCGATGGGATCGAGCTCCAGCGGAACCGGCAGCAACAGTCGCTGGCTGGGCACCGTGCCGTCACGGAATTGCTCCTGCAACCGCTCAAACCAGATGCGCTCATGCGCCGCTCGCCGGTCGAGCAAAACGAGTCCGGCCTTCGTTTCGAAGAGCGCGTAAGTCGCGTGAGCAAATCCCAGAAATCGCCACGCCGGCGCCACCGGGGACACCGGCGTGGCGCCGGCATGACCAACGCCCAAGGAGGAATGCTCAACGGGCGGACTCGCCAGCGAAGTCTTTTGATGAGGCACCTTGTCCCCCATGCGCCGCTCGATTGCCGCTGGCGGAATCGCCGCCAATTTGGGCATCACAAATACAGGCGCTCCAGTTGACGGAGCCGGTGAGGGGACGGGTCTCGCCAGGTCCGCCACCGTCGACGGCGGCGGCAACGCCCCTCCTGATTCAGGCTCGTTGGACGCCGGGCCGCCGACATCCGACAACTCGCGCAACCGATGCAGCACGCTGCGAATGATAAATCCACGCACCGCGGTCTCCGCGCGAAAGCGCACCTCGCGCTTCGCCGGATGGACGTTCACGTCGACCGCCGCCGGATCGATTTCGAAAAAAACGAACGCGAGCGGATAACGTCCTTTCGGCAGCGACTCATGGTAGCTTTCGATGAGCGCGTAGTTGAGCGCGCGGCTGTCCACCGGACGCTGGTTGATGAAGGTGATCATCTCGTGCCGCGTCGACCTGCCCTGCCCCGGCAAGCCGATGAGACCGCTTAACTTCATGCCGTTCTCCGCCGTTTCGATGGGCGTGAGCTGGCCGGCGAGTTGGCGCCCGAATATTTCCGTTACCCGCCCGAGCAGGTCCGTGCACTCCGGCGAACGGAAGATCACGCGGCCATCCTCGATGAGCGTGAATGCCACCTGAGGGAAGGCCAAGGCGTAGAGACGCACGCCGGTGACGATGTGCGCCGCCTCGGTCTGGTCCGTCTTGAGGAACTTTCGACGTGCGGGCACCGAGTTAAACAACTGGGCCACCTCGATGCGCGTGCCGACGGGACGTCCGCAGTCGCGCACGTGAACGAACTTGCCTCCGTTGACGAGAATCTCCGTGCCGACATCGGCCCCGGCCTCGCGCGTCTGCAGGACAAAACGGGATACACTGGCGATGGAGGGCAACGCCTCGCCGCGAAAACCAAAACTCGCGAGCCGATCCAGGTCGCCGGCCTCGGCGATCTTGCTGGTGGCATGACGCTCAAGGGCGAGAAGCGCGTCATCGCGCGACATACCGTGACCATTGTCCTCGATGCGCATGAGCGAACGGCCGCCATGGCGAAACTCGACCTCCACCCGGGTGGCACCGGCGTCGATGGCGTTCTCGACGAGTTCCTTCACCACCGCGGCCGGACGCTCAATCACCTCGCCGGCGGCGATCTGATTGGCAACCCGGTCGGAGAGGATGCGAACTTTGGCCATTACGGATGCAGGATGAGAAATAGAGGAGCCTGCTTGAGGCGGAATGAGGAGACCAACGACGGCGTGCGATTCACATCGCCTGCACGCAGGCTCCTGCATCGCAATCAGGCGAGCTGTTTCCCCCAACGAACGAACTGCTTCTTCACTTGGGCCGGGCCGGGCATGCCGGTGCCGCGGCGTTTCTCCATCGCCCGCTTCAGATCGAACACCACGGCCCAGTCGTCGCCGTAACCGGCATGGATTTTCTTCACCTCGGCGGTGGGAAGTTTGTCGAGCGGCAGCTTGAGGGTTTCGGCCAGTTTCACGACCGAACCGACCGCATGGTGCGCCTCGCGGAAGGGGACGCCGCGATCAACCAGGTAGTCGGCCAGATCCGTCGCGAGCAGCGCGGGATCGGCCACGGCCTCCGCGCAACGGTCGCGAAACACCGTAAGGCCCGCGATGGTGCCGGAGAGCACGTCGGCGCAGAGCGCGGTCTGGTCGAAGCTGTCGAACACCGGCGGCTTGTCCTCCTGAAGGTCGCGATTGTAGGTGAGCGGCAGTCCCTTCGCGAGGGTGAGCAACGTGTGGAGATTGCCCTGCAGACGCGCCGACTTGCCGCGAAGGAGTTCGCAAGAGTCGGGGTTTTTCTTCTGCGGCATCAGCGAGGAGCCGGTGCAGAAGGTGTCCGGCAGGTCGATGAATTTGAACTCGACGCTCGACCAAATGATGAGGTCCTCGGCGATGCGCGACATGTGCACGCCAAACAGCGCGCAAGCGGTGGCGAACTCGATGAAGAGATCGCGGTCGGCCACGGTATCCATGGAGTTTTGAGTGACGCGCGGGCGGCCTTTCGCATCGACGAAACCGAGTTGCTTCGCGGTGAACTCGCGGTCGATAGGCAACGTGGTGCCGGCGATCGCCCCGGAGCCGAGCGGACACCAATTGGCGTGATCCGCCACCTCGGCAAAACGAGCCCGGTCGCGCTCCAGCATCTCCAGGTACGCAAAGAGATGGTGAGATAGAAAAACCGGCTGGGCGCGCTGAAGATGCGTGTAGCCGGGGATCAGCACGTCACCATCGCGTTTCGCGATGGACAGGATGGCGCGTTGGGCGCCGAGGATTTTCTCCGCGAGGACCGCGCAGGCATGCTTGAACCAGAGGCGCATGTCGGTCGCCACCTGGTCATTGCGACTGCGAGCGGTGTGAAGCTTGGCCGCGGCCGGCACGTTTTTCGTGAGCGCCTGCTCGATGTTCATGTGCACATCTTCGAGCTGCGTGTTCCACGTGAACTTGCCCGCGGTGATCTGGGAGAGGATCCCATCGAGGCCCGCGTGAATGGAATCGCGTTCCTTGGCCGTAATGAGGCCCACGTGCGCGAGCATGGCCGAGTGTGCCTTGCTTCCGGCGACGTCAAACGGCGCCAGCCGATGGTCAAACGAGACGGACTCGCTGAATTTCAGCATCAATTCGGCGGGGCCGGCGGTGAAACGCCCGCCCCAGGTCGCTTGGGATTTCTTCGCCATAAAAAGAGAACCGAGAGCAGACGCGCCCTCCCCACCCTGCGCAATGCGAAAGACGGACCCCGCCGAGGTTCATCCGCGCGCCTTAAGAGGCGTCGCCGCGCGCTTGTTTGAACACAACTCAGCCGTAGAAATTCAGTTGGAGGCGGAGTAGCGGAGTAAGATGGCGAGTCCGTTTCAGAGGAGGAATGCCAAGGAATACCCGTGGGTATTTCGAGTGTATGACGCACTCTGAAAGGTGCCGTCAGATTACCTCGATACGACCCTTCCAACCGAATTTCTACGACTCAGGCCTTGGCCTTGAAAAACCGGTTTACCTCCGCCAGCGCCTCGCTCATGGCGAACGGCTTCTGCAGGTATCCCTTGGCACCGGCACGCAAGATCTCCGTTTTTAGATTGGCCTCCAAGTGGCCGCTCATGATGACGGCGTTCACCTGCGGCGAGTGCTCCTTGATTTTCAAAAACGCCTCCCAACCGCTCATGCGCGGCAGGCCCAGATCGATCACCACCAAGGCGATTCGTTCGGCATGACGGACAAACTCATCGACCGCCTCCACCCCGTCACGCGCCTTGATCACGGTGAAGCCATGCCGGGTCAGCAGGAAACTAAGTGCCTGCAACAGCGTTTCCTCGTCGTCGACCAGCAATACGATGCGTTCGGACGGCGAAACCGGCGGGACCATCACCGCGGGAGGTTCGACCATGTTGTTCGACTCTGTAATGGCCGGCAGGTAGAGCCGAAACACCAGCGCAGGTCCCGACCAAGTGTCGATCTCTAGGTGACCGCGATGGCTGTCCATGATGCTATGCACCACCAATACCGCCAAGTCCCGTCTGCGCTCGGCAAACCGCACCGCCGCGTCCCACGTGCCGGGGCGTTCGCCCTCGACAAACGATGCGGCATGCGGCTCGGCCTGAATCGTCAGCAGAACGTAGGACGGCTCGCGTGCCCCGGAGAATTTCGTTCGCACGTGAACTCCGTCGACTTGGCGGGTCGTGCACGCAATCCGCCCACCGGCACCGGTCAGGTCGCGCACCTTCTGACCGAGGTTCGCGAGCACGTGATGGAACTGCTGCGGGTCGAGCGAGACCGGAGGCAAGTCGCTGGACAAGTCGATTGACACATTGATTCCGGGCGTGAGCGCATCGCCGGCCATGCGGAAAAACTCCTTCACGAACTCACCCACCGCGATGCGTTGAAAGCAGAGTTCGTCGCGACGAGACAGGTGCAGTGTCTGGCGAATAAGATTGGCCGCGCGCCGCACCGCATGATCAATGCCGTTGATCGCGGTGTTGAGGCGACTCACGTCCAGCGTGCCGTCCTGCAAAAATGCCGTGTAGCCGAGAATGATCGACAACAGGTTGTTGAAATCATTGCCGATCTCAGACGCGAGAGCCGTGAAGTTCTCCGCCTGTTGATTCTGGCGCAGTTGCTGCACGCCGCCCACCCGGCGGCTAAGATCAACCAATGTAGTCAGACGATAGAAACGCCCGTCGGGTGTCTGCACCCGGGTGTCCGCCGCATGGGCAAAAAGCGGACGTCCGCTTTTGTGCAGGTAAATGGTTTCCGCGGTCGCCGAGTCTTCGCCGGCGATAAACGCCGCGTGCTCCACGGTACCGCGCACGGAGGCTTCGGCCGCGAACAACCGCATCAGATGCATCCCGGACAATTCCTGGACCGCGTAACCGACGGTCGAGGCAAACGCCGAGTTCGCCGCCACGATTATGCCCCGGTCATCGCTCAGGCACAGGCCGATCGACGACCGCGCCCAAAAATCGGTGAGCAATCCACCCAAGCCTGCGGGCGCCGCATGCCTGACCGCGGGCGCGTGCGTCGTGACTGTCGTAACATTTTCCACGTGCGAGTTCATGGATTCCAATAAAACACCACCGGCTTGTCCACCCCGGGATGCAGACTCTGGTGAACCGGACAAAAACGCGCGGCGTCCTCAAGTACCTTTGCCAACGGTTCCTTCCGCGGGATTGGCAGCCATAACGTCGTGGCCAGCCGAACGATGCGACGTGGTGCGTCGGAGGACATCTCTTTGGTCACCTCGTAGCGCAAGCCGTTGAGTTCAACGCCATGCTTGCGTGCGGCGATCGCCATCGTCGTGGCCATGCAGGTGGCCAGCGCGGTCGCCACCAAATCGGTCGGAGAAAACGCCTCGCCGCGGCCCTGATTATCCTTGGGCGCATCCGTCACAAGGGTGTTGCCGGAAGGATCATGCGTGGCAACGCAGTGCAGATCGCCGTGATATTCACCGAAGACTTTGACCATGCGGCAACGCTCAATTCTTTTGCGACGCTGGCAACAGCCAACTTAGGGAAAATGGTGCGCCCGGCGGGATTCGAACCCACGACCACCAGCTTAGAAGGCAGGTGCTCTATCCAACTGAGCTACAGGCGCACTGATAAACGATCCGACCGTTAGCGGCCTCTCCGCGCCCCGACAAGGGCAAAGGCATCGTTGACCCGTCGCGCATCAAGCCGCTACCACCTTTTCTTTATTCATGAGTGTCCCGCTGCCTCCCTGCCCTCATCTGCCCCCGCCCCGTCAACAGATGGACTGGCGCTCGTTCGGCGAACACGGCCCGAAACGCGATGCGGACTTCTATCTCACCGCGCTCGAATACGGTCATTATCTCTGGCAGCGCGGTTTCGCCGCTCGTGCCATCCTCTGCCTCGACCGGGCGATGGGCGCCGAGGTGCACGCGACTGATGCGGCGCTGCAAACGTGGCCTATCCCTTACTCCGCGATGGCATGGTTTCTCACGCATACGCCCGAGGGTGTGTTTATCGGCAACCCTCGCGTGCATTTTCAGCATTACGCCGATCGCCTGAAAGCCCCTCGTCGCGACCAGCGCCGCTGGCGCGCCTGGGCATGCTGGGCGCTTGCCCGCCGCATTCGTCCGCACCTGCACGCAGATCCCCGGCATCAGGTGATCGAGCCCACCGAAGACGAGATCGCCAACGCGCTCGACGCCTATGGGCTGCCCGGCGAAACCGTACTGTGGCGGCATGTTTTGGGCGGTTGCGAATCGGTCCGCGCCCCACTTTGAGAAAGAAATAAAAAACCATTCGAAAGGACGCTTGACAGTCGGAACGCGGATTCTACGGTCAGCCCCCTTTCCCCATCCGGGGTGGTAGCTCAGCTGGTTAGAGCGTCTGCCTGTCACGCAGAAGGTCGCGGGTTCGAGTCCCGTCCATCCCGCCATTTTTGGCAAAGCCCGTTTCTCATGCGAAACGGGCTTTCTTTTTAAGGCCGGACTCCGGCCGCGGAAAAAATCGCAGCTATAACCGCGCTACCCGACCGCAATCGCGACGCGTTGCACCTTCACGCGACGCACCGCGAACGAGACCGACGAGATCGTGGCCGGTTCGGTGTTGCCGAGCCGCTCCATCAACGGCGCGATGCGATGCGTGATGAAAGGTTCGCCCACCCAGCCAAGACCGAGGCTGGCGAGCGTGATGCCGAGCTGCGTCGCGGAAAGCGCGGCATCGAGCTTGTTCGTCGCCGCCAAGGCGAGCTTCACGCGCCAGCCCCCCGTCTTCACCATCGGCTGGAGCTTGGCTCGCGCGCACCTTCACGAGCGCAAATTCCGCCGCCACAAAAAATCCGTTGGCCGCCACCAAGCCGAGAACGATGAATATCTCTCCAAGGCGATACCGAAAAATGCGTGCATGAATGTGCGCGAATTCTCGCCGGAAGTTCCCCTGCGTCGAGCGTCAATCGGGGAAAGTGATCCCTCCGCCCCCCGAGGCCGTATTCAATACTTGAATAAGATGCCGCTCGCCGGCCAGGTCCCCTCCCCCAGCGAGGACGTTTGCTCGAAACCTCCGCCACATGGCCGCCCGATGATGGAACTTTCGCTTGGCGGACGTATGACGCGCGTCCAGCATCGCCGCTTCCATGTCCACACCTGTCACGCCCCCCGCACGTCCCGCAGTCCATGGCCTGCGCGGGTGGCGTCGACTCGCACTCTGGCCGCTGGGCCTGCTCACCCGCGTGTGGGGTTGCTCGTTGCACTTGGAAATGTCGCCGGAAACGGAACGCAATCTTAGAAAGATCGACGAGCCGGTGGCGTTCACCCTTTGGCACAATCGTCTTTTTATCACGGCGGAGATTTTCCGTCGCTACCGGCAGGGCCGGCCAATCTACGCCTTGATCAGTCCCAGCAAAGACGGCGCATGGCTGGAGGCCTTTTTTTCGCTGGTCGGTATCCAAGCCGTGCGCGGTTCGAGTAGTAAACTCGGACGCGAAGCCGAGACCGCCCTCGTCGATGTGATGAGGGCGGGCAACGATATCGGTATCACGCCCGACGGCCCGCGCGGGCCGATCTACGAATTCAAAGCCGGCGGCCTGCTCGTCGCACGCCGCGTGCAGGCCCCGTTGCTCCTGCTCGGTTGCGCCTACGAATCGTCATGGCAGTTGAGCAGTTGGGACCGCTTCCACCTGCCACGACCGTTTTCGCGCGTGCGCGTTTACTGCAATGAAGTTCAAAGCGCCACGCTGAGAGACCGGGAAGCGAGCGCCCAGGCTCTGCAGACCCGCCTGCTGACCATGAGTCCCGACCCGGCCCCTCGACCCCACGTCATTTAAAACCTCGGAACGACGGTGGATTTCGCTCCGGACTGGACGACGTAATCCGAGCCCGTCGACCAAGTGAGATCGTTGATGAGGAATTTGTAGATGATCGGATTGCCGGTCGCGGGAAGGGAGATGGTCCACCTGTCGTCGGCGACACAATCCAACGGAACACCCACGCTCCAGCTCAAGCCCGGACCTTCGCCGCGCAAATAGAGGCGGTTACCAAAACCAACGTCGATCAGCGCCGAGATCACCGTGGGCGACGCTTTGGCGGCGGGCGCCTTCACCTCGGGTGCTTTGACCACCGGGGCTTTGGCAGCGGGAGCTGCGACGCGCTTGGCCGGGACGACCGCGGTTTTTTTGACGATTTTGGCTGGAGCCTTCTTGGCTGAGGCAACTGTCTTGGCAGCTTTGACCGTGGATTTCTTCATGAGATTAAATTTTTTGATTAGAGATGGTGAGAAACGACGGCACATTTGACCGCCGCTTTTGCGCTTCAATAGCAAATTAAGGACCAACCCGAATCGGCGACCGATTTTTCCGAATCATTGAAGCGGAGAACCCGAAGAATGAAAATTGATGTTTACTCGTGCGATCAGCCTCCCCAGATACTTCCCCTTCCCTGCATGGGGCAGTAGCTCAGTTGATAGAGCGCTTCGTTCGCAATGAAGAGGTCGTGGGTTTGATTCCCATCTGCTCCACCATTTTAAACCGGTGTCCGCACCCGTCTTGGATACGGAATGTCCGGTTGCTTCGCAGGGACGGCCGAAGGCCCCGGTGCGATTCACGCTTCGACCAGACGGGCAAACACCATCTTGCCGGCGGACGAAGGAAGGACGCTGGCGATCTCCACGGTCGCCACGCGACCGATGTGCCCCCGGGCTCCGTTGACCACCACCATTGAACCGTCATCGAGATACCCGATCGCCTGGCCCTCTTCCTTGCCCGGCTTGACCAACTCGACTTCCAGCATTTCACCCGGAACCAGCTCGGGACGGAGTGCCTTGCCGAGGCTGTTGAGGTTCAGCCAGACGACGCCGTGAAACTCCGCCAATTTCGCCAGGTTGTAATCGGTCGTGAGCAACTTCGCT
>JANJTQ010000260.1 GCA_024711005.1 Opitutaceae bacterium | reverse complement strand
GAAGTTATGAAGTTTCCTAACTTGGCGAAGTCGGAAACGGACAAGCCACACAAACTCACTACTCCGTTAAGTCTCGGCGGGGGCTTGGCTTGGAGGCCCGACGACCTCGTCGGGCTTGATCGGCTCTCCCAACCGACCCGACGAGGTCGTCGGGTCTCCATCTCGGATGCCGGGCGCAGACTTAACGGAGTAGTGCTAGTGCCAGCCCGCCGCGCATCTTGTCGACGCTTCTCGCGAGAGGCACGTCGGATTACAACTCGCAGACCGCCGTGCCGCCACCGGAGGCGACGATATTGAACTGGCAGGCGAGACGGGCGCGCAAGCCGGAGAGCGCCGCGTCGATGGCTTCGTGGCTATTGCAGTCACGCGACAAGTGCGTGAGGAAAACCTGTCGCCAGCGCGGACTCGCGACTGCTTCGAGCAGTTCGCGCATGCGCTCGTTGGAGAGGTGTCCATGACGGCCTGCGATGCGTTGCTTGGTCGGCCAAGGGCGCTTCATGTCGGCTTCGAGCAGGCGGGGGCAGTGGTTGCTTTCAACGACGAGCACATCGACGTCGCGAATGCGTTCGTGGATGTGCTGAGGCGCGTGGCCGAGATCGGTCAACCAAGCGAGTCGGCGACGCGGGCTGAAGAGATCCGCCTCGTGTCCGCTCGAGAACGTAAACCCCACCGGTTCCTGCGCGTCGTGGGGGACGTGGAAGCTCTCGATCTCAAGGTCGCGAAAGTGGAAACGCGCGCCGGTTTCGAAGATCTTCCACGAGACCTTGTGCTCGAATTTCCGTTGCACGGCCCGGGCGGTGGCGGAGTTGGCAAAGACCTGGATGTGCGGAAACTTTTTCAGCCCCTCGATGCCGGCCGAATGGTCGCCGTGTTCATGCGTCAAAAAGATTGCGTCAATCTGCTCCAGGGATTCGTCCGCATCGTGGAGGAGCTGGCGGAGTTTTCGTTGGGTGAATCCGGCATCGATGAGGATGCGCGTCTCGTCGGTGCGCAGCACGGCGCAATTGCCCGCGCTGCCACTGCCGAGAATTCTGAAACGCATCGCCATATACGGGACCGATGAAGCGGCGCGGACGCCACCGTGCAAGGGGGATTTGCGTCCGGGGAAAAGCGCGGTCGCTCCGAAATCCGCCACTGAATTGACCACGCGTGGTTTATGCTATCCATTGCCGCCTTGATGCCCAAGAAAGCCGCCAAATCCAAAGCCGCCACGCCACGCGTTCGCCCGATGACGGGTGTGGTTACGATCACGCGACAGGTGCATTTCAACTCGGCGCACCGCCTTCATAATCCGACCAAGAGCCAGAAGTGGAACGTCGCGCATTACGGGCTCTGCACCAACCCGCATTGGCACGGACACAACTACGTCCTGGAGGTCTCGTTGCGCGGCCAGCCCGATCCGGAAACCGGATACATCATCGATCTGGGCGAGCTGAAACGCATCCTGCACACGCACATCGTTGAGAAGTGCGATCATCACAACCTGAACGACGAGGTCGATTTTCTGCGCGGCATCATTCCCTCCACCGAGAATCTGGTGATCGCCTTCTGGAACGAAATCCTCCCGCACGTTCCCGCCGGAACCTTGCATTGCGTGAAGCTCTACGAAACTCCCCGCAATTGCGCCGAGTATCGCGGACCCGACGCCCTCTGACGCGCTGAAGCGCCGCCCCTTTTTCCGAACCTGAAGTCAGTCCGTCCCGCCTTCGCGGGGCTGCGGTTATCGTCACCCGCCCGACTTCTTCAAAAACCCAAAAACGAAATGTCCTCATCAAAGAAGAAGAATCCGATGTATCTCCACCGCACCGCGGACGGTGCGGAGCCGCGCATTCGCCGCGCTTACGACAAGAAGTTCAAGGTCACGCCGGCCTATCGCGCTTCGTTGCCCGACATGATGGAGGCGGCCGAGGCGATTCCCGGCGCGATCGTGCCGATCCAGCAAGTGGGAATCTCGCATTTCAAGCTGCCGCTCAAATACCGCACGAAGGCGGGGAAGACGCTCACCCTCGAAACGAGCGTGACCGGCACGGTGTCGCTTCAAGCCGAGCTCAAGGGGATCAACATGAGCCGCATCATGCGCACCTTTTACGCGCACAAGGACGAGATCACCACCGGCGAGTGGATGGGCAAGGTCCTCAAGGCCTATCTGCGAAAGGTCGAGAGCAAGTCCGCCCGCCTGAAGATCGCGTTCTCCTATCCGATGCTTCAGGAGAGCCTGCGCAGCGGACTCGCCGGCTACCAGTTCTACGACGTGGCCTTCGAGGGCCTGATGACGGCGGACGGGCGTTACCGCCGCTTTATCCAATTTGATTTTGTCTACTCCTCGGCCTGCCCCTGTTCGGCCGAACTCTCCGAGCATGCGCGCGACCAACGCGAGGCCTACACCGTGCCGCATTCCCAGCGCAGCAAGGCCCGCCTCCTGATCGAGGAGGCCGAGGGCAAAAAAATCTGGATCGAGGACATTCAGGCCCTGTGCCTGCGCGCGCTGCGCACCGAGACCCAGGTGATGGTGAAGCGAGAGGACGAACAGGCCTTCGCCGAGTTGAACGGCGCCCATCTCAAATTCGTCGAGGATGCCGCGCGACTGCTTTACGCCGAGCTCATCAAGGACAAACGCATCGTCGACTTTCAGGTCGCCTGTTCGCATCAGGAATCGCTGCATTCGCACGACGCGGTGAGCGTCATCTGCAAAGGCGTGCCCGGCGGGCTGGCGGCCGACTTCTTCGACTTCCGCACCCTGGTTTGCTGAACGGCCGCTTCCCGACTTTCACGCCATGACCTCCTCGAAAAAAACTCCCGTCATCCTCATCACCGGCGCATCCCAAGGGATTGGCGCGGCCATCGCCAAGGTGTTCGCGAAGGAGCTGCGCCGGGTGCGGCTTGCGCTTGTGGCGCGCAACGTGCGGAACCTGACGACCGTTGCGCGCGCCTGCTCGAAGCTCGGCGCAACCGTGGAGACGTTCACGTGTGACGTGGCCGATGAAACTGCCGTTGAGATGCTGGAAGCCGCGGTGTCGAAACGGTTCGGCGCGATCGACGTGCTCATCAACAACGCGGGGGTGTTCGCCACGGCACCGTTTGTGGAAACATCCGCCGTGGAATTCGACCGGATCATCGCGACCAATCTCCGCAGCGCCTTCCTGGTGACGCGGGCCTTCGTTCCGGCGATGATCAAGCAGAAGCACGGCGACGTGTTTTTTATGAGTTCGATCGCGGGACTCGGTGCGTATCCGAACAGCACGGCGTATTGCGCGGCGAAGTTTGGCGTGACCGGACTCGCGAAGGTGTTGCGCGCCGAAACGCGTGAGCACGGAGTCCGGGTGTGCTGTGTTCATCCGGGCGCCACTTGGTCGCCGTCCTGGTCGGAGAGCGGAGTGGACGAGGAACGCATCATGCCGGCGGCGGATGTGGCGCGGGCGTTTTTTGACGTTTACCGGCTGGGGCGAAACACCGTCGTCGAGGAAATCGTCCTGCGTCCGCAGCTCGGAGACCTGTGACGGATCGCAGTTGGGTGGGCCCGCCCGCCCGAAAAGTGGCATGGGCATCCGCATGGGCATCCTGCCCGGCATCCTGCCCATGATCTGAGCACCCGCGGAATCCCGCCCATATCCCGACCGCAAACCGTTTTGCCCACGGAACACACAAAACACACCGAAACCGGAACTCCGAACCACCGGCACCGGCAGGGCGAGACTCGCCGGGCGCGCCGAAACCGTTTGGCCGCGAAAAAGCATATAGGCGCAACGAAAAGCAGGCCGCGATCAGTGGATTTACATTCACGGGAGCATTCCGCCGGTTCTTCACGTTTTGTTGTGGGTGAGGAGGCGGATCTGAGCTAGTGGAGGGCAATGAGTAAGGAGATGAGCGTTCACGAACATTATCGCCGACTGTTGCTGCTGCCCGAGC
>JANJTQ010000233.1 GCA_024711005.1 Opitutaceae bacterium | reverse complement strand
TCCGATCCCTCGCTCGACGCCCGCTGGGCTCGTCGTTGGCCAGTGGAGTGCTTTGTCAGGAGTCAAGGTATGACGTCTTCGGCTCGACTGTGTGAAGAAACTGTCTCAGTGCTGAGACGGTCGAATGACGCAAGTGACCGTCGAACGTAGGTCGCACGGTGTTCCATCGGTGGAACGGAAATGTAAACCCGTAGTTACACCGGTCACGTGTCCCGATGCCTACCTCGGCGTGGTCACGTGATCACGGGCGTCAACTCGGGTTGACAGGGATCGTTTCACTTGGACCGCCGCCGGCGCGGAGGCCGAGGAGCCGGTTTCGGCGGTGGCGGGAACGCCGGCCGGCTGCGCATCATGTAGGCGCAGAGAATCGACGTGAGGCAAGGCAGGAGCGTTTCGGCGATCGCCGCGATTTGTGGTAGGTCCATGCACCGCAGCCGGTGTCAAATCGGGACTGCAGGCTATCGGTTGTGTATGATCGTTCTCTTACTCGTTCTCTTTTCCGGAAGCCGAGGCGTTCAAGGCCGGGAGGTGAGCCGTCTAACAGGGGAAAAACAACAAAACTCGGCCTGACCCCGTCGGGCTCGTGGGACCCCGTCGGGCTCGTGGGTTTTTTCTTCGAGGAAGGCCGCCAAGTTTACATCGTAATCAAAGGATCCTGCAGCGACCGGCAGCATGATAGGTTGGGCGGGGCTACCGCCCGGCCTCCCACCGGCCAACGGAGAGCGGCGGTGGGTTTGATTTTCATCGACGCGGGCCTGGGTTTAGCTGGCCGGTGTCTAGTGACACCTGTGCGACCCGGTGCTTGTGTTGCGTTGCCCGACAAGGCGGCGCGGGCTTTTTATTTTAGCGGATGGCTTGTCCAGTCCCAGGTGGGGAGTGTGGATCCATCGTGAAGAAGCAGGCCTTGGGCATTCATCGGATGCCGTCCGTCCTGGTCGGTGATCGTCGCCGCAATTCCGGCGATGCCGAGCTCCGAGAGATCACGGATTTCGTCGGAAGCCGATTTGCCATCACTGTTGGTGTCGAACCAAGCACGAATACCGATGAGTTCCGTGCCAGTGAGTATGCCATCGCCATCATCATCCAAGGCAGCGAGAGCGTCGTAGCCGTTGGCTCGAAAGAGTTGGAATGTGTAGCCGCCAAAGAGCTGTTGCCCGGAGGTGATTTTGCCGCGCATTTCCGGATCCCATACCAGCAAGGCGGTATCGGGCTTGATCCATGTCGATCGCTCCGACGGGCCGTAGCCGCGAAGATCGAAATCCACCACTGTATTCGGAGCAAGCAGCTCGCTGATGTCAGAGACTGGCCGCATCGCGAAAATGATGGGTGTGATCGCGCCCCTCGGGATCTTTTCGATCTTGGCCAAGCCGGCTTTCACTTTGGGCAAAGCGTGTATGAACTCCGCGTTTGGCTTGTTCGCGTTTTCGACCAACCGGAGGAAGGCCCGACCAGCTTCATAACTCACCAGAGCGTTAAATCCACCGAGGGGCCGATGACGTAATTTCGAGTCTATGGGAAAAGCAACTTGGTAGGCGGCGAGGTAGTGTGTGCAAGCGTCGCCGATTTCGATGGTCATTAGCTCCTCAGGGATACTGCCGGGGCCGCTCTCGTCTTTCCATCGGACGATCTGTTCAAGCAGGCTTGCCAGGCCGAGTTGGTAGAGGCTGTTGCGAGGCTCTTTGCTCACCAGTTTTTGAAAGCCATACAACGCGGTCGCCGCGTGAAAGACCAGTTGTTCGCCGTTCAGTTCTTTTGGGGGCGACCAGCCGGATTTTTCGAGAGCATCAAGGTGTTTGAAATAGGCGGTGCGCCATTTTTCCTCTTTGTTTGCTGGAATGTCAGGTCCGGGAATTCCGGCATCCAGAAATGCAAGCCGTCGGGCCTCTTTATAGCGTTCGTTTGAACGCGGGCTGATCATCCAGCTGGGGAGAATTTCGGGCATACCTTCATCGCTGACGCCGAGGGTGGGAACTGAAAAACTGGCACGTGCAAAGGCGAGATAGTGGATCCGTGCCACGATGTAATGGCCTTCTGAGGATTCTGGATGCGCCGCGAGGTACGCTTCTGCATTTTTAAGCAGGCGGTCCACGGGCACAGGCTGGGGTTGTGCGAACTTGGCTTGAATTGGCTGGAAGGCCGCACAAATCGAGCAAAGCAAGGCGAGGAGTAGCCTGTTATTCATGCGCTGTCACCCAATCGTGAATGCTTCGGAAAACAAGGTTTGGATTCGTCGGCTCCGCCAACGAGATCGGCACATTGCGCGGGAAACCCGAAAATTCGTAGTTCTTCGCTGCTTTCAGTGGGTGGTTAAGTAAGCCGTTGGTTGGGAAGGCAAGCGGTCGGGGCAGGCACTGAAGCGGCAAGGGGGCGTCGCCGCTCCCTCAAGGCTCCGGCCCGTTTACTCACCGTAAACAGCCTTGCCGGCGGGCGATTTGGGCACCTCGTAGGAGGTCCACTTTCCTTTGTAGGAAGCCCCGTTGATCGCGATGGCCATGTATACGCCTTTGCGTCCGGAGTCCTGCTGGCCCGTTTTTTCGTCATCATTCAGCTCCAGTCGCAGCCAGATCCGATAAGATACGGGCGCGGCGTTGGCCGGCAAGTCTCCGGCGGGCGTCACCGCAACGCGCATCTCGCGCGAAGCATTCATAAACGATCACCAGGCGATGCAGCGCTCCGGTTTACTGGGTACTGAGCGC
>JANJTQ010000219.1 GCA_024711005.1 Opitutaceae bacterium | reverse complement strand
AGACGTGATCGGAGCAATCGCCGGCCACGTAGACACCGGGGACGTTGGTCTGCACCTGCGAGCCGGCGGCGGGTTTGAAGTAGCCGCTCTCGTCCACATCGATGGCGGGGGTAAACGGGCCGGTGTTGGGAATGTGGCCGATGGCGATGAAGACGCCCTTTACGGGCAACACGGATTCCGTGCCGGTTTTGACGTTCTTCACCTTGAGTCCGCCGACGGAGCCTTCGGGCACCCCGAGGATTTCGACGGGGACGCTGTCCCAAATCATTTGAATTTTCTCATGGGCGACGGCGCGGTCGGCCATGATCTTGGAGGCGCGCAGGGTGTCGCGGCGGTGGACCAAGTAGACCTTGCTGGCGAAACGCGTGAGGAACAGGGCCTCCTCGGCCGCGCTGTCGCCGCCGCCAAGCACGGCGACTTCCATGTTGCGATAGAACGCGCCGTCGCAGGTTGCGCAGGTGGTGACGCCCTTGCCGCCGTAGAGTTCTTTTTCGCCGGGGATGCCGGTCATGCGGGGCGAGGCGCCCGTTGCGATGATGACGGATTTGGCGAGGATGACGCGGTCGCCGAGGACGAGTTTGCGGGGATTGGCGGTGAAATCGACCGAGGTGACGAGCGACTGTTCGAAGCGCGTGCCAAAACGGACGGCCTGTTCGCGCATGTTCTGCGTGAGTTGGAAACCATCGATGCCGTGGGGAAAGCCGGGAAAGTTTTCCACCTCGCTCGTGGTGGTGAGCTGGCCGCCGGGGAGGGGACCTTCGAGGACGAGCGGGTTGAGGTTGGCGCGGGCGGTGTAGATGGCGGCGGTGAGGCCGGCGCAACCGGTGCCGATGATGACGACGTTTTCGATGGAAGCGGACATGGCGTTTAGTTGGAAACGCTATACGAAGTGTCAAACGGGCGGCGCGGACAAGGGATTTATCGGGGAAAGCGGGCCGGGTCCACGGAGTCGTGGGCGCGTTTGCAATAACCGGACCCGCCCAAGGGGCGGCTCAGTGGCCTTCGCAGGTGCAGGCGTACTCCGCTTTCTGGCATTCGCCACACGTCGCCAGATTGAGATCGATCCGGAAGTTCTTGGGCTTCGCCTTGGCGTTCGCGCGTGTTTGGACGATCACGCGATAAGGGTCTCCGGCCGGCAGCGTGGTTTTTGAAACGAATCCGGTGGGCGTCTTTTCGAGTTCGATCGGGGCTTTGCCGCCGGCGGGTTCAGCGATGATCTTCACCCCTTGCTCGCCCGGGGAGACCGGCTTGAGGGCGTCGTCGTAGAAGGTGACCTCCACTTTGCGTTCCGCCGTGACGAAGAACTCGGCCTTGTTGGGCTCGGTTTCGAGGAGGCGTCCGCCCTTGGGGCCGGCGACGTATTTTTCGGCCTGAAGCGAAACACAGGCGCATAGCGCGCCGAGGGTGAAGAGGAGGGATTTTAGTTTCATGGGAGTTGGGTGTTTGGGTTGATGATGAACGATTCAAAATGCGGGCGCACTCAGGAAATCCGGCGACGGTTCTCCATCCAGTCGTAGAGGACCGGCAGAAGAATGAGCGTGAGAAACGTCGAGGTGATGATGCCTCCGATGACCACGGTCGCCAGCGGGCGTTGAACCTCCGCTCCCGCGCCCGTCGAGAGCGCCATCGGCACGAAGCCGAGCGACGCGACCAGTGCGGTCATCAACTTGGGACGAAGGCGCGTCAGCGTGCCTTCGAGCACCGCTGTGCGCACATCGCGCCCCTGCGAGCGCAACTGGTTGATGAAACTGATCAGCATGATGCCGTTGAGCACCGCGATACCCGACAATGCGATAAAGCCCACGGCCGCCGAGATGGTGAACGGCATCCCGCGTATCCAAAGCGAAACGACTCCACCAGTGGCGGCGAGCGGCACGCAGCAGAAGATCAACAACGCCTGGCGGGCGCTTCCGAAGCTCATGTAAATCAGGCCGAAGATCAGCGCGAGCGCCGTGGGCACCACGACCAGCAGTCGGGAGCGGGCGGCCTGGAGATTCTCGAACTGTCCGCCGAACTCGAAGAAATAGCCGGGCGGAAACTTCAGCTGGTTGCGGAGCTTTGTCTGTGCTTCCAGCACAAAACCCTCGGTGTCGCGGCCTCGTACGTTGATGAGAATGGCGACACGACGCAGCGTATCCTCCCGGTTGATCGTCCCGATGCGGTCGGCCACGGTGATGTCGGCCACGCGTTCGAGCGGAACCTGCACGCCGTCGGGACCGAACACCGGCAGTTGTTTCAAGCCGGCGATATTGAGGCGCTCGGCTTCGGGCAAGCGCACGACGACATCATAGCGCCGGTTGCCGTCGATCAACGCGCCGCCCGCTTCTCCGCCGAGCGCGATGCCCACCGCGGCGTTGATCTCGTCGGCGTGCAGATTGAGCCGTCGCAAGGCTTCACGCCTGGGCGTGATCTCCAGCATCGGCACCCGGCCGAGCGCCTCGAATTCGACGTCGCCGCCCCCGGGAACGGTGCGCAACGCATCGCGGGCCTCCGTGGCGAGACGCTCCAGTTCGGCGTAATCGTCGCCGAAGATTTTCAACGAAAGGTCGGCGCGGGCGCCGGCCATGATTTCGTTGAATCGCATCTGGATCGGTTGCGTGAAGAGATAGGTCTGCCCGGGCGCGGTCGCCACGAGTTCCCTGCGCATGAGCTCGATGAGTTCGGCCTTGGTGATTTTGCGACCATCGACTTCGCGCCATTCCGACCGGGGTGAAAAGAAGACGTAGGTGTCCGAGACATTCGGCCCCATTGGATCGGTCGCGATCTCGGCGGTGCCGATGCGGGAAAAGAGGTGCCGCACCTCGGGAAATTTTTGGAGTATCAGCTTTTCGGATGCGCGTTGCAGTTCGACCGAATCCTTCAACGCGACGCTGTTGCCGCGGATCATCTGGATCGACAGGGAGCCCTCGTCGAGTTGCGGGATGAACTCGGCGCCAAGCCGGGTGAAGAGCCAGCCGGAACCCGCGACCAACGCGAGCGCCCCGACCACGACCAGCCAGCGCAGCCGCAGCGCCCCGGCCAGCAGGGGCGTGTAAAGCGCCTTGGCACCCCGCACCACCCAGCCGTCCTGCTCGCTGATCTTGCCTCGCAGGAACCAGGAGCACAGCGCGGGCATCAGCGTGAGCGCGAGCACAAGCGCGCCGACCAGCGCGAGCATCACGGCGACAGCCATCGGTCGAAACATTTTTCCCTCGATGCCGGTGAGCGCGAGGATCGGCACGTAGACGATCGTGATGATGAGCACGCCGAAAAACATCGGCCGGGCGACTTCGCGGGCGGAGGTTCGCACCTCCGACAGACGTTCCGCGGCGGTCAGTTGGCGTCCGAGTTGATGCTGTTTCTCGGCGATGTGACGGAGGATGTTTTCAACCATCACGATGGCGCCGTCGACGATCAGGCCGAAGTCGATCGCGCCGAGGCTCATCAAATTGGCGCTGATCCGCGCCTCGACCAGCCCGGTGAGCATGAAGAGAAACGAGAGTGGAATCGCCAGGGTCACGATGAGCGCGGCGCGCCAGTTTCCGAGGAAGGCAAACAGGATCGCCGCAACGAGGACCGCACCTTCGAACAGATTGGTTTTCACCGTGCGGATGGTGGCGTTGACCAGATCGGAGCGATCGTAGACGACGCGGATCTCGATTCCCGCCGGCAGCTTTTCCTGAATGTGTTCCAGTCGACGGACAACCGCCTGCGCGACCAACCGGGCGTTTTCGCCCGCGAGCATGAGCGCGGCGCCGGTGACAGTTTCCTCGCCGTCTTCCGTCGAGGCGCCGGTGCGAACGGCCGACCCGATGCTGACATCCGCCAAGTCGCGAACGAGGATCGGATGCGCCGCGCCCGTGAATTTTACGGGCAGGCTGCTCAGGTCTTCAGGTGTCTTGGCGCGGGTGTCGGCGCGGACCACGATGGCCTCGCCGCCCATCTCCAGGATTCCGCCGCCGGCATTGGCGGTGCTGGCCTGCACGACCTCGACGAGCTGCGCGAAACTTACGCCCGCTTCGGACATCCTGGCCGGCTTGGGTTCGATGACGATTTGCTTTTCGTATCCGCCGATCGCGTTGACCTCGGCGAGTCCGGGCGTGGAGCGCAGCAGCGGTTTGATGGTGTAATCGTGGAGCAGCCGCAGCTGGCGAAGTTGTTCGGTGCGATCGGTCGGTGCGTTCGCCGCGTCCGGCTTGTAACGAACCGTGTAATAAACGATCTCGCCCAACCCGGTGCTGATGGGCGCGAGCGTGGGCGTGATCGACTCCGGCAGATTCTCGCGGGCGCGGCTCAGGCGCTCGGTCACCAACTGGCGCAGACGATAAATGTCCACGCCGTCCTCAAACGTCATGGTGATCTGCGACAGTCCGAATTTGGACAACGAACGCAGTTCGATCATCGACGGCAGGCCGGCCATTTCCATTTCGACGGGCACGGTCACCAATGTCTCGATTTCTTCGGGCGCGAGCGCACCGACCTCGGTGTTGATTTGGATCTGCGGATTGGTGATATCCGGCACGGCATCGACTCCCAGTCGGCCGGCGGCCCACAGGCCGACGCCGATGAGGACGAGGGTCGCGCAAACGATGAAGCCCCGCTTCCGGAGCGAAAACTCGATGAGGCGTTCGAGCATCAGTGTCCGTCGGCGCAGCCGACGCCTCCGTTGAGTGCCTGGATTTCGGCGAGCGCGAGCGTGCGCGCTCCCTGGACAACAATCGAATCACCTTCGTAGAGGCCGTCTTTGATTTCGACGTAGGCGTCGTCGGTTGCGCCGGTGATCACCGGGGTGCGGAGGAACCAATCTCCATTGGTCACGTAAACGAAGTCGCCTCGGGCGGTGCGCAAGAGCGCCTTCGCCGGAATGGCCGTTGCGCCGGTGACGTTGGCAAAGTCATGCGATGTGACATCGCCCGTGACGAGGCCGGCGAACGTGCGTGCGACTTCCGTGAGCTGCACGCCATGGCCTGCTTTGTAGGTCGCCGCGGGCGTGGGATCGGCGTGAGCGACGGTGGCGCGGGAGTCACCGCAGCCGCCGAGGGTGAACGCGACCATGACAAGGAACGAGGCAACAAGGAGTGTTTTCATGGCTGGGCGATTTGAACGGCGGCGAGGTCGAGACCGGTGAGTTGTTGCACGCGCAAGCCGGCCTCCATGGCTTCGCGTTGGGTGTCGAGGAGCGCTTCGATCCCGTCGAGGTAGGCGGATTGCATCTCGACGTAGGTCGCGATGGGAACGGCACCGAGACGGTAATGGCGGTCGGCGAGTTCGGCGGCGTCACGGAACGTTTGCGCGGCCTCGGGCGACCAGCGACGCGACTCGGCGAGCTTGGTGGAGAACGCCTGGGCGGCGGTCAGCACCTCGCGGTCGAGTTCACGTTGGGCGACCAGAAGCAGGGTCTCGGCCTGACGTCGGCGGGCCTCGGCGATGGTGACCGCGGAGCCGGCGCGTCCGGAGATCGGAAGCGGCACGCTGACGCCGATGCCGACGGTGGTTTCGCGACCCTCGGTGTCGTCGGAGCTGACGAACGGGCTGATGCTGAACCCCGGGCGACGCTCGTTGCGTGCGAGGCTGACCGCGAAGCCCTGCTGTTCCAGTTCCACGCGGCGCATCTTGTAGTCGAAGTTGTTTTCGCGGGCGGCGGCGAGAAGGGTGGCGTTGTCGGGTACGGCGTTGAACGTGAGGGTCGGCGCGCTTACCCGAAGCGGTGCATCGATGGCGGCGCCGCGGAGCTGGTTCAGTTCGAGCAACGCGGCTTGCAACGCGAGATCGGCTTCGGTGGCGCGGCGCTGGATCGCGAGTTCGCCGGCCTCGATCACCCGGGATTCGAGCAACGGAGTCACCCCGGCGGGATCGCGGGCGAGATAGGTTTCTTTGAGCGAGGCGAAGCGGTCGGCCACCTCGCGGATCGCGGCGGACTTGGTGTTGGCGGCGTGCAATCCAAAGGCGAGGATGCGGGCGCGGCAGGCGAGGGCGTGTTCGAACCGGACGAGACCGAGGTTGGCCAGTTCGACATCGCGGTTGGCGATGGCCTTTCGCAGTGAAAGGCGCCCGGGCCAGTCGAAGGTCTGTGTGACGGAGACCGACCACGCGGTGCCTTCGCCGGCGAGGTTGCCGCCGGGATCTTTTACGCGGTGATGGCCGACATCGAAGGAGAGTTCCGGATCGGCGAGACGACCCGAGACGCGGGCGCCGGCTTGGGCGGCGGCGATCTCGTCCTGGTAGAATTGGAGCTCGGGGTTGTTGGCGGAGATCTCGGCGACGAGCGTGGAGATTGGGACTGCCTCGGCCGCCCGGGA
>JANJTQ010000218.1 GCA_024711005.1 Opitutaceae bacterium | reverse complement strand
CCGCCTTCCGGTAAGCCTCGGCAGCCGAGGCCGTGTCCTTGAGGCGATTCAGGTACACGTTGGCGATCTCGATATGGAGAAGCGTCGAATCGGGGTGATGGCCAAACCCCTCGTTGAGGTATTTGAGCGCTACGTCCGACTGCTCCTGGTCGATGCGCCGCTGACGCGCCTGAGGAACGGCATCGTAACCGCCTTCCTCCACGATGCGCCAGTTCGGCATGTCGTAGGCGATCATTCGCGCACCGTTCTGCCAAAAATAGAGTGGCCGCGGATCGATCGCGGTGACGAGCTTGATAAAGGTCTGCGTCGCCGGCAGGTCGTTGTCCTCCCAAACGGCGTTGGTCTTGATCCAAAAAAAGTCCGCCACGATGGCGCGGAATCCGCCGAGCAAGCCGACGGTCACCCCCTGCCCCAACGCGCCTTGCAACGAGTCCAGCTTCAAGGCCGGTTGTTTCCCGCGCACGAATTGCCAGGCAGGTTCCTCGAACGGACGTATGGCCACTCCGGCAACGGCCAGGACCACCGCCACAAGGAGCCCCGTCCACAACGGGCGAAAAGCGATGAGGTTAGATTTCACGATTGCGGAAGCTGTAGACCGCGAGGCCGCCGATCACCGCGATGTAGATGAGCGCGTAACCGGCCACCCTCAGGAAAATTCCGGAGTCGATCCCCTCGCCGATGCCAATCTGGTCGGCGAGATTGAACACTTGGAAATTGGGAAAAACATAACCGAGCAACTGAACCAGCAGGCGCAACGGAAGCGAGGCCACCGCGCCGTAGGCGTCGCGCGCGAGGTATTGCAGGTGACAGATCACCAGCACGAAAAACCCCATGACAACCGTGTAGAGATTCGTGTTGGAGAAACTCGCGATCAGCAGCGTGATCGCCGCCAGCACGCCAAACTTCAACCATTGCAAGACGCCCATCAGCACGAGGTCGCCGTAGTGGATCATTCGCCCGTTCTCGAACGCGTCCGGGTTGGCCGTCATCAGTGCAGTCTCACGATGATAGAGCAGTGCGAGCAGCAACAGCGTGGTGAGCGCGCAAAACACGCCGACGACCGCGAATACGCCGAGGAATTTCCCGAAGATAAACTCCGTGCGCCAGATCGGCTTCGCCAGAATCGTCAGCGCCGTACGGTTCTCGATCTCGCTAAAGAACAATTGCGCGGTCGCGGCGATCGTCAGCGTCGAGCCGAAGAACACCATCGCGCCAAAGCCGAAGTCGGAAATGAACTTCAGTTCCGACGAGCCGAAGTTGAACTCGCGAAAAAGCTGCGCGCTCGCCACCAGCGCGACCGCCAGCAGCAGAAGGAAGTTGAACAACTTCTGGCGAACGGCCTCGAGAAACGTATTGCCGGCGACAATACCCAGGCGGCCGGGAGAAAACGGAACGGTGCGTGCCGTGGATGCGGTTGCGGAACTCATTTGACCTCTCCTCCTTTTTGCGGGCGGGACACTTTGCTGAGAAACAACTGGTCGAGACGCGTGCGCGGCTGCTCGACGGCGGTCAGCGCGTGCCCGCGGGCCGCCAGCCAGCCGCGCAGTTCTTCGAGCTCCGCCGGCGGCAGGGAATCGACGATCAACGATTGCCGATTCTGCATACTCACGAGTTCGTTGACGGCGCCCTCCAGGATGAGTTTGCCCCGGTCCAAGATGGCCACGCGATCGCAGATGTCCTCGATCTGCGCGAGGAGATGCGAGGTGATCAGCACGGTTTTGCCCTGATTTTTGAGTTTCAGGATGAGCTCCGAAATCTCCGCAGAACCCACCGGATCAACCCCCGCCGTCGGTTCATCCAAAATGATCAGCCGGGGGTCATGCACGAGCGCCTGGGCAAGCCCGATGCGTTGAAGCATGCCTTTCGAGTAGGTGCCCACGCGTCGATGGGCGGCGGCGCTCAAGCCGACCCAGTCGATGACTTCGCGCACACGCTCGTCGAGTCGCTTGCGCGGCACACCGCAAATACGTCCGTAAAAACGGACCAGTTCGGAGCCGCTCAGATAACGGTAGAAATAAGGTGCCTCGGGCAGGTAGCCGACGTTCAGTCGCGAATCGACGCGTACACTGGAAACGCCAAACACCTTGCACTCACCCACCGTGGGTTCGAGCAGCCCGAGAATGATCTTGATCGTCGTGCTCTTTCCGGAGCCGTTCGGGCCGAGCAATCCGAAGACCTGCCCCTCCGGAATGTTGAGCGTGAGGTTTTCCACCGCGCGCAACTTAATGCCGCGGAGGTTGAGCGAAAAATCCTTGGTCAGGCCGGTGATCTCAATCGCTGGGACGGGGTTGGGGTGGGTCATTGGATACGAAAATCGTGAAACTGGGCGGGGCGCCGCCCGGAACTGCGCTCGGCGCGGCGAATGTAGCCATGCATTCGCTCCTCCAGGGCGGCTATGAAAGCGTTAACGTCGCGTGTGTTCCCTTCGACTTCGAGCTGAACGCGTCCGTCGGCAAGGTTGCTCACCCGTCCTGTCACCTCGAATTCCTGGGCCACTTGCAACGTCGTGTAGCGAAAGCCCACGCCTTGGACATGGCCTGTGAAAAAAACCGTTTCGTGATGCACGTCTGCCATGAAGAAAAGCCGAAAGCTAGCGGCCGGTCCGCGCATGATTCAATCCGCAAACTCAAGCGGACGAAATTCCTGCGAAGGAAGCAGCCTCGCCTCGGGTCTGCGCCCTCCCCCCGCTCCGGCAAGCACCTGATGCCCCTGCCGGGGAAATACGGAATTTTCGTTGCATTTTAAGACCTCGGGCGCACCTTGCAGCGAGGTTCTCCGGAACCCCATCAAATGAGCAATTTCGAAACTAACGGCCCCTCGGACAACGAGTGGGAAGAGCGTGGTGAGCTCGCTTGGAATGAGTTTGATTGGGAAAAGTATCTTCGCGAGCAAGACGATGTAATCCACCGGTATCTCGCCTTTTACGAACAACTGAAAGGGCACGAAGATCGCATCGACGAAACGGCGCACCTCATGGGTTGGGACGAAGATTCTTGGAGCGCGGATCCCTCGGATGTCTTCGCTCGCGAAGCACCTGAAGGCATGGTTGAACCGGCTTCGACCAACGCCGAGATGACCGAAGGCAAGGACGAGCCGTACACGCTGCACAAGAATCCGATTTTTATTTCGACCAAGGCCATCTACCTGAGCCTGAAGCGCGGCTGGGAAGGCATCGCCTCCAATGGCTCGAAGGTTCCCCAGCCCATCGCATTGGACGTTCACTCCTCGATTTACCGGGGCGAAGAACAGGCGATGCTCGCGATCCAGGCGCTGGACTTCGGCGACTACGCGATGGCGATCAGTCTTTTCAAGCGCGCCCTTGGCGAATTGAACCGCACGTTTGCCCTGCTCAATGCCAACGCCGTGGCCAAATTGCCGGCGGTCGTTCGCTACCGCGAAGATGCGCTCCCGCGCCTGTTCGACGTACGCGAAATCTGGCTTCGCGTGATGAGCGAGTGCCGCGAGGAACTCGAACGCCCCGACGACGAAGACGACGACACGTGAGCGCCGGTGCGGGACCACGTCCCGCATGCGACCGGGCTTCGCTCTTCCAGCGTTTATTTCCAAGACGGGAGGAGAAACGGGAGCGGGAGAAAGAGCTCACGTTACACGAAGTGAAACCTGACCGAGAAAAGGCCTTGCACTTTACGTCCCGCGCCTTTGCTTCTTCGCTTCTGTTTTCCGGAGAGGTGGCTGAGTGGTCGAAAGCAGCGCTTTGCTAAAGCGCCGTAGGTGTAACAGCCTACCGGGGGTTCGAATCCCCCCCTCTCCGCCAGTTTTTACCTCTGAAGAGGAAAAAACGCCGCCTAGGTTGCCACAAGACATGGCAACCTAACATGTCCGACAGCACATTCGACGTCACCCGCTACGAAAACCGTAACGGCGTCATTTCTTGGAGAGTCTCCGGCTGGCTCCACGGCCTCCGTGTCCGTAAGAACTTCAAATCCCGCGAAGAGGCCGGAGCCGAAAAAGCCGCCCTCGAAGCCAAAGCCGCGCAGGCCGCGAGCAACGTCCGCGCCGCCTCCACGTTCCTGAACGACGACCAGCTTCGCGAAGCCGAGGCCGCTTTCCGCCGCCTCGCCGACGCGCCCAAGTCGCTTTCATTCTACCTCGATTTTGCCTTGGCCAACTATCGCGCCCCCGACCGCGAGCAGTCCTTGGCCGACGCCGTCACGACCTACCTCGCCTTCAAGCAGCGCGAGCACGACCAAAAGCTTCTTTCGATCTCCCAGCTCGACCACATCCGCCGCCATCTGGACGTCCTCAAAAAGCGCTTCCCCGCCGTCCTTGTCTCCCAGTTAACCACCCAGCAGCTCACTGCCCATTGCCAGCGCGGCAACGCGTGCCCCAAGACGATCAACAACCGGCGCGGCATCCTCCACACCTTCTTCAAATTCGCGTTCCAGAAGGATTGGGTCGCCGCAAATCCGGTCGAGAAAATCCCGCATCACCGCATCGCTCACCGTCGCGGCTCCGCCAAGACATTGAGCGCCGAGCAGGCCGAGAAGCTCATGCACCACGTCGAACAGATCGACGGCGGCAGCCTCGTCCCGTTCTTCGCGCTCGCCCTGTTCGCGGGCATCCGCCCGTGCGTCCGGCATGGCGAAATCCTCAAGCTCAAGGCCGAGCATGTTCGGCTGGATACCGGCGTCATCCTGATCGAGCCCGAGGTCTCGAAAGTCCGCATGAAGCGCAGCGTCGCCATTCAGCCCAACCTTGCCGCTTGGCTGAAAGCCTACCCGCTCGACCGCTTCCCGATCATTCCGGCGAATCTACAACACACCCGCGCCGCCGTCGCCAAGGTGTTCGACCTCTCCCACGACATCATGCGCCACACATTCATTTCGATGCACGTCGGCAAATTCCGTTCGATGGGCGAGGCCGCTTTGCAGGCCGGCAACTCCGAGAGCATCATTCGCAAGCACTACCTCGACTTGAAGACGAAGGAGGAGGCCGAGCAGTTTTTCGGCATAACGCCCAAGCACGCGAAAGCCACTCCCGCAGCCGAGCAGCACCCACCCGAAGCGCTCGCCGCTTGAGCCTCAGCCCGCGTCCTCACCGGCGCGGGCTTTTTTGTGCCTATATTCCCGCCGCGACTACCGCCCATGACACCGCCCCAGTGCATGAATCCTCTCTCTGATTCCGCTCCCTGCTTGAACTCCCAACTCACCGACATCGTCGGCCTCCGCATGTCCGGCATCTTCCCGACAGGCCGCGAGCCGTCGATTCGCACCCTCCGCGAGTGGACGAAGCTCCGACGCATCCCCCATCACCGTGTCGGCCACTTCGTCTATTACGACGCCGCCGAGGTCGGCTTTCACATCCGCACCAAGCTCAAGATTCCTGCGCGCGGCTGATCAAAACGATCACGTGAGCGGTTCTAAATACGATAGAAAGCAAATTCCTTGCTTGGCCTAGGTGCTTCTTTCCATGAGCTTGCACGTCCATGGGGCACGTATTGCTCGGAGCACTTGCACAAACCCGCGCTTGGAAAGAGGTCGTTCGGCTGCTTGTTGCCCATGCAGACGCAGACGCCATCGCTGCGGCAGCACAAAAGGCCGCCGACACTGCTTTCGCTGCAATGAACAAGGACCCCGGCTTTCAGGATGTAGTCGAACTGTTGACCCAACTTGGAGCCGCACCAGAGAGCGAAAACCCTGCCCGCCACCTCGCGAGCTACGGAGTCCAAATACCGCCCAATCCTTCGGTCCTCTCTGTAAGCTTGGCTATTAAACGCGCGATTGACGCCGGTTCGGCCCACCGATCCCACCTCAGCGATCTCGCCTGCATCGGCGCTCGATCCCTCATCGCGGCAGTGACGCAATACCTCAACACCGAGCTGGGTTCTTTGGTTCCCGCAGCGGGGCACGAGGTGCAAGCAGCCTTGGGTAATCTCGGCCGCGAGACTCAGTTCGGGAAGCTCGCGCGGACCTTTTTCTATCACGTCGCTAAGGACTGCCAGCGCCACTTTCTTTCGAAGGTGTTGGGTGCCCACGTTGGCGAGGGTCGCACGTTCGCCACGACCGCCCAACTCTCTTCGTTCGAGGGGGCCTTGGATCAGCATGCACACGAGGCCAGCTACATCGTGGAGGTCTTCGCCAAAGGTTGGTTTTCGAAACGCATGTATGAGGACGGCAATAGCATCTCAAAGACGCGATCATCTGCCTTCGGCTGGAAAGCTATAGAGAAGATTCGTGCCGAAATGAAACACCGAGCGAACAATGATCCGACACCGTGAAAATCACATCCACTGCGGCGGTCTGCCTGCTCCTAAAAAGCGCAAGACCGGCAAAACCCTCGCGCTGAATCTTCACGGCAAGCTGGGTGACGAGGACCACGTCAACCTTCGCATTGAGCACTTTCACATTCCGTTTGGCCGCACCCTCGCGCCACGGTTCATCGACCTCGTGGAAATTGCCGCCTACGTTTACGCGGCCGATCAAGCGACTATCCGGCAATACCAAGACACGGACCGTTTCGGCATGGATTGGCGCCAGCGTCTGCACTTCCGGATTCCAGTTCGCGACTTGGAGTTTTGGACACGTCCCGATGTCGAAAAGGCCCTCGTTGATGTCCTCGATTTTTTGGGCGATCACTTTTTCAGCTTCTCCTTCGCCAAGGCCAAAAACCCCGTCCCGTTCCAGGACTACCTCACCTCGGCGGAAGCTCCCACGATCCTTCCTGCTTACGACGAGATCGCGATGTTCTCCGGCGGACTCGACTCACTGGCCGGTGCCGTTGAATCCTTGCGTCGTCAGCACCAACGCATGGTGTTTGTCACGCACTTGCCGACCACGAAGAACAACCGGCTAATCACAGATCTACGCGCCGAACTCCATGCGTTAGCGCCAACCGAGCCTCCGCTTCATGTCGCCATCGAGGTCAACAAATCGAAAGACCTCGGCAAAGAGCCCACGCAACGAGTCCGCTCCTTTCTCTTCGCCTGTTTGGGAGCGACGACCGCGCACGCGATAGGTCTTAACCGTCTCACGTTTTTCGAGAATGGCGTCATTAGCTTAAACCTTCCGCTTTGTGGCCAGGTAATCGGTGGACGAGCCACGCGAACGACACATCCCCGTGTGCTCGACGGATTCTCCCGCCTCTTCTCGCTCGCGTTTGAACAACCCTTTGAGGTCCGCAACCCCTACCTTGAAAAAACGAAAGCCGACGTGGTTCGCATTTTAATCGACCAAGGCGGCCGTCAGCTCATCGGGAAATCCATCTCTTGTGCGCACACGTGGGAACGTCGCGCCGACCAGACCCACTGTGGCCATTGTTCACAGTGCTTGGATCGACGCCTCGCCATGCTCTCGGCTGATGCCTTCGATAGCGATCCGTCGTCCATTTACCGCACTAACATCTTCACGGATTCATTGCCGGAGGAGACCGACCGAATCCTCGTTTCTACTTACATTGAACGAGCCAGAACGATGAAGCAGATCTCCACTCCGGAGGAATTCATCATCCGATATCCGGAAGTCTTGGAGGCCGTCGAGTTCGTGCCAGGGGCGAGCCCGGATCGAGCCGCACGACTGCTCTTCGATCTCTACAAACGGCATTCAGCTGAGATTGACCATGCGATCAAAGCGATGCGCATCCGATACTCGGACGACATCCACGAGCACCGCCTCCCCGGAGATTGCCTTGTGCGCATTGCGACCGACTCCTCGGGAACAGTTTCAAGCCCGGTCGCCGAAACAAGAGTGTTCGATGAGCCACCCTGTTTATTCCGCCGTTTCGATGAGGTCTGGGAGTTCCGTTTTATCGGCGGTCGAAAGTTCATCATCAAAGACAACGACACCGGCTGCGCCTACCTCCATTATCTACTCTCAAATCCCGGCGAATCATTCTCCTCCCATCAACTTGATCGGGCTTCCAAGCCACCGATGCCAACCCGGAGCGACGCGGAGGTTCTGGGCACGAGTCCGCATCAGGACGAGTTGTCGGTAGTCGAGGAACTTGATCACGGCGGGACTGCGATAGATGCCCGGACGAAGACCGAGATTCTGAATAAAATAAAGGAATTACGCGCCGCCAGAGCCGAAGCCGAGCGAGCAGGCAACGGCATCGAACTCGGGGAGATCGAGGAGGAGCTTAACGGATATCGACGCTACCTAAACGGAAGCGTCACCAACGCCGGTGCCGCCCGAAAAATCCAAGACCCCACCAAACGAATGAACGATTCGGTGCGGGCTGCTTTCAACCGCCTCCTTGGAGTTATCGAGAGCAAGGACGCTCGCTTTCATACGCACCTCACCAATCGGGATCATCTCATTTACGGGAGCGACAACGCTTATCGTCCTCCGCCGGGTACCGACTGGGTGACCGCCTGACTCCGCTGCGACGCGTCACGTCGCCGATACGACACGTCACGTCGCGCTGGGTTCTGGAAGGCAAATCCATCTAGCGGCAACAGCCGGTGCCGAGCTGCGAGATGGAGACGCCTGACCCAGAAATGAGTCAGCCATCATCCAACGAACCATCCCCCCTCGACCGCGCAAAAGATCACCTCAGCATCTTCGTCCTCTGGCACGCCCTCGGCCTGCCCGGCGCTCCCAAGAAGATTTGCCGCTCGCCCTTCCGTGAGGATCGGCGCGCCTCGTTCTCCATCAGCGACGACGGCAAAGTCTTTCACGACTTTTCCACCAACGACTCCGGCGATGTGGTCGCCTTCGTCGCCCGCGCTAAGAAATGTTCCTTGGGTGACGCCGCCCGTGAGCTGATCCGCATCGCGGCACTCACCCCGGCACAACCCGTCCGGCAGAAGCCGGCCAAAAAACCGCTCCGCATCCCCACCTTCACAGGCCCGCCTGTCGGCAG
>JANJTQ010000202.1 GCA_024711005.1 Opitutaceae bacterium | reverse complement strand
GCGAGGAGCTGCTTGTTCTCGGTCTGGGTGAGATCGAGGTCGCGGCGGAGGTTGCGGGAGTTGTTAACGACGAAGGCGTTTTTCTTCGCGATGGTGGGGATGTCCTCGAACATGGCTTCGCACTCGTGCGGGTTGATGCCGAGGGAGCTGATCATGTAGAGGAGCGAGTCGGCGTGGATATTCTCCTCGTGGGCGTGGCGGCCGAGCACGAGCTTGAGCTCGGGAGCGGTGACGAGTTCGCGGACGACGTGCTGGATGTTGTCACCGACGATGCCCTCGGCGGCGGAGAAGTAACCGATGCCCATGCGAATGATCCAGCGCTCGACATCGGAGACGAGTTTCGTGTCGCGCCACTGTTCGATGTCCTTGCCCATGGGAACGTCCTCCGGCTCCCAGTGGTTCGCCTTCATTGTGCGGTAGAGATCGTAGGCCCACTGATATTTCAGGGGGAGCAGGTTGAAGCACATGGTCTCGCGACCATTGATGACCTTCTTGGCGGCGAAAGCGGCTTCCGCTTTTTCCTGATCGAGGACGAATGTCTTGGCACCGACTTGAAACGATTTCTGCATGGGAGTATTAGAGGAGGTTAATATGCGGATGATCTCACAGTGAGGTCAATAAAGTTAAAATCGGGCTGAATTAAGGGGCTGTTTTTAACGCAAAAAAAGCTCAAGCGAACCAAAACTACTGGAACTTATTAACGCGTTACTAACCACAACCCGTAGTGGTCAGCAGGCGAACATGGCACAACCTATGGGAACCCAAGGAATTCCCGTCAATGGGTTTTATCGTAAGACAGTCGCTAAATTGTTCGAGTTTAGGCTTGCGGCGAACGCGCGAACGTTGCCCCCGATGGGAAAGGCCATTGTGGGCGCCAAGCAGGCCGGCCCGACCAGGATAACGACAGTGATTGGCCACTCCGACGCACATCAAAAGCAATATCTATGCATTAATGCAGGGGTCAGAACCTCACCCTTCGAACGAACCGCGCCCGGCCAGAGTAACCTAATAGGTTACTCTACGTCCGGGGACTGTCGGTCGGCGAGGACGTCGCCCAACCCGCTCCCCTCGCCCGCGCGTCAGCGCAACAGCCGGACTTTTCGCAGGCGGAGCGCGTTCGTGATCACCGAGACGGACGAAAGCGACATCGCCGCCCCCGCCAGCATCGGGCTGAGCAACAGGCCGAAGAACGGATAAAGAACACCCGCCGCAATCGGCACGCCGAGTGTATTATAGATGAAGGCGAAAAACAGATTCTGCCGGATGTTCAGCATCGTCGCCCGCGAAAGGTGAATCGCCTTCGCGATTCCACGCAGGTCGCCTTTCACCAGCGTCACACCCGCACTCTCCATCGCGACATCGGTGCCGGTCCCCATCGCGATGCCCACGTCGGCGGCGGCGAGCGCCGGGGCGTCGTTGATGCCGTCGCCGGCCATCGCCACGTGCGCGCCGTCCTTCTTTAGCGTTTCCACGAGACGAATCTTGTCCGCCGGCTCGATCTCCGCCTCGAAACGATCCAGCCCGAGTCGTTTCGCAACCGCCTCGGCCGTGCGGCGGTTGTCGCCCGTCGCCATGATCAAGCCGATGCCCAGCCGGTGCAGGTCGGCGATCGCTTCACGGGTCGTCTCCTTGATCGGATCGGCCACCGCGAGCAAACCGGCCGCGCGACAATCGATGGCCACGAACAACACGGTTTTCCCGTCGGCTTGCAGCACGCCGGCCCGCTCCGTGGCGGCGGACGAAACCGACACGCGCTCGCTTTCCAAAAACTTTGCCTTGCCCACCAAGACCAGGCGTCCGTCCACCCGGCCGGCCACGCCGCCGGCGGTTACCGAGCGGAAATCCGCGGCGGCTTTGAGCGGGAGTTTTCTCGTCTCGGCGCCACGCACAACGGCGGCGGCCAAGGGATGCTCGGACGAACGCTCCAAGGACGCGGCCAGTTGCACGAGCATGGTTTCATCGGTGCCTTCAAGCGGCACAACGTCGACGAGTTGCGGACGTCCCTCGGTCAGCGTGCCGGTTTTGTCCACCACGAGCCAGCGCACCTTGCCCAGGAGTTCGAGCGACTCCGCGTTCTTAACCAGCACGCCTTCCTGCGCACCCCGCCCCACCCCGACCATGATCGACATCGGCGTGGCGAGGCCGAGCGCGCACGGGCAGGCGATGATCAAGACCGCCACGGCGTTGACGATCGCGTAGGCCAGACTCGGTTCCGGGCCGAAGAAAAACCAGATCGCAAAGGTCAGCACGGCCACGATCACCACGGCCGGCACAAAGACGCCCGCCACCTTGTCGGCGAGTCCTTGAATGGGCGCGCGGCTGCGTTGCGCGTCGGCAACCATCTTGACAATGCGGGCAAGCATTGTCTCCGAGCCGACCTTTTCCGCACGAAAAACGAAACCGCCGGTGCTATTCACCGTACCGCCCGTCACGCGGTCGCCGGGTTGTTTCTCCACCGGCATGGATTCGCCGGTGAGCATCGATTCGTCGATGGAGGACGTGCCTTCTTCGATGAGCCCGTCCACCGGAACTTTTGCACCCGGTCGGACGCGCAAACGGTCGCCGGACTTCACGTCGGAGAGCGGCACTTCCCGGTCTCCGCCCTCGGTCACGAGCAACGCGGTGGGCGGGGCAAGGTTGAGCAGCGCCTTGATCGCGCTCGACGTGCGGGCACGGGCGCGGAGTTCGAGAACCTGGCCGAGCAACACAAGGACAACGATCACCGCGGCGGCCTCGAAATACACATCGACCACTCCGTGGGTTTGCATCGCCGGCGGGAAAATCCCCGGCAGGAGCATGACCACCGCGCTGTAAACCCACGCCGCGCCAACGCCGATGGCGATCAGGGTAAACATATTCCAGTGCCCCGAACGCAACGAACGCGCACCGCGCATAAAGAAAGGCCAGCCCGCCCACAGCACGACGGGCGTCGACAACGCAAACTGCACCCAGCGACTGATCGCCGAATTTCCAAGGTGCTCGAGCGGGGGAACCACATGCAGCATCGCAAGCACCAGGACGGGCAACGCCAGCGCGCAGCCCGCCCAAAACCGGCGCGTCATGTCACGCAACTCGGCGTTGTCCTCGGGGCCGGCGCTCACCGTTTTCGGCTCCAGCGCCATGCCGCAGATCGGACAATCGCCCGGCTTGTCCTGCTGAACCTGCGGGTGCATCGGGCACGTCCACACCGTGCGAGCCGGTTCGTCGAATGCGGAGTTGCGTTCGAGGGCCATGCCGCATTTCGGGCAGTCGCCAGGCTGGTCGCTCTCCACGCCCTCGCACATCGGGCAGTAATATTTCGCCGCGGCGGAGGGCTTCACGTCGCCATGATGATGATGCCCGTCGTGATGACCGTGATGGCAACAGGAGCCGTGGCCGCCGGCCGCATGCTTGTCGCCATGGCCGCACGTTGTCTCGTCCGCCTGGTCGCGGGGCGCGGACGCATCGGCGTCGTGATGATGGCACTCGTGTTGGTGCGCATCGTGACCTTTGCCCTGCGGCATCGAGTTGTTATGCGGATCGTGGTTCATACCGGGCAGACGGAGCTATACTCGTTTTCTTTCAGTTGTGACCGAAGTTTTTTCCGGTGTTTCGGGCGAACACTCACACGCCAGACAGCCCGCCTGACTGCACGCTCCGCACAAAAGTTCGATCTGCCGGCGCAATGCCTGCCGTGCCCGATGCAAAGTCACGTCAAAGACCGATCGCGATAATTTGAGGTCGGCCGCGACCGACGCCTTCGATTCGCCCTCCAGATCCACACGGCGAATCAGCTCGGCATAGCGCGGTTTCAGCGCGGGCAACAACCCGTGGAAACACGCACACACCGCCGCCTCCCACCCGGCCGCCGGTGTGACGACACCCGCATCCCCGAGGCTCAGCTCGACCGCCAGGCGCTCGGTCCGGCGACGCTCGGCACTCGCCTGGCGATAGTGATCCACCAGCACATTCCGTAACACCCGATAAAACCAGGCCACGACCCGCTCGTTGCGGCGCAGGGAAACACCGCGCTCGATCACGCGAAGGATGCTCTTTTGCAGGATATCGTCGGCATCCGTTTCGCTGCCGAGACGGGCGATCAGGAACCGACGAAACACCGCGTGCTGCTCCATCAAAGTGGCCAGCGCGGCGGACGACGTCGCGGACTCGGAGGTGCGGGTGGACGTTGCAGGTTTTTTCACGAGCGCAACGTAACGCTCATATCGGGGATTCCCATGAGGAAAATCGTGAAGGAAAAACCAAAATCATGGGGACGGCTCCGGCCATTCGGCGCGGAACCGGACCGATGGCGAAACCGCGGGCGAGCGCGTACGCTTGAGGGATGCGCACGTTCCCGGATCACCCGTTGGCATTCGCTTCATGTGTCGCCGTGTCCGTCCTGATGGGCGTTCCCTCCGTCGCGAAGGCTCAGCACGAACACGCGATGCCCCGCTCGGAAGCCGCTTCGATGTCCATGCCGCCAACCGCCGAACCGGACGCGCCCTCGTGCTTCGAACGGCGAAACAGCGTCTCCTACCTCCGCGGACCTTATAACACGGCCTTTTTTTGGCGGCATAACCGCGCTTTTCGAATCGGCGCCGCCCTGCATTTCTCGCACGCGAAGCAACACGACATGCTGCTGCTGACGCCTCTGTCCGATCACCAGCGCGCCGATGCCGCGTTCGATCGCGAATCCGTCGATTTTGCCCGGGAGCTGAAGGCGTTCACCGAGCCTCACCAGGAATATTACGCGCCCTACACCGCGCGGGCCGCCTGGCGGGTCCTGCGCACGATCGACTGGGCCCACATGCACCACGAGCAGACCTACGACATCATGTCCGACGCCCGCATCGCCTGGCCGGACAAGGCCCGGTGGACCAACCGGTCGGTGCGTTACTACCTCGATAACGACGTGGCGTTCAGTTGCGCGCCTCTCGATGTAACGATGCGCCGCGCCGCCGTGATGATGAAGCCGTATTTCACGACGTTCCGAAATATGTATCCAAAATCCAACAACTACTTCTACGCCGCGCACTGGTGGCACCCTGTCATCTACGAGGCGCAGATGCTCGGAGGGAACGGCCGACACCAGGACGCGATGATAGAGGAAACGAATCGGGTCTATTATACGCAGGTGCTGGAGGACCGTCCCCAACGCATGCTCCTGTTGCGCGAGGCCGCCCCGCGCTACTCCCGGTTATCCCCGGAGTCGGCGAACATTTTCGACAACCTCCACATGTTTCACGGCATCGTCTACGACATACTCGCCTACGAGGGATGGACGATCGCCGAAAAACGCGCCGAGCTCCATCGGGTCATCCACGCGATGCGTCATCAACCCGGCGACGAGGCGCTCGCCCGTAAATTCCCCACACCGCACCCCGACATGGACCCGCGCGAGTATGCCGCGTGGATGAAAGGATCGGACGGCGAGATGACCCGCATCATGATGGAAATGCACGACGAGATGATGCCGATGATGATGCCCGAAGGGGGCCGGATGGAGCCCGCGATGCATCAACGCATGACGGAATCGATGAAGCAAAAGCTGATGCCCGGCATGCAGGACGGCGAAACGCCCGGCTCTCTCCATGACGCCATGATGGCAGTGATGCCCGACATGAAAATGATGCCGGAATCGATGAAGCCCGGAAAGACACCGCGGATGATGGTCGAGGCAATGTTGAAGGGTTGGCGCCAAAAGCACGGCGATATGGCCGAAGCCGCACCCTACCCGATGCAAGACGAGCCCGCCTCCACAACCGCTCAAAACACCACCCGATGATCACTGACTCTCTTACTCCCCTGGTCGCACGTCAGACGATGGCGCGGCCTCTCAGGTGGCTTCGCAACGCCGTCCTTGTCTCCGCATGGGCGCTGCCCGCGTCGGCGGCGGATCATTCCAATCTCGAAGAAGGGCTGCCCACCCATCTGGAAGACGCCTACCCGGTCGCGTTTCGCGGTCGCGAGGTTCAGGCGATGTTCAGTTATGAAAGGACCAATGAAAGCGAGGACCGCCTGACGATCGAACCACGCCTTGAAGTCGGGGTGGCACGCAACACACAGGCCACGTTGCGCATTCCGTTTTACACGGGCAACGCCGACCGGAGCGGCTCGGGAGACGTCGCGCTCGGAGCACTCTATAATTTCAACACCGAGACGCTCGCGCTTCCCGCGCTCGCCCTCGCCGGCGAGGCTGAATTCCCCAGTGGAAAAGACAGCCACGGCGTCGATACCACACTCAAATTCATCGCAACGAAGACGGTCGGTTCATCCGGGTTGGATCGCATTCATCTGAATCTGGCCTGGATGCACAACGCCTCATCCGAGCCCGATGAACGGCGGGATCGCTACGTTGGAATCCTCGGCTACAGCCGGCGAGTGAACGCGGACACGATCCTCGTCGCCGACTACGTTCGAGAGGAAGAGGAAACCGAAGGCGAAGCCGCGAACGTCGTGGAACTTGGCCTGCGTCGACAACTGACGCCGCTGACCGTCCTGTCCGTCGGCCTCGGAGCCGGATTCGGGGAAGATTCCCCCGATTTCCGCGTCACGGCCGGATACCAACGTTCATTTTGACGGGCCCGCGGCCCGATCAATTTCCAGCGCCCATGAAAACCCAAAGGCGGTGCCTACACGCACCGGCGAAATCACCAAAAAAAAGAAAACCCATGTCCCACGAAAAATACCAAGATTGTATCGAGGCCTGTCATCTGTGCATGCAGGAGTGCGAACACTGCGCGACGGCCTGTTTGCATGAAGACAACGTCAAGATGATGGCTCGCTGTATCGAGCTGGATCGCAGTTGCTCCGACATCTGTTCGCTCGCCGAACGCGAGATGGCCCGCGGCTCCGTGTTTGCGGAGCACGTTTGTCAGCTCTGCGCCGAAATCTGCGAGGCTTGCGGCGAGGAATGTGCCAAGCACCAGGTGGATCATTGTCAGCGGTGCGCGGATGCGTGTCGTCGCTGCGCCAATGCCTGCCGCGAAATGGCCGGCGCCGGCCTCGGGCGCTAACGCGTCCACGGAACCATTGAAAACAACCCACTGCTTCGCGCCGCATCCATGCGGCGCGAAGCAAACCCGTTCCTCCGATGCACCGATCCTACGCTCTTGCGATTACAGCGATCACCGTCACGACGGTGCTGCTTTGCGCTGGTTGTTATTCCATCCGACCAAGCGCAGGCGCCGGTCAGACGTCGTTCGCCGGGCCGCGCAAAATCGTCCCCGCCGACGTGGCATTGCCCCGCGGCTATGCGATCGAAGCGGTCGCGACCGGTCTCACGTTTCCGACGGGAATCACCTTCGATAATGAAGGCACTCCGGTGATCGTTGAATCCGGCTATTCTTACGGAGAAGTATTCACCGAGCCTCGACTCCTGCGCATCGAGGCAAATGGAACGCCTCGTGTTCTCGCCCATGGCGACCAGGACGGACCGTGGACCGGCGTGACGTTTCATAACGGCGCGTTCTTCGTGGCGGCCGGCGATGTCCGCGGCGGCGGGAAGATCCTGCGCATCGATGCGAACGGACAAACCGCGATCGCGGTGGACGGCCTGCCGAGTCACGGCGATCACCACACCAACGGGCCGGTGATCGGCCCCGATGGCTGGCTCTATTTCGCGCAAGGCACCGCCACCAACTCCGGCGTGGTCGGCGAGGACAACGCGCAATTCGGCTGGCTTTCGCGGTATCCTGATTTTCATGACATTCCGGGCGCGGACATCACGCTCGTCGGGATCAACTTCGAGTCCGCCAATCCGCTCGCCGGCAAGGATGCCGGAAAAGTCATGACGGGCGCCTTTCTTCCTTTCGGCACGCGATCACAACCGGGCCAGGTGATCAAAGGCCGGGTGAAGTGCGGCGGATCCGTGTTGCGCGTCCGGCCGGAGGGCGGCGAACCGGAGCTGGTCGCGTGGGGATTCCGAAACCCGTTCGGCCTGGCCTTTTCCGTCGCCGGAAAACTGTTCGTCACCGAAAATGGTTTTGACGATCGCGGAAGCCGTCCCGTTTGGGGCGCGCCCGATTTTCTCTGGGAGATCACACCGGGCGCCTGGTATGGCTGGCCCGACTTCGTCGGCGGAGATCCGATCACCGAAGACAGGTATCGTCCGCCGGGGAAACCGGCGCTGAAGTTCCTCCTCGCCCAACATCCCGGAGAACCACCGAAACCGAAGGCGATCTTCGCGGTTCACTCGTCGGCCGATGGCTTTGATTTTTCGCGGAACGAAGCGTTCGGGCATGTCGGCGAAGCATTCGTCGCACTGTTCGGCGATGAGGCACCGGCAACCGGCAAGGTGCTCGCGCCCGTTGGCTGCCGCGTCGTCCGGGTAAACGTAAACCACGGCGAGATCGAAGACTTCGCCGTCAACCGCGGAGGCAAAGCGGGGCCGGCGTCGTTCGTCGGCGGCGGAGGTTTGGAACGACCGGTGGCGGCGCGTTTTTCCCCGGATGGCACCGCGCTCTACGTCGTCGATTTCGGAGTGATGTTACACGACAAGGAAGGCGCCAAACCCCGGCCGGGCACCGGCGTGATCTGGCGAATCACACGGAGGAAATGATCCCATGAAGACGCTCCTCAAGGCACTTGGCTTGGTCGCTGCCGTTCTTCTCATCGGCGCCTGCACCAGCGCGCGTCGGTCGGAACCCATCGTCGGATACACCGCGGCCAAGGGCGATGCGTTCGCCGAGGGCAGGCGCGTTTTCATGCAACACTGTCACACGTGCCATCCGGGCGGCGAGGCGGGTCTCGGCCCCGCGCTCAACAACAAGCCGCTTCCGAAAACACTCATCAAGTTTCAGACCCGGCACGGCCTTGGCACCATGCCC
>JANJTQ010000159.1 GCA_024711005.1 Opitutaceae bacterium | reverse complement strand
TAGGCGCTGTCTTCAAAATAAACCGATGCTACGTGAGAGGGAAACCATGCTCGGCCAAGGCGACCGAGGCGGAGGTGGGCCAGCGGCCCATGCCGCCGAGGGCAACGCCGGCCCAGCTTGGTTTCCTTCTCACCCGCAGGGCGCAAGCAGAGCGTCGGGTTATTTTGAAGACAGCGCCTAAGCCATAACGATTCAATTGAAGGCGGAGTAGCGGGGTAAGATGGCGAGCAGATTTCGGTGGTGAATGACCAAGGAATACCCGGAGGGTATTTCGCCGGGAATGAAACACCGAAAGCGGCCGTCAGATTTGTTACGGACGGCTTAGCCGTAACGATTCAGTTGGATTCATGGTGGAACGCGATCTCCGAGCGTGTTTCGCAGGCCGACGGTCTCGACGACGCCCGGAGGTCGCCGTCCATCTTTTGGTTTTGCCGGCCACCATGCCGTTTCCTTCGTCCGACGATCGCCGTTCTCCAAAGCGCAACCCTCCGCGCGCTTGCCTTGGCTTCCCGTCCCGATTGAGCTGGCGCGATGCCCCTGCTCAATCGCCGCGACTTCCTGCGCACCGGACTGGCCGGCTCTCTGGTCCTCTCGACCACCTTGCGCGCCGCCGATTCTCCGCCGGCCAGTCGCAACACCACCCGTTCCGGTCGAGCCAAGAACATCATTTTCCTCGTCAGCGATGGCATGAGCCTCGGCACGCTCACCCTCGCCGAACGCTACCTGCGCCGGCACAAAAACCGAGGCACCCGCTGGCTCGGTCTCTACGACCGTCCCGACGTCCGTAGGTCTTTGATGGATACGTCGTCCGCCAGTTCGCTCGTCACCGACTCCGCCGCCGCCTCCTCCGCGTGGGGTTGCGGTCACAAGGTCAAAAACGGCTCCATCAACATCACCCCCGACGGTCTTCCCCGTCCGACGATTCTCCAACTCGCCCGCGAAGCCGGCCGCGCCACCGGTCTCGTCACAACCGCCACGATCACCCACGCAACCCCGGCCGGTTTCGCCGCCAACACCGCGTTCCGCGGCGACGAGGCCGAAATCGCCACCCAATACCTGGACCGCCGGATCGACGTGCTCCTGGGCGGCGGCACCAAGTTCTTCGATCCATCCCGGCGCAAGGACGGACGCGATCTCTTCGCCGATTTTCGACGCGAGGGTTATCACGTCGCCCGCGACCGCGCCGCCCTGCAAAACACGCCCGCCGACGGCCGGCTCCTCGGTGTGTTCACCGAAGGCTACCTGCCCTACGACTTGGATCATCGGGCCGACGATGCGCTCATCGCCTCCGTCCCGCGTCTCCCCGAGATGACCCGCGCCGCGCTCGACCGCCTTTCACGCCACGAGGGCGGTTTTGTTCTCCAGATCGAAGGCGCCCGCGTCGATCACGCCGCCCACGCCAACGATATCGGCGGACTCCTCCACGACCAACTCGCGCTCGATGAGGCCGTGGGGATCGCCCTCGATTTCGTCGCCAATCGCGACGATACGCTCGTCATCGTCGCCAGCGACCACGGCAACGCCAACCCCGGCCTCAACGGCTCCGGGGGCAACTTCGACAGTCGCGGCGGCAGTTATGGCGACACCGGCAAATGCTTCGAACGCATCGCCGAAATCAGCCGCACCAACTCTTGGACGCTCTCCGGACTCAACGCCGACAGCACTTCGGCGCAAATCCGCGCCCGCGTCGCCGAGGGCACCGGCATCACCCTCATCGACGACGAGATCGACCTGCTTGGCCGCGCCCTCCGCAAAGACCCTTCGCCACGCGAGGGCTACCGGGTGCGCAACTCCCCGATGATCACCCTCGCCCAAATCATGGCCAACTACACGTCGGTCGGCTGGACCGGCGTCGCCCACACCACCGACCACGTCGAGCTCGCCGCCTTCGGACCCGGTAGCGAATCGATCCGCGGCATGGTGCAAAACACCGCGCTATTCGGAGTCATGACCCGAGCACTCGGCATCGCCGCTCCGACCTCAGTTTAATCCTCCCGATGTCCTACTCCGACGAACCTGTCCTCGTAACCCCCGCACGCCGCTGGTCGGCGAAAACCGCGATCATTGCCGCGCTCGTGCTCACCTTGGTCGGCGGAATTATCTACATCCCGTTTTATCAAAAAAATCTCGATCACGAGGCGCACGAGGTCCGCCGCGGTCCGAATCAAGGCTCGCTCTACGACATCTCGATCAACGGCGCGCCCCACACGCTCGAACTCGGCTGGATCGCGCCTGCATTGTCCGCCGTCCTCACGCCCGCTCCCGGCCCCGGCACGACGCTTGAAGTCGCCGGCGATTTCGGCCGCGAAACCCTCTCGTGGAGCGCCGAGGAAAACCGCTTCGGCCCCGCCGCCACGCGCATCGATCCGTACGCCCACCACAAGGTGAAGCTCACCTTGCGCCAGGACGGCCGCATCCTCTGGAGCGACACCCTCTGGGCCTACGGCATCCACGACAGCCACGCCGGCCACGGCCATTGAGTTCGCGGACGATCGCCATCACTCGGTGTAATTTGCGCTTCATTGGTCGTTGGACATTGGTCATTGGTCATTTCCTCCATGTCCTCGCCCACCTCCGACGCCACCACTCCCGCTCCCATTCCCGTCACCGTCCTCACCGGCTTTCTCGGCGCCGGCAAGACCACGCTCCTCAACCGCATCCTCACCGAGCAGCACGGCAAAAAAATCGCCGTGATCGAAAACGAGTTCGGCGAGGTCGGCGTGGACAACCAACTCGTCATCCAGAGCGATGAGGAAATCTTCGAAATGAACAACGGCTGCATCTGCTGCAGCGTGCGCGGCGACCTCATCCGGATCCTCGGCCGCCTAATGAAGCGAAAGGACAAGCTCGACGGCATCCTCATCGAGACCACCGGACTCGCCGACCCGGGCCCCGTCGCCCAGACGTTTTTCACCGATGACGAGATGCGTACCCGCTTCCGCCTCGACAGCATCATCACCCTGGTCGACGCGAAACACGTCCTCTTGCACATCGACGACTCGCCCGAGGTGAAAAAGCAGATCGGTTTCGCCGATGTCATCATCCTCAACAAGATCGATCTCGTCTCGCCCGCGGATCTCAAAGCCCTGGAGTCGCGTATTCATTCCATGAATGCGGCTGCGAAAATCCATCACACGCAGAACGCCGCCCTCGACCTCAAGCACGTCCTCAACGTCGGCGGCTTCAATCTTTCGCGCGCCACCGATCTCGACCCGCAATTCATGGAGCCATCCTACCCCTTCGAGTGGGCCGGCGTCTACGCACTGCCCAAGGGCGAACATCAACTCGTGATCGGCCACGGTCACGACGAGTGCTGCGGCCACGGTCACTGCGAGCACGGTCATGATCACGGCGACGAAGGCCACTCACACGAAGGTCATGATCACCATCACCACCACGGCGCCGAAGGCACGCTGGACATCGTGGTGATGCCCGTAAAGTCCTTCTCCGAAGCCGACCTCGCCGCCGCCCGCGACGCGGCCGTGCTGGTGTTTTCCGACTGGGAAAATCAAGTAAAGCCCGGCGAAACGGTCACACCCGGCGGCACGCTTCAGCGCCTGCAAATCGGCGAACACGCCCACGCGCATTTCGAACTCACCGTTGCCGAGCCCGGTTTGTTCATGGTGTTCGAAGCCTGCGGACATCACCCGCTCCACATTCAGGTCATGGGCGAGAACGCCCGGCCCGGCTGGCAGCAGGACTACGAGCACACCCATTCGCACGACGACGACGTCACCAGCGTCGGCATCACCGAAACCGGCGACCTGGATGGCAAGCGCCTCAACGACTGGATCGGCGAGCTCCTCAAAACCAAGGGCAACGACATCTATCGCTGCAAGGGTGTCCTCGCGGTCAAGGGCTCGCCCAACAAACTCGTTTTCCAGGGCGTGCACATGCTCTTCGACGCCAAGTTCGACAAACCTTGGGCCGGCGCGCCGCGCACCAATACCCTCGTCTTTATCGGCAAGAATCTGGACCGCGAAGCCCTCACCGAAGGCTTCAAAGCCTGCCTCGTCTGATTCCGACCGAGGCAAAACAACCCGCCCGACTCACCCCTCGTGGAACACCACGTGCGCGGTGAGCGGGTTGCGCGAAATCGGTCCCGGCGTTTTCCCGGTCTGCGAATAACCGAGATACACCAGACCCAGCATGCGGTGGGCGTCATCCAGTCCGAGCCAGGTCGCAAACTCCGCCGACATCGTCGCCGGTGGCGTGCTCCAGTAGGAACCGAGTCCTTTCTGGTGCGCCGAGAGCATCAGGTTCTCCACGGCACAGGCGGTCGCCGCGATTTCCTCGATCTCGGGGATTTTGCCGTTCGGCTCCACCCGCGCGGCGACCGCAATGACCACCGGGGCGAGCCGCGGAGTCGTGCCGAGCTTGGCGCGTTTTTCCTCGTTGCGCGCCGACACCGGCGTCGTCCGGTCGTAAATCTCCTGGAGCGCGCCGGCCAATCGAATGCGAGCCTCGCCCGCAAATACATGGAATCGCCACGGCTGGGTGAGCCCATGTGTCGGCGCGGCGTGTGCGTCGCCCAAAATAGCCAGCAACAGATCTCGCGCCACCTCGCGGTGCGCATCCATGGCTGCGGGTTTGATCGAGCGGCGGGTGCGAAAAATCGACATGCGCGTCATGGTCTCGCCCCCCTGTCCGATGGCAAATCTGATAGGGGTAGGGACGGGGATTAAACCCGCCCCTCCCTCCGAACCGGACTGGCGGGTCTCCCGCATCCGGCTCTCCAGTTGGTTTTAATTTGAAACTCCTTTCGGAGACAGACGTGCCAAGGCATGGGCTCGCGTCAG
>JANJTQ010000150.1 GCA_024711005.1 Opitutaceae bacterium | reverse complement strand
TGGGCTTGCCTCGAAAAAGTGGACACCAAATCAGACGGCTTTGGTGTTTAATTTTTGATGTTTCAGTTCGAAAGCCACAGGGGAGATTTGGCCGAGAGAGCTGTGGCGCCTCCTCGGGTTGTAGAACGTCTCGATGTAATCGAAGACGGCAAGCTCGGCCTGCCGGCGTGTAGCAGGGATAACAACGTCCATGCCGGTCTCGGTTTTGAGAGTGCTCCAAAACGATTCGATCATGGCGTTGTCGTAGCAATTGCCCGCACGGCTCATGCTGCGGGCCATGCCGGTGGTATCGAGCAAGTCGAGTAGTTGGGCATCGGTATACTGACTGCCGCGGTCGGAGTGGTGGATAGTGCCTGCGGGCGGTCGGCGACGTTTCACGGCGATGCGCAATGCTGCGATGACCAGCGGGGCGGCCAACGTCGGAGCACAAGCCCAACCGATCACGCGGCGGCTCCACGCATCGAGGATGGCCGCCAGATACAGCCATCCCTGACCGGTCTCCAGGTAGGTGATGTCGGTCACCCAAAGCTGATCGGGAGCGTGCGGTGTTTCGACCAACTTCACCAAATTGGGTGCCACGGCTCGGCCGTGCCGACTGTCTGTGGTGCGTGGTTTACGCCGCTGCTTCTTTTTGCCCCGCACGCCAAGCGCACGCATCAGTCGGGCGCAACGGCGACGACTGGTCCGAGAGCCCGCTTCGCGCAGGTCGGCGACGATCCGAGGCGCGCCGTAGTTGCCCCGACTTTGTCGGTGGAACTGTCCGATCTGCGCCGCCAAGGCGGCGTCGTCGCGTTGGCGCTTGGTGGGCTTCGCCGCCTGCCATCGGTAATACCCGCTGCGCGAGACTCCGAGTAGTTCGCAAAGCATGCTGACCTGGTGCTCGCCCTTCATCGCCTTGATCCGGGCATACCGCTCTCGGGCGTTTCGGAGAGGATGCCCAGTGATTTTTTTAGCACGATCTCCCTCTCTCGCAGCCGCAACACCTCGGCCCGCAGCCGTCGGTTGTCTTCCTCGACCTGTTCGAGCGTCCGGTCAGGTTTGGCCTGCTCCAATCCCGAGGGCTTGGGTGCATAGAGTTGTCGCCACGTATACAGCCGGTCTGGCGCGATCCCCAACTCCTCGGCCACGGCCTTGACCGTGCGATCGGTCCGCAGTGACAACTCCACAGCATGTCGTTTGAAGGTCTCGTCGAAGCGACGATACCGGTTTAATCCATTCACTTGTTGTTCTTTCATGGGCTCCTTTCGGGGGCCGCCCGATCCGGGCTGACTCCTCCTCCTCCGCGCTTGGGTCGCTTCCTGCGGCAAGCTTCTTCGCTCCTGTCCTCGGAAGCGACCCAAACGCTACGATGTACGGCGGATGTCTGTGTCCACTAATTCGAGGCAATCACAAAAAGATCCTGACGACCGACAATTTGCCGGCGGGTTGTCTGATTAAAAAATGAACGAGATTTGGAAATTCCGGGACGCGATCCGGGCTCCGCGTTATTCCACACGCACGATATATCCGCGCAGATATTCGCTCTCCGGCATGGTAACGAGCACAGGGTGATCGGCCGGCTGATGACAGAACTCCACGACGCGGACTTTACGCTTCGCGTCGGTCGCGGCCTCCGCCAGGACGCCGCGCAGCTCCGCGTCCTGCATGTGATGCGAACAGGTGTAGGTCGCCAGCAAACCACCGGGAACGAGGCTCTGCATCGCACGCAAATTGATCTCTTTGTAACCGCGCAAGGCGCCCTCGAGCGCGCTCTTCGATTTCGCGAAGGGCGGAGGATCGAGCACGATCACATCCCATAACGGCTCGCCGTGTCGCGCCGGATCGTTGAACCAGTCGAAAACGTTGGCGACCGCGAACGAGGCGTTCACTCCGTTGCGTTCGGCGTTTTTGCGCGCCTGATCGATCGCGTCCGCCGCGCTGTCCAAACCAAGCACCTCGGTCGCACCCGCGCGCGCCGCGTGCAGCGCGAAAGGCCCCTGATTGCAAAACGCATCGAGCACGCGCTTGCCCGCGCAGTGTTTCGCCAGGACGGCGTGTTGCTCGCGTTGGTCCAAATAGAAACCGGTCTTCTGGCCGCTTTGCAGGTCGAGCCAGTAATCGAAGCCGTCGATCTTCTCCCACCGCGGCTCCCACGTCTTGCCGCTGCGCGTGTGGACGCCAAGCGGCAGTCCTTCGAGTTTTCGGATGTGGGCGTCGTTGCGCACGATGATCTCGGAGGGCGAGACGAGTTCCTCCAGCAAATCGGTGATAACTTGCGTGCGTTGATCCATCGCCAGCGTCTGCACCTGCAGCACCAGCGTGTCGCCAAATTGATCGACCACCACGCCCGGCAAGTCATCGGACTCCGACCACACAAGCCGGCGGTGTCGGGAGGAGGCGTCACGACGGGCGATGGCTTTGGTCAACGCGGTCCGCAGATACGCTTCGTCGAGCGCCACGCGTTGCGTGCTCAAGCGACGCCAAATGATCTGCGACTTGGAGTTATAGATACCACTGCCGAGGAAGCGTCCCGCACGGTCGCGGCACTCGACCACCCCGCCGTCATTGGACGCCGGCAGCAAAGCCTCCACCTCGTTGGCGAACACCCACGGGTGGCCGGTGAGAACGCGCGACTTGGCGTTGGCTTTAAGTTTCAGAGACGGAACGGGCGAGGACATCGGCGCATCATCACAGTCGCAGCCCGGAGGAGAAGCTCAAACTCGGCGCTCCACCTCAGCGAAATGCTTCAGGGTCATCGTCTCTCTCCGGAGGTCGCCCCAAGTTAAATCCGCGTTCGTCCTCATAGCCCTCACAGGAGTTTTTCACCGCGCGTGCCATGAGGGCAAACCCGGCCAGATAGATTATCCCAAAAGTAGCTACCCAAGTGATCATGATGTGGAAATTCAAAGTATCGGCACCATCATCGGCCCGTTTCCTTCCGACTGTTGTGCAAAATCGAAATGCCGAGGCGGCCGGCGAACAACCGGGGCCTTCGCGCGTTAGAGTGTACCGATCAATCCGTTCAATCACCGGCCCGAATCGTCCATCGCCGTACATCGACCTTCATGAAAACCGCGCTCATCCTCAAAGCCCTCCGGTGCGCGCCACACCGCGCCCGCCAGCACGAGCAGGCCCAGGAGGTAAACCGCGGCGACAATCAAGAGCACGATCAACATAACGAATGACAACTAAAGCGCATTAAGATGCGTCCCCGCAGATCCGGTTCCATCCCGCAAGTTACATAAGTTTGTTAAATTCACCCGCGCGAAGACGTAACTCCCGAAACCGTCCGTGCGTTGCCCGTCAAATAAAGGCTTTCCCTCCCTGCCCCGCCCCTGTTGCGTTGAGGGTTTCGCCATGACGCCCGCCCAGGAAATCGCCCGCCGCCGCACCTTCGCGATCATCTCGCACCCTGACGCCGGCAAAACCACGTTGACCGAGAAGTTCCTGCTCTACGGCAACGCCATTCACCTCGCCGGCACCGTCACCGCACGCAAGAGCCAGCGAGCCACCACTTCCGACTGGATGGATCTCGAAAAGCAGCGCGGCATTTCGATCAGCTCGACCGTCCTGCAATTCGACTATCAGGGCTACGCGGTCAACCTGCTCGACACGCCCGGCCACAAGGACTTCTCCGAAGACACCTACCGCGTGCTCACCGCCGTCGACGCCGCCCTCATGGTGATCGACG
>JANJTQ010000106.1 GCA_024711005.1 Opitutaceae bacterium | reverse complement strand
AAATGACCAGCGCAACGCCGGCCCGGGTATGCTTGGGGTGACCTGGGGGGGCCGGCTGGGGGGGGGGGGTCCGGAGCGGCGTGCCCGGACTCGGGGCGCGGGGGAGAGGCGCGCCCGGAGTCAGGAGGGAGACGGCCTTACGGGGTGGCCGCGGCGGGGAGCAACGGTTGAACGGCTTCGCGGAATTTCGCGTAACCGGGCTTGGCAAGGTGGAGCAGATCGCCCCCGAAATATTCGGGGACCGGTTTGCCTTCGGGGGTTGCGAGCTGTGCGAACAAGTCCAGCACCTGAACGCCGCTGGCGGTGAGGGCGCGGATTTTCTGATTCAGTTCCTCGACCGCACCGGAGGGGATCGGCGCCTTGGGGCTGTTACGGGGAGGGACGGTGCACACGACGACGGGCATCGAGGCGTTGTGCTTTTTGGCCATCGCGATCACCGCGGAAAGGTTGGCGATGACGTCGTCGGAACTGCCGCGAGCGCTGAGATCGTTGGTGCCGATGAGAATCACGACCGCCTTCGGGTTGAGGTCCAACACATCTTCCTGGAAGCGGAAGAGCACGCCCCGGCTCACGTCACCGCCAATGCCGCGATTGGCCACGCTGAGGCCCGGAAAGGTGCGTTCGAGGTCCTTCCAGTTTCCGACGAGGGAGTCGCCGATGAAGACGACCGCGCCCTGTTTTTGGGTGCGTTTGGTCCAGAAGTAATCGCGGTTCTCAACCATCCAGGGAAACACGCGAATCACCCCGGCGCCGGGCCAGGCGGCCTCGTCGGTCTTGGGCGGATAGGGCGTGGGGCCCGTCCCTTCCGCGCGGGCGAAAGGAGACAATGCGATGCAAAGCAGGAGAACCGAGGGTAGGAATGTGCGGCGGGTTAACATCGCCGTGAGCATACCCCAGGCGGGTAATTCCAACAATGGAAGGACCCGTGATTGCTTTGTACTTATTTTAGATATTGGCCTTCGGTCGAAGTGCAGACCGGAGCGGTCCGGCGGGCCCTGCGTTCGAGGTTTGAGGAAAATTCCCTCACTCGGGCGGGCGATCAAAAACGGCAATCCGCTGGCGGTCGACTTTCAACCTGATGATGGACGCGTGCTTGATTGGCTTGTGTTTATTTTTGGGTGCGCGCGGCACAGAACACCTCGCGTTTACAAGGTGGATCCGCCGATCCCTTGCGAAGGCCGCCGTACGAGCGAGGATTTTACTTCGGCACCTTGACCAGCCGGACCTGAAGCAGGCCGACGTTGCCGTAAAAGGATTCGTCGAACGCGGTGAAGAAAATCGTCAGGCGGCCGTCCTCCTCGAAGATCGCTCCGAGCGGGGTGCGCACGATTTTGGGCCAGGACGGGAGCATTTCTTTCTCCAAAATAAAATCCGCTCTCGGCCAATGGATGCCATCGGCGGAAAAACTGTAGCCGATCCCTCCGCGATGTCCGCCGTTGAAAAGCACGAGGTGTCCGCCGCGGGAGTCGAGCGGCATCACGACCGGGCTTTCGACGAACACCTCGTCGAGTTGCACGGGGTTCCCCGCGGGCAGTCGTTTCCACGGACCCGCGAGCCGTTTCGAGCCGGCCAGGCCCACGCCCCACCATTCGCACGGCACGTGCTCCGTGCGAGCGCTGCCGTAAAACGCATACCAGTCCTTGCCGACGCGGTAGGGTGAAAACGAGTCCACGCCCTGCAACCCTTCCCACGCCTGCGACTCCGGGCCCGGCGCCAGCACGACGCCTTGGTCAACGTAGGGTCCGCCGATGCCGTCGAGGCCGGGCGTCTGCGACACCGCGCGCCAGATGCGGCCCTCGTAATTGTTGTGCCAGGCTTTGGCCGTGTTCTCCGCCGCCCGGTAGGCCACATAGAACAAATTCCATCGCTGTTCTTCCTCGTCGAAAATCGGAGTCGGCGACCACAGCGACGCCCGCGGGTCCGAGCCGTCGAACTTGCCGCTCGATTCGAACAGGGTGGCACGCCGTGTCCAACGCAGCCCCTCCTTGCTCGTCCAATGGGCGAGCCGCGTCTTCACGTTCTTCGGGTTGCCGGCCATCTCCACGGTGATGAGGTGGTACACTTGCCCCAGCTTGACGACGCGGCCGCTCTCGAAACCGTGCTTCACATCCTCCGCGCCCGGCGACTGGCGGGAGATCACCGGTTCGTGGTGGATGTTGAGCAATTCGAGCCGGTCCTCGTGCCCGGCGAGCCGGTAGTTGGTAGGAGTGAGGCCCGTCTTCAACTTGAACTGTCGCGAGAAAAAATAGACGTCCGGATAACCCGCCGCCTCGGCGACCTGGCCGATGGACAAGTTGGACCAACGCAGAAGCCGGGAGGCTTTTTCGAGTCGCGCCTGCACGATCATCGACTCGGCGGTCTGGCCGGTGATGCGTTTGAACAACGTGCTGAAGTGCGCCGGGCTGTAACCCGCCTTCCGTGCGAGATCGGCCACGCTCAAGGGCGATTCCACGGAGTCGTAGATATGCTGCACGGTTCTCCGTATCGTGGCGTTGTGATGCCGCGCGATGGGGCTGACGGATTTCTTTTCCGTGTAGCGAAACGATTTCGTCAGATCCAGCAGCAGGCCCGAGAGCAGCAGTCCCGCCGTGCGCTGTTGCTCCTCGTCGACGGAGCCTTGGTGCATGATCTCGACGATGCGCCGCGTGAGCGCGTCGATGTAGCTGAGGTCCCAGACATCGAAAAATTCCGGGAACTGGTGGCTGTGGTTGAGATGTTTTTTCTGAAACTGGAAGTGGATGGACGTCAGGCCAAGCGGATCGCCGTCGACCTGGGTGGCCTCGTAGACCGCGCCCGGTCGCATCCAGACGCAAAAGCCGGAGCGCAGCTCGATGTCGCCGCCCTGTGTATTCAGATTTCCACGACCGGCCCAGACCACCCACAGCATTTGGTCCGCGAGCCGTCCGCTCTCCTCGCGCGTGTAGCGCCAGCCGGCCCGGCACCGGACGCGGTCGCAGTTCGTCGTGGGCTTTACGAAAACGAGGGGGAGGGACATGGGGGATGGCTTTGGGCGTCCGGATTGAAAGACGACGTCGGTCTTCTGGCGGGCGATCTATACGAAGGGCAAGGGGGCGGGGCGGTCTTGTTTGAAACGCGGCGAGCTTGTCCGAGGCTCTTTACTATTGTCGCAATCCCGTCAAGCACACGGAACCGGCGGACCCCGTCGCAGCGATGGTCTTTTGTTTGGGTGCCGTAACTTGTTCGGGGTAGGCCGCGTGCTTGCACGCGCTCCGAACGCGCCAGCAAGCTGGCTGCCTAAAGTTGTAGCCGCGGCCGTGTCGGCCGCGTGTCGGAGCTCGGTGTTCTCTGTGACGAAAACTCATTTCTGGACGCGTATTCGCCTGCCGAAATCTAGAGTGATACGAGCTACTAGGCGGTAAGTTTAAGACGAGCTTTCAGTTTTCGAGTGATATTATGTTATTATTCCGGACTGGCATTCTGTGCGGGTCGCGTCTGACCTGAGGCGTTTGACAGAATATGAAAACCGATCCGGAATGCCCCCAAGCAAAAGGCCCAAACTCCAAATGGGGCTTATTGTGGGCGGCAGTGCTTATTGCCATATTCGGCATCGTAGTCACTGGAATCGGTGGCCTCTATTTTTTCCAAGCCGCGGTCAGTAGGAATTCCGCTACTGGCATTTCAGGTGGAGGCCATGGAGCCCGAATGCTCGCCGCAGTCGTTGTAGTCGTGACTTATTGGGCGGTCGCACTCTATTGTTTGCTTAGGATGAAGAAGAAATGAAAACGGAGCCCAACCCTGAGAGTTGTGTTGTCGCGGAAGCCGACAACACGACTCCTGTTGAACAAGCCCGGGGGAGACCGGTGACGTTATAGGCCATTTTCTCCTCTCGAAGCCGTTTGGAATGCAGGGCTACGTCGTAACGATGCGGTTGGATTTAGGGTGGAACGCGATCTCCGAGCGCGTTTCGCAGGCGAACGGTTTCAACGGGGCTTGGAGGTCGCCGACCACCTTGGTTTTTCCGGACACGCTGGAGCTCTCGATGCGTCGTTTGCCTCAGCCGCCATCCATCCAGCCTCGTTACCTCCCAAGAAACATGCCCGTCCCGCGACGCAGGCCAAACCGGTTTCTTGGCGGTTCCAACTGTGCCGCGCAGCGCCTCAGTCCCTGTGCTCGGCTGCCACGTTCGACTGCATGGACACAGCTCAGGCGTTCGCGAGCGCGGTGGAGGCCTTTGGGACGCGACGTTTGCGTCTGAGCAGCGGCAGTGCGCCGAGGCATCCGAGGATCAACGAATAACGGGCGGGTTCGGGGATCGGCGCGACGACCACGTCGCCGTTGAGACGAATGTTGTCGATGCGGTTTACGTAGGTTGTGGCGGTTCCGGTCGTGTTGCTGAAAGTATAAAGGCGGAAGGTTGTCGCCTCCGTCAGATTTTGGAACGCGATGCCGGTGAAGCTGGCCGACACGTGGCTGTAAGCAGATGTGCCGCTTCCGATCTTTGAAACGGAAAAAACGGAGTCCACCGTCGTGCCGAACGAATCGATGCCGGTGCGCACGAACCAGTTCACGGTGTTGGAACCGCCGTCCGCAGCCGTGGCGGCAATATCCATTTCGATGGAGGTGAGCGAGGTCGCGAAACCCGAATCGGGCGTGATCGTGAACTCGAAATAGTCATTTGCGTTCACCGCACCCGCTTCACTGGTGGTGACGTTTCCGGTGCGAATAAACCGGGTCGGCACCGACGCGGCGGCGCCTGGTCCATTGGCGGGACCTTGGATCGACCAGCCATTGCCGAAGCTGCTTTCCCCGACCGTTCCGAACTCCGTGCCGCTCTGGCCGATGGAGAGCGCGGTGGCGGAAACATCGTCATGGACGGACGACACATTGTCGTTGCTACCGCTGAAGGTGTAATCGGCCAGGACGGCCGCGGAAAGATCGCTGTTACCGAAAAACGCGAGGGGTAGCGCAAGGAGGATGAACGGCGTTTTTTTGTTCATGGCGGACACCTTGCCCGGCCCATATCGGGACACAATTCCGGATTCGTTTCGCATGAGGAAAGACGGGTGCTTCCTTCAAGTCGAAGGCGACAAACGCACCGAATAAAATGCCCCGCGCCAAATGACGCGGGGCATTTGCGACTGCGTGAGGTGCGTCCGGATTACTGGCTGTTCAAACGGAGTCTTCCCCAGTTTGTGCGGTCGCCGGAACTCTTGGAATCGCCGCTCCACATGAGCTGGCGCTGACGGAACTTGCCGGTGGCACTGTCGTCGAACCCGACGTTGAACAACAACTCGGCGTTTGCCATGGGCTTGACCGCGAGGCTCCGCCACGGGATCGCCGCTTCGATGATGTAGCCCGAGCCATCCGGCTTCGGGAGGACGGCCGCCTTGGAGCCTTCGGCACCCTGGCCGGTGACGAAGTGGATGGCTCCGGGAACGCCCTGTATCGACGAGAGGAATACATGGCGATCGGTGAAGAGCAGTGGTCCGCCTTTGTTCGGTTCTTCCGAGCCGACGAACACCTCGATCGTGTCGCCCTTCCAGAGGTCCTCGGCCGACAACTCGTTTTTCATCGGGGTCTCGTCGGCGACATCGGCGAGGAGATAGAGGTAGGTGTTGTCCCATGAGACCTTGAACGCGGCTTCGAACTTGCCGGCGGAACTGCCCTGCACGAGGTGGCTGGAGCCGGCCCGCTCGGCGGGAACACCCGGCCAATCGCCGCCTTCGCCATCGATCACCAAGGGCTTCGGCACGTATTCGGCGATCATGGAACTCCTGATCTTGCCCTTGCTGTTGAAGCGCGGGTCGTCGTAAACGAAGCGCGGACGTTCCCCGGCGGCCACCCGGTAGATGTCGTAGTTGGTTTTGACCATCTCGGCGATCATGTCCTTCCAGGGACGATCGGTGATGCTGAACAGGCCGGAGTTGGCGTTGAAGCCGTTGATGCCGCCGAAGCCGACGCCGGTTTGGGCGGTGTCGGTGAGCGTGTACCATTCCACGCCGATCACGTAGGGGAGGGTGGCGGCGTGTTCGACATAGTGGCGGTAGGCGACGCCGCGTTCGCGCTGGCTGGAGACATCTTTGACACCGCCCGACACGCCGGACTCGGCGAAGGTGTTCCAGTAAAATTCGCTGAGCATCATCGGCTTTCCGCCGGTCGCCTTCTGGATGCGTTCCAGGAACGTTTCATCCAGGCCGTAGGTGTAGTAGTTGTAGGACCATACATCCATGTACTTGGCGCCGATCCGGCAGAGGCTTTCGTTGTTGATCGTGCCGGATTGGAAGCGGCAGCCCAACAGCAGGTGGTTCGGGTCGTATTTCCGGACGGTCTCGGCGCTGAACTTGAAGTATTCCTCAAGGAAAAGATCGAGGAACGCGGCCATGTCGGCGGATGCCTCCTTGGTTTTGACCGGCAGGCCCTGTTTGCGAGCCTCGTCGAACGAGGCCAGCCGGGTGTTCCATGCTTGGTTGAAGGCCTCCACGGTCGTGTATTTTTCCTCCAGCATCTGGACGAGGCGGCGCTTGCACGCCTTGGTCTCGTTGTAGCCGGGGACGGCTTTTCCGAGATCCTCGAACAACGGTTCATTGGCGAGGAAGCGCCCGATGAGCAAGGGATCGTTGGCGGCGCCGGCGAGCGCCTGCGCGTTTTTGTCGAACTGCGCGCGGGACTTCTCGTCGAACGGGTCCCACACTTCGCGCATCAACCGGGGGATGCCGTTGAGCGAAACCGCGGAAACGTACGGGAAGTCGGCTTCCTTTTTCGCGATGGGGGCGCCGATTCCGAAGGCGCCGGTCGAGTTGAAACCAAACTTGCGGACGCGCATGATCATCTCGGCGGTGAACTTTTCCACATCGTAGGGCTCACCGTATTTTCTGATGCGGTTTGCGATGAGGAAATTGAATTGGCCGTCCTTGGCGCCGCCTCCGTTTTGTCCGTAGGCCGTCTTGAACTCGCTCTCATGGGCGGGAAGCCATTCGAAGATGTTTTCGCGGCCCTTGACGTAGGTGCTGCTGCTGTAGGGCGCGAAGGAGCAAACGCCGAGATGGTAGAACCAGTTGCCGTCTGGGTTCACCAGATACCAGCGTCCGTCTTTTTTCTCCACGTGGAAGAAGCCGGTCTGCTGGAAGCCGAATTTCTCCTTCGAGCCCGGGAGGCCGCCGAAGCGGTCGAAGGCCGGGGGATTGAAGGACGCGTAGTAGGCTTTTTCCGCGTCGACGTCGGCCTTCAGTTCGTCCTCGGACTTCACCTTGCCGGGCCAGTCTTTGAGCGTGTATTGGCCGAATTTGTCCATCAGGACCTTGGCCTTGGGCGCTTCACCGGAGGCCGACGTGCCGGCTGCCGTGCTGCGGAACGCGAATTGGTAGGGGCCCTTCGAGATGACGGTGACGAAGAGCGTCAGGTTGAAGTTGTTCCATCCCCATTCCCGCGTGTCGGTCAATTGAACGTAGACCGCATTGGGCAGGTCGATGTCGAGCATGCTCCCAGTCGGGTATTGGAACCCGAAGGTCCTGGTGCCGGCTTGAAACAGATGCGGATGCTTGGGTTTTTCCTCCGGAAAACCGGTGTAGGATTTGCCGTCCGCCTTCCAGTTGACTCCCAAAAGCGGGAATCCCAGGCGGGACTCCATTTTGAAGGTTTTGACCGTGTCGGGCAGCGTGTCGAAAACGACGGAGACCTGGTCGCCGGAGAGGGTCAGGCGGGCGGTTGCGCCGTTGTCGTAGCGGAGGACGGTCTGGTTATCGGAGGGAACCGCCTCGATCATCTTCGCGACCGGTTTCCGGGCCGCGTTGAGGAGCTGGGGGTAAGTCAACCGGAGCGATCCGCCGCCCGGGGCGCTGGCGGCGATGCCGTTCGCAGTCAGTGAAGCGGCCGCTTGCAACGCGCACACCTGCAAAAAGGCGGCCACGCATGCGGCAATAGTTTTAGGATATTTCATGATGGGTGAGGGTCGGGCTTGAGGAGTGGAAAGGGTTACGGTTGCGGCCAATCGTCCGAACGGAACGGGGCGGCGGGGAGGCCGGCGGCGTTGCGGAGCGTGGCCGACGGGGCGTTGCGCCAGGCGTAGCGAACGGCGATCGGAGAGGAGACGGCTGATGACCGGACGAGAACGGTGGCGCCTTCGACGCGCGCTTCGGCCGGATGGAAAACGCGGTCGGCTCCGGCGAGCTCGAAGCCGAGAACCGCCGTCGGGTTGGCCGAATTCGCATTCTCCAGCGCGGCCGGCGAGTCTTTGAAATGCACGCGTACGGCAGGCGCCGCCGACTTGAAATCGGCGCGGTCGAACGAGGGGCCGGAATCGATCACGTTTTTCTGGTCATAGGTACGGGCAAGCGCGAGGCGGGCGAGTCGGAGCCCTACGTCCTGCTTATTGCGCGGGTGAAGGTCGGTCGCATCGCCAATGTCGATGGTCACGGCCATGCCGGTATGAGGCACGGAGAGGGTCTGCGTTTGAGCTTCGCGGAGAAAGGCCCAGTGGGTGCCTTGGGCGTCACCGGCATTGTAGCTGGTGAGTTGGGCAAAATAGAAAGGGAAGTCTCCCTGCGCCCATTCGCGACGCCATTGGGCAATGAGCGCGGAGAAGAGCCCGCGGTATTCGGAGGCGCGGGAGGTGTTTCCTTCGCCTTGATACCAGATCGCACCACGTAACGCATAGGGCACGAGGGGGTGGAGCATGGCGTTGTAGGTTTGCCTCGGCATGTAGGGGTGATTGGGGCCGATCGGTGGGCGGGGCTTGGGGCTGGTGAACGGTTGTCCGGCGGCCTTGGCGGCGGCCCCGGCTTTTTTCCAGGCCTCGGTTTCCTCGCGATAGCGGGCGGAGGTGGCCGGCCATTCGGCCGTGGTTTTGGCGACGCGCTCCAGGACGATGGAGAACGCCGGATCGGATTTGAGTGCGGCGTCGCTCATCCACGATTCGACGGGCGTGCCGCCATAGGAGCTGTTCACCACACCGATGGGAACGCCGAGCTTCCGGTGAAGTTCGCGGGCGAAAAAATATCCGACGGCGGTGAAGTCGCGAACGTGAGCGGGGGTGCAGACACGCCATTGGCCCTTGAGTGTTTCGAGCGGGGTGACCGAGGAGGCTTTCTCCACGCCGAAGTGGCGAATGAGCGGGTGGTCGGCGGCGGCGATCTCAGTCTTGGAGTTGGCGGCCCACTTGACGAAGAAGGCCATGTTGGACTGGCCGGAGCAGAGCCAGACTTCGCCCACCAGGATGTCGGTCAGGGTGATTGTGTTTTTGCCGGCGACCACGAGATCGGCGGGCGTGGCGGAGGCGGTCAACGGCGCGAGATCGACCCGCCAGCGTCCGTTTGCACCGGCTTTGGTGGTGAGCGTTTGGGAACCGAACGTGACCGCGATGGCTTCGTTGGGAGCGGCCTTGCCCCAGACGGGGACGGGAATGCCTTGTTGCAGGACGGCGTGGCTTGTAAACGGCGAGGCGAGCGAGACGGCGAGGGCGGTGGCCGGGGTTTTTAACGCAAGGGCGCAAAGGAGCGCGAAGAGCACGCGGGTTCGGAGCGGCGGCATGGGAGAAGACGGAACGGGAAAGATTAAGATAAAGGGGACAGGGAAAGAGGCCGAAGCTTACCACTCGAAGACGACCCCCATGGCGGTGGCGCGGTCTTCGGTGAGGCGTGCGTAGGCGGCGGCGGCTTCGGCGGGTTTGAAGCGATGCGTGATCAAATCATCGACCTGCATCTGGCGGCGGCCGAGGTAGGTCATGAAGAGATCGGCCATGTGGTTGCGGGTCCACCAGGCGTGGTCGCTGGCGGTTTTGGGCGGGTTGCTGTCGTGGGCGCCGATGAGACGAAGGCCGCGGCTGATGAGATCGCCGGTGATGTGTTGCTGCGTGGGGCTGCCGGCGTCGCCGAGAAGGACGACCTTGCCGAGGTCGCGGGCGAGCGTGAGCGCGGAGGACAAAACGGAGGGATGACCGGTGATGTCGTAAACCACGTCGGCGAGACGTCCCTGAGTGGCGGTGAGGATGTCGGCGCGGGCGTCGGCGACGGATTTTTGAAGGAGGAGGGAGGCGCCGTGGGAACGGGCGAACTCGAGACGCCGCGGGGCGGTGTCGATGGCGATGATTTCGCGGGCGCCGGAGAGGCGGGCGAATTGGACGGCGAGTTGCCCGAGCAGGCCGAGACCGATGATGACAATGGAGTCGCCGAGTTCATGCCCGGCGCGACGGACGCCGTTTTGGACGATGCAGGCGATACCGAACCAGACGGCCTCGTCATCGGAAACGGCGTCGGGGATGGCGACGAGGTTTTCCTCCCGGGCGACGACGAAACGTTGATGGACGGTGCGGCTGGCGACCCGGTCGCCGACTTTGAAACGGGTGACGCCTGGGCCGGTTTGCGTGATGACCCCGGCGTTGCTGTAGCCGGGGGAGAACGGATATTGCACCCATTGGTCCCAGTGGCTGCCGGGCTCGAAGCGCCGGCCGAGGCAGGTGAGTTCGGTGCCGGTGCTGATCAGCGTGCGGCGCGTCTCGATGAGCACTTCACCGGTGGAGGGCGCGGGCACGGCGAGGTCGTGCAGCTCGACGCGGTTGGCGCCGGTGAAGGCGACGGAGAGATTTCTCATGGAGCGGGAAAATCAGAGGGGCTCGGGCTTGAGCGGGGCGGAGACGGCGAGCGGTCCGTGCGGGGAGTTGGCGCTGAGGGAAAGTGAGTTGGCTTCACGGACGAAGCCGGAGACGAAGGGTTGGGGGGCGCCGACGGGCTGAAGCGCGAGTGTGAAGCCGATGGCGAAGGCGGAGACGGCGGCGGGTTCGAGGACGAGCGGGGCGCCACTATCGATGACGGCGCGGAGGAGGGCTTCATCGGTGTGTTGTTCGGCGCGCCAGGTGATCGTGTGGTGATCAAAGATTCCGCAGACGGGACGGACGACGGCCTGCCAGGGGCCGCAGGCGAGCAGGAACATGCCGGGCTCCGTTTCGGTGATGGTGGCGCCGGGTCCGCGGAGTTGGAATGAGAGGTGCAGGTCGGCGAGGCGAAACACTCCGTCGGCGGGGCGATCGAGCATGTCGTGGAAATCGCCTCGATCCGTTACCAGCGAGGCGATGGCGAGGATCGAGCGACCCTCCTGGTGCGTGCGCAGGGCTCCGGAGCAGAAGTCGCGGTCGCCGTCATGACGTATGCTCGCGCGAAGGGTGGCGATGGCATCGCCGACGCGCCAGTAGCCGGCGAGCGGACGACGTTGGGTCCAAAGGTTTTCGTAGTTGGCCGAACCGAGGCAGGCGTCGGGGCCGAACCAGCGGGAGGCGGTTCGTTCGCGCTTGGCGTCCGTCGAGGAGAACACGTAGCGACGGCGCATGAACGTTTCGGGCGGGCGCACCTGCAGCCCTCGGCGCAGGTCCTCGGGGCACGGCAGTGTGGGGATGGGATAGCCGGGCGGCATGGATGCGGCGGGGGCGGCGGGGGCGGCCGGGTGAAACAACTCCAGACCGAGGCGTTCCTCAATGCCGCGGACCATCCCCGGTTCGAGGCGATCGGAGTAGGTGCGGCTGATGGGGCCGCAGAACTGACCGGTGGGCGGGTGGAGGGCGGCGATAATGTCGTCCCAGCACAACCGGTGAACGGCGGCGACGGCGTCGCGGAGCGCGGGCGAGCGCAACACGAGCAGGGCGCGTTCGGCCTCGTGGAGCACGACCATCGTGTAGGTGGGGCTTGAATACTCGGTGAACCCGCCGTTGGCGCGGACGTAGGCGATGAAGTTTTCGAGCCGGGCGAGGGCGTAATCGCGAAGAAAGGGATCGTCGAGCAGTTCGCCGGCCGCGCCGCAGACGGCGGCGCCCTTGAAGCAGATGTTGGTGTAGCCGGGGCCGACGTTGCGACGGAAGATCGAGCGGGCGGCGGCGTGCAAGGCGCGCTGCACGGCTTGGCGATGGGCGGGTGGAAGACGGTCTCCGAAAACGCCCAAGATGTGGGCGAGCCGCACGCCGGGGAAATCGGCCCAGTTCCAGTCGGGCGGACTCATCTGGTCGAGCGGTTCCTCGAGCAGCCAGGGCCAGATGCCATACGTTGCGCGGGTCGGATCGAGGTCTTGCAACGGAAGCAACCGGTCGAGAATACCCAGGGCGCGCGTGAGAGAACCGGGCGACCCTTCTTCGAGGAGGCCGAGGGTGTAGGTGAACCCGACGACGACCTCGTGAACCTTCGTCCCGGCGGGCACACGGGTGTGGTAGCCAGGACCTTTCCATGTGGACACGGGCAGTCCGGCGTCCGCGTCGAAGAACGCTTCCATGGTGTGGAGGTAGGCGGAAAGGGCGGGGCGCATGAGGGGAGCGTTTTCGTTCTCTATCGTCAGGGATCTTGAACGAGGAATGACAGGAGAAGGGAAAGCGGTTTCCCGGGCAGACGGAGAAAGATTAAGAATAAAGAGAAAGGGTCGAAACAGCGGGCGGGATTCGCTTTTGGTTTCTGGCGCTCACTCCTCCCGGACGTAAAAATGGCCGAGCGAGCGAGTGCTTTCAGCGTCACCGTTCGGCTTGTGCCACTGCTCGGCGGGATGGTTTGAGCGCCTCTGCGACGACGCGGACGGGGGCGGTCCAGATGGATTCCTGCCGGGCCGCCAGCCATTCGACGAGCCGGGTGTGCTCGTCCTCGTCCATGTGGAGCTTGTGGTCGCGGTGGCCGATGCCGTGGGCGGTCAGGATCAGCCAACCGCCCTGCACGCACATGTGATCGATCTCGGCGCGGAGTTGTTCAAACGAGGTCTGGTCGGCGCCGCGAGTGCCGAGGTTGAACCAGTTGATTTTTTTCAGGTTGATTGGCTTGAGACTGGGCAGGCCACGGGCGGCGATGCAGAGTTTCGGGAGGACCGTTTCCACGGCGGTGGTCGATTCCCCGGAGCCGATGACGCCCCGGTCGCAGGTGTTTCCGAAGGAGCGCACGGTACGGTCGTCGACAAGCGAAAGAATGGAGTTGGCGAGACGCACCTCGTCGGTCCAGCGGCGCAGGGTGTAGTACCGAAGATTATAGGCGTCCTCGGACAGGATCCGATCGTGGGATGGCTGAAAGACCGTGTGGTTGCCGAGTTCGTGGCCTTGCGCGGCGACTTCGCGCCAGGAGTCGGCGTTTTCGAAGAAGGAATCGCCGCACGGGACGTAGAAGGTCCCGCGGAGGCCGTGCTCCTCAAGGAGCGGGGCGACGCTTTCAAAGTGGCAGGGCAGGGCGTCGTCGTACGTGAGGGAGACGATGCAACGGGATTCGGACGGGGAGGTCACTGGATGCGCGATTTGATGTCGGCCTGGGTCAACGGCTCGTTCCACAAGGCTGTGGAGCCATCGAGCATGACGACGATGGTGCTTTGGTTGTCATAGGGCCAGTAAACGCCCTCGTTGGGCTGAGTGGCGGGAAGAGGTCTGGGAGTGAGGTTCCAAAACCCCCATTTGCCGACGGCCATGTATGGAACGAGAGCGGGACGTCCTACATTTTGGATACGTGTGAAAACGGCGTAGTTCTCCCATTTCGTGGCGGGTGAACCGGCCTTGCGCAGGTTGTTGTTGAAGGCCCAGGAGTATCTGACCCCGTTGGCGGTCGCGATCAGCTCCTGATCGAGGTCCTCGATCTCAACCGAGATGAAGTCCTCGGCGACCTGTTTCATGTTTTCGACGTTGAGCTGCTTGAACTCGGCGTTTCGGAGGTAGGGCCAGGCGCGACCCCAGTATGAATTGCTCACGGGATTGGTTCCCTTGCCTTCCACCATGCCCCAGGCGTTGATGATGCCCTTGTTCTCGGCGGCGCACTGAAGCATCGCCAGCCCGAGTGTCCGCATGCCCGACATGTCCTGGGTTTTGCGGGCGGTCTTGCGAACATGGCCGCCGATGGGAATGAGAATGGCCGCCAAAACGCCGATGATGGCAACCACCGTAAGAAGTTCGACCAAGGTAAATGCGCGGCGGGATTTGCGGCGGCTATCGAAATGAAGGCGGGGCGGGGTCATGCGGTCACCATCGGAGGATGGATCGGGCTTCGCCAGCCGGAGGGAATTTGACAGTCAAGGAGCGGGACGTTGCCGCCGCTGTCGGTCGTTGTTTTTGAGAGGGCACGCCGTCGCGGTCACCTGTCGGTTTGACTGTCCAGCAACCGCCCTTTTGCCAAGAAAGAGGAATCCTGATGATTCATCCGGCAGACCCTCCGCCGAGGTTCGTGGTTTTCCGCCATGCGATCGTCCGAGAGCGGAGCCCCTCACTCCATCATGCTAGATTTATGACCCTGAAAAAAATTCTCACGACGGTGACGGCGCTTCTGATGTCCGTTTGTTTTGCAGCGACGCCTGCGCCGGCGGCGCAACCTGCGGCGGACCTCGGCGGCAATCCCGGCGACTCCGTGGTTCTGAAATGGAAAAACGGCAAACGCGCGGTGTTCATGCTGGAGTTCGACGACAGTTACCCGACCCAAATCAAGAATGTCATACCCGAGCTCACCAAGCGCGAGATGGTCGGCACTTTCTATATCGTGGCCGGCGGCGGGCTGCTCAAAAATCTAAAGACGGCATGGGAGCAGGCGGCGGCCAATCCTTACGTCGTCCTGGCCAACCACACCTTCACCCACAAAGGGGTTCAAAACGTCGAAGAGTTGGAGACCGAAGTGTCCCAGGCCCAGGACGCGATCAACGCGTATTATCCCGGTCGCAAGAATCCGCGCCTGATTTCGTTTGGACAACCGGGTGGAGTTCCCTGGAAGGTCTCGAAGGAGGAATTCAAAGCCGTTCTCGCGAAGCATAATCTCATCAACCGCCCTCACTTTTATGGGCCCCCCTTCCATCATAAGTCCGCCGCCGAAATGATCGCGGTGGTCGACTTGGCGCTGAAAAAAGGCGAGATGGGCCACCTGGATTTTCACGGCGTCGGCGGCGACTGGCACGTGACGCCGCTGGACTGGTTTATCGCGTTGCTCGACAAGCTTGAGTCGGAGCGGGACCGGCTCTGGATCACCGATCCGATTTCCTGGCACCAATATCAGACCGAGCGCAAGACGGCGGAGTTGAAGACACTGAAGTCGGAGGCCACGGAGATCCGACTGAGCCTGTCGAGCCAGGCGGATCCGGCGCTCTATGATATGCCGTTGAGCCTGGTCACCCGGGTGCCGGCGGATTGGAAAGCGTGCGCCATCACGCAAGGGACCGTGAAAACGCGAGCGCAGGCGGTCGACGGGCAGGTGCGTTACGACGCTGTTCCCGGAGGCGGCGAAATCATTCTTCAGCCGGCGGGCTGAGGCGGGCCGGGTAATGGTGCGGTGACTTGGGCTTGGAAGCTCGCTCCCACGTTCAAAACCTTCCACTGCGTCATCCAAGTCGAAGCAAGCTTCGGGGGATTGGACCCATAGCGAATAAAGTCATGGCCGTCGGGGCATAGTGTGTAGCCGCGCCCGTGTCGGGCGTGCTCCGGGATTCGTTACGGATTTCGAGCCACGCGGCCGACACGGCCTCGGCTACAACCTTATTTGAAATGTGTTCGCCCGCATGGTCGGGCGTTCCTGGATTCGAGAAGCGGCCGGATCCGGGCTGAGGCTCCGGACTACATGCGGAACCGTTACGGATCGGTGCGAAAAGGGGCGGCGGGAAGGCCCTCGCTGTTGGCGAGCGTGTTCGTCGGATTGTTGCGGAAAGCGTAGCGTACGAAGACGGGCGCGGGAACGGATTCGGGCGCGGTGAGCATCACGACGCCGGTATTTGAGTTTTCGATACGGACGTAGGCGGCTCGAAAGACTTTGTTTTCTCCGGCCACCTCAAAACCAAGCACGGCCGCGGACGCGGTCGGATCGGCGTTGGTGTTTTTCAGGCCGTCGGCGACGTTGTTGAAATGGATGCGAATCCGGTTGGGCGCGCCGGCGTTGAGCTCGACGCGCGCGAAAGTCGGCCCGGAATCGATGACGTTTTTGTCGCCGTAGGTGCGGCGGAGTGCTAGGCGGGCGAGCCGATGTCCGACGTCTTGTTTGTTGGCGGGATGGATGTCGCCGGCCTCGCCGATGTCGATCGCGAGGGCCTGGCCGGTGTGCGGGACGGAGAGCGTCTGGTCCTGCGCGTCGCGCAGCCATGCAAAACCAACGCCGTCGGGATCGCCGTTCGCGCCCCAACTGGCGAGCTGCACCCAGTAGAAAGGCATGGCGGGTTGCTCGAACACCTCGCGCCAGCCGGCGATGAGCGAGGGAAAAAAGGTGCGGTATTCGACATGGCGACCGGCGTTGCTCTCGCCCTGAGACCAGATGGCTCCGCGCAACGCATAGGGCACGAGCGGATGGATCATCGCGTTGTAGGAGCCGGACGGGGTGGCTTGATGACCGGGCCCGGGCGGGCGCGGGGGGGCTTTTTGCGTGAATTTTTCGCCGGCCTTTTCGGCCGCGATTTTTGCGGCGGACCATGCGGCGTGTTCCTCGTCGTAACGGGCTTTGCGCGCGGGATAGTCGGCGGTCTTGGTCTTCCACTCGTCGATCACCGCGGGGCCATGGGGATCGGCGGCGAGCGAGGCGGGTGTCATGAACGGTTCGATTTTGGAGCCGCCCCACGCGGCGGCGATGATGCCGACGGGGACGCCGAGTTTTTGATGAAGATCGCGGGCGAAGAAGTAGGCGGCGGCGCTAAAGTTGCCGGCGGTCGAAGGGCTGCATGCACGCCAGTTGCCGGGCGCGGAGATCTGCGGCGCGTCGGCGGCGGCGGTCTTGATCTTGATTTCGCGGATGAGCGGGAAGTTGGCGGCGGCGATTTCGGCTTTGGAGTTGGTCACGCGGGTTCCCCAGCCGAGAGCCCATTCCATGTTGGACTGGCCGGAGGCGAGCCAGACCTCGCCCACGAGAATGTCGCTGCGCGTGACGGTGTTGTTTCCGGTGAACGTGAGCGTGGCGGGTTCGGCGGAGGCGGGAAGCGAGGGCAGATCGATGCGCCAACGACCATCGGCGCCCGCGGTGGTCGACGCGGTGCGGGTGGTGGTTCCGACGGAGTAGGTGACGGAGATCTTTTCACCGGCTTCGGCGGTGCCCCAGACGGGAACGGCCCGGCCTTGTTGGAGGACGGCGTGATCTTGAAAGAGGAGCGCGGGGGTGACGTCGGCGAAGAGCGGAAGCGCGGTCAGGAGTGCGGCGACTGCGGCAAGGCGAAGGCTGGATGCGGGCATGAAGAAGCGGGAGGGCTGCGAGTTCAACGGCTGGCGACGGTGGGCGGTTCGGGAGGCGGCGGGTAGTCGTCGAACTTGAGCATATCGATCAGCTCCCTGTGACCCATGTTGTCGGGACGACCTTCGCGCAGGAGGACCAATGTCCGGAGGCCCGGACGGACGGGTTGAATGGTGTTGGCGACGACCTCCCATTTTGAGGAGGTGTGAGCGGCTAGTTTAAACACGACGCGTTGGACCGCCGCGTCCGTCGTTTGCGTATGACCGCCGAGGGGCGGGATGATATGCTCCTCGGTGCCCAGCTTGA
>JANJTQ010000096.1 GCA_024711005.1 Opitutaceae bacterium | reverse complement strand
CCACGACGAATGATTGGGGCGATCTGACCATCCGTGTGAAGCACAACTTCTGGGGCAACGACGGTGGCGACACCGCCTTTGCCGCGATGCCGTTCGTCAAAATCCCGCTCAAGATCGGCGACGCGGGCAACGATCTGGTTGAAGGCGGCCTCATCCTCCCCCTCGCCGTCGCCCTCCCGGCCGGCTGGGGCATGGGACTGATGACCGAGTTCGACCTGATCGCCGATGCCACCGGCAATGACCGGCATCTCGAATGGATCAACACCATCACGTTCAGCCACGATATCACGTCGCGACTCGGTGGATACATCGAGTTCTTCTCCGCCCACAGCTACGAAGACGGCACCGACTGGCTTGCCCAGGCCAGTCTCGGCTTCACCTACGCGTTCAACGCCGACACCCAACTCGACGGCGGCTGCAACTTCGGAGTCACCCGCAACGCGCCCGATGTACAGCCTTTCCTTGGACTCACGCTTCGTTACTAACACACGACATCCATGACCACGCCCGCCGTCGCCCGCGAACCGCTCACGCTCGAAGCCCTCGACGTGGCCGTGACCTATCCGAACGGCCACACCGCGCTGCGCGACGCGAGTTTTCGCCTCGAAGGCGGCACGATCTGCGCACTTGTCGGAGTCAACGGCTCCGGCAAGTCGACGCTCTTCAAAGCGCTCATGGGGTTCCTCACCCCGTCAAAAGGTCGCGTCGAGATCAACGCCTGCCCCGTTCGTGACGCACAAAAGAAGAGTTGGGTCGCCTACGTTCCCCAAGCCGAGGAGGTCGATTGGTCGTTTCCCGTCAGCGTGCACGACGTCGTCATGATGGGCCGCTATGGCTACATGAACTTCCTCCGCATCCCCAACGCCGCCGACCGCGCCGCCGTCGAGGAAAGCCTTCGTCGCGTCGGCATGTGGGATTTCCGCGAGCGCCAGATCGGCGAACTCTCCGGCGGACAAAAAAAACGCGTTTTCGTCGCCCGCGCCCTCGCCCAACGCGGCCGGGTCATCCTCCTCGATGAGCCCTTCACCGGCGTCGATGTGAAAACCGAAGAGGCCATCACCACGCTTCTCCGCGAACTCCGCGCCGAGGGGCGCCTCATCCTTGTCTCCACGCACAACCTCGGTTCCGTTCCCGAGTTTTGCGACCAGGTCGTGCTCATCAACCGCACCGTGCTCGCCTACGGCCCCACCGCCGAGGTGTTCACGCCCGAAAATCTCGTCCGGGCCTTCGGCGGCGCGCTCCGCCACTTCGATCTCGACCGCTCCACCGTCACCGATCACGACGGCCGTCAGGTGACCGTGCTCACCGACGACGAACGTCCGCTGGTGCTCGGCAAAAAAGGCCATCTCGAATACCGCGACCGCACCGGCCGCGAAGATCTCATGGACGAGCGCGAAAAAGAACAGGACCAGCCATGAGCACAGCGACGCACGCAACCATCCCAAGCACGGCGGCCAGCGGAGTGGCCGCCCTACCTCGGAGTCCGGCCCGTGCGCCGGCAGGTGGGGCGTGGACTCCGTTCCGCGCCGGTTTGGCAGCACGTTCCAGCATCCAGCCATGACCACGCCTGACTGGCTCCTCCCGCTGCTCATCCCGTTTCAATACGACTACATGTTCACCGCGATGTGGACGTGTACGTTGATCGGCGGCGTCTGTGGTCTGCTCTCCGGTTTCATCACGCTCAAGGGCTGGTCGCTCATGGGCGACGCGCTTTCACACGCGGTCGTTCCGGGTGTCGCGATCGCTTACTTGGCGGGCGTGCCTTTCGCGCTTGGCGCCTTCACCAGCGGAATCCTCGCCGCCGCCGCGATGGCATTCGTCAAAATGAAAACGCCGGTTCGCGAGGACGCGGTGATCGGCATCGTGTTCACGTCGTTCTTCGCACTCGGAGTCCTGCTCATTTCGATTTTCCCCAGCGGAATCGATCTTCGCAGTATCGTGCTCGGCAACATCCTGGGAATTGCCACGAAGGACATCCTTCAAATCGTGATCGTCGCCGCCATCTGTCTGGTCGTGATCGCCCTGAAATGGCGCGACTTGCTCCTCTTCTGCTTCGATCCGAATCAAGCCCGCGCGATCGGACTGCGCGCCGGTTTTCTCCACGTTCTGTTACTGCTCCTGCTCTCCGCCACGGCGGTCGCCGCGCTGCAGGCGGTCGGTGCGATCCTCGTGATCGCAGTGCTCGTGACGCCCGGCGCCACCGCCTATCTTCTGACCGATCGCTTTGGCGCAATGCTCCTTCTCGGGGCGGCCATCGGCGCGGTCACATCCTTCATCGGCGCCTACGCCAGCTACTTTGTGGATGCGGAACCCGGCGGCTGCATCGTGACCCTGCAAACATTGGTCTTCCTCGCCGCTCTCGTTTTCGCGCGTAAACACGGCCTGCTCGCCGGACGCCGCGCACGGCGTCGTGCACTTCAATCAGGAGCCCAGTCATGATCGACACGCTGCTCAACGTGGTCGATACGCTGTCTCAGCCCTTTCAGTTTGGGTTTATGCTGCAAGCGTTCGCCGTCGGCGCACTCGTGGCGGCGGTCGGCGCGGTGTTGTCCTGTTTCCTGGTTCTGCGTGGCTGGTCGCTGATGGGTGACGCGATTTCGCACGCCGTGTTGCCCGGCATCGTGCTCGCGTACATCGCCGGCATTCCGCTGTCGGTGGGCGCATTTGGCAGCGGACTTTTCTGCGCGGTCGCCACCGGCTGGATAAAAAACAACAGTCGCATCAAGGAAGACACCGTCATGGGTGTGGTTTTCACCGGCCTGTTCGCGGTCGGCCTCGTGTTGTTTTCAAGAACGCCGAGCGACCTGCACCTCGATCACATCCTCTTCGGCAACATCCTTGGCGTCACCCATGACCAACTGTGGGAAACCGGCCTGCTCTCGGTCATCGTCCTAGGAACAGTCCTCGTGCTGCGCCGTGATCTTATGCTGGTCTGCTTCGATCCCACCCACGCACGCGCCATCGGACGTCCGGTGCGCGCGCTCACCTACCTGCTGCTCATCCTTCTGTCGCTCGCGATCGTCGCGGCAATGAAAGCCGTGGGGCTCATCCTCGTGATCGCCGTGTTGATCACGCCGGGAGCGACCGCCCTTCTGCTGACCAAACGCTTCGATCGCATGCTCGTCGTCGCCGCGGTAATCGCCGTCGGCTCCGCAATTGCGGGCGTCTACATCAGCTTTTTCGCCGACGGATCGCCGGCCGCCTGCATCGTCCTCGTCCAGACCCTGATCTTCGTCGCAACCCTCGTTATCCGCGGACACCGCCTTCGCCGAACCGGCTTGTCACTTAATAAGTGACAAACTACGCGGCAGCTCCGCGTTCAAACCTTCGACTGTTTCACAAGATAAACAACCCGAGGCATCTCGGCCTCGGGCTGTTTCCATTTCAAAATAGACGCAGCGACCAGCCGCGTCGGATCGAGTCAGCTCAATCTCAATCTTCCGACTGCAAGGCGGCGATCACGGAGAAATCCTCCAGGGTCGTCGTGTCGCCCTTCACCTCGCGGCCGGCGGCGATCTCCTTGAGGATGCGGCGCATGATTTTGCCCGAACGGGTCTTCGGCAGACCCGTCGCAAAACGCACGGCGTCGGGCTTCGCAAACGAACCGATCTCACGTCCGATGTGCGCGCGCAGTTCCTCTTTCAACGCATCGCTGGAGGCGACACCGATCTTGAGCGAAACGAACACCACCAGCGCATGACCCTTCAGGTCGTCGGGGCGGCCCACTGCGGCCGCCTCGGCCACCGCGGGATGCGTCGCCAGCGCGGCCTCGACTTCGGCGGTGCCGATGCGATGGCCGGAGATGTTGAGCACGTCGTCCACGCGACCCGAGATCCAGAAGTAACCGTCCTTGTCCTGCTTCGCGCCGTCGCCGGTGAAGTAGACGCCGGGATAGTCGCCGAAGTAGGTTTTTTGGAAGCGCTCGTCATCGCCCCACAGCGTGCGAAGCATCGAGGGCCAGGGCTTGGTGATGATCATCTTTCCATCGGTGCCGCGTGGCACTTCCTTGCCCCGCTCATCGACGATCTTCGCGGACACGCCGAAGAACGGCAGGCTCGCGGAACCCGGCTTGAGCGGCACCGCTCCGGGAAGCGGCGCGATCATGATGGCGCCGGTTTCGGTCTGCCACCAGGTATCCACAATCGGACAACGGCCCTTGCCGATCATCTTGTGATACCAACGCCAGGCCTCGGGGCTGATCGGCTCGCCGACGGAACCCAGCAGGCGCAACGAATCGAGGCGGTGGCTAAGGACGTAGTTGTCGCCCCAACGCATGAAGGCGCGAATCGCGGTGGGCGCGGTGTACAGGATCGTGATCGCGTGACGATCGATCATCTGCCAGAACCGGTCGGGCTCGGGCTGGTTGGGCGCCCCCTCGTAAAGGAACACCGTCGAACCATTGGCCAGCAGGCCGTAAACGACGTAGCTGTGGCCGGTGATCCAGCCGATGTCGGCGGAGCAGAAGTAGCGGTCGTTTTCCTTGAGATCGAAAACGTAGTGCGAGGACATTTTCGCACCGAGCAGATAACCCGCGCTGGTGTGCAACACGCCCTTCGGTTTTCCGGTGCTGCCACTGGTGTAGAGAATGAAGAGCGGATGCTCGCTGTTGAACGCCTTGGCCTTGTGCTGATTCGGGCCGCCCTTCCAGGCATCGTGCCACCAGATATCGCGGCCATCGACCATCTTGACGGGGCTGTCGGTGCGCTTGAGCACGATGACGGATTGCACGCTGGGAGTGTCTTCGAGCGCGCGATCCACGGCGGACTTGAGCTCGACGACCTTGCCGCGACGCCAGCCGCCGTCGGCGGTGATCACGAGCTTGGCTTTGCAATCGTTGATGCGGTCCTTGATGGCCTCGGAACTGAACCCGCCAAAAATCACCGTGTGCACCGCACCGATGCGGGCGCAGGCGAGCATCGCAATGATCGCCTCGGGAACCATCGGCAGGTAGATCGCCACGCGATCACCCGCGGTAATACCCATGTTTTCGAACACGTGCGCGAGGCGGCAAACGTGCATCGTAAGCTGCTTGTAGGTGATGGTGCGCACATCGCCCGGCTCGCCCTCGAAAATAATCGCCGCCTTGTTCTCACGCGCGGTGCCAACGTGTCGATCGAGGCAGTTCTCGGCGACGTTGAGTTTTCCTCCCGAGAACCACTCGGCATGGGGGGCCTTCCATTTGAGCACGCTGGTGAACGATTTGCGCCAAACGAGCAACTCCTTGGCCTGCCGACCCCAGAATTTTTCTGGGGTGTTGACAGACTCGGCATACAGCTTCTTATACGAAGCGAGACTCCCGAGATTGGCTTGACGTTGGAACTCGGCCGAAGGTTTGAAAACCCGTTTCTCACGGGAGGATGCGGTAATCTTTTGGTCTGACACGTTAGAGGCTTTATTGGGGTGATTTTCTCAAGTCGCGCGGTCATTCGCGCGTGTGACACTCAAGCCCTTATTCCGACCCAGGTTTGCAGCGTCAAGCGTCCGTATTCGTCATTCTTCATCAATTTATCTACATGGCTACTAACCCTGCCCAAACGCCCTCCGACATCACCCCGTCGGAGACCGCTCCCGACGCCAACTCCGCGCCTGCCACCGCCGTCGCCGCCGCCCAACCCGTGGAGCGCCCGGAGAACGTGATCCAAGTCGAGGGCGTCCTCGATATCGACACCCAGAAGGGCGGAAACGGACAGCTCCTTGACCTTACCCGCTACGGCAAACGCCGGCCGACCGACACCTTCGTCCCGAAGGAATTGATTCGTCGTTTCAAGCTCCGCCAAGGCAGCCATATCACCGGCACCGCCTGGCCCGCCGAAGGCCGCTTCCCCAACCCCAAGATGAAGTTCGTCGAGACCGTCGACGGCCTCAGCATCGAAGATCGCAAGGCGAAGATGGACTTCACCGCGCTCACCAGCATGTCGCCTGACAAGCAGCTCAAGATGGAGCTCAAGGACGGCCGCATGACCACCCGCGCCGTCGATCTTTTCTGCCCCATCGGCAAAGGCACCCGCGGCCTTATCGTCGCCCCGCCCCGCACCGGCAAGACCACTCTCCTCCGCGACATGGCGTTGGGCGTCCTTCAAAACCATCCCGAGTGCCACGTCATGATTCTCCTCGTCGACGAGCGTCCCGAGGAGGTCACCGACTTCCGCCGCAGCGTTCCCGCCGAGATCTGGGCTTCGTCGAACGACGAAAACGTGGACAGTCACGTGCGCATCGCCGACATGGCGATCGAACGCGCCAAGCGTCTCACGGAGGTCGGCCGCGATGTCGTCCTCTTCATCGATTCGATCACCCGCCTTGCCCGCGCCCACAACACCATGAGAAACTCCGGCCGCACCGGCTCCGGCGGCCTTGATGTGCGCGCCCTCGAAAAACCCCGTCAGCTCTTCGCCGCCGCCCGTAATATCGAAGAAGGCGGTTCGCTCACCATCGTGGCCTCCGTGCTCGTCGAAACCGGCAGCCGCATGGACGACGTCATTTTCCAAGAGTTCAAGGGCACCGGCAACAGCGACCTTGTCCTCGATCGCAAATGCGCCGAGATGCGCCTCTGGCCCGCGATGAACATCCAGTCGTCCGGCACGCGTAAAGAGGAGCTCCTCATCGACGCCAAGAAGCTCGACGCGATCCATTTCTTTCGTCGCGCACTGGTCGCCCAGAAAATCGAGGAAGCCACCGACACGATGATCGCCCGCCTCTCGAAGACGAAAAACAACGAAGAGTTCTTGAAGCTGATCGCCCGGTAAAGTCCGGCCGTCCTCGGAGCGACGTCTTCAAAGGGGCGTCGCTTCGGCCGGGAAGTAATCGACAAGCAAATTCCCCGGCACTGGCTCCGTTCAGCCGGCCCCGGCCTGACTTCGCCGCGCCAGGACATCCGCCAGCCGCTTCAGTTTTTCAGGGTCTTTCAGTCCGGGCGACGACTCCACGCCGCTGTTCACATCGACATGGAAGGTGCCGCTGCGCTCGATGGCCCCCGCGATGTTGTCCGGATTAAGTCCGCCCGCGAGAATCCACGTGTGCTGCGGATGCGCCTGCCGATGACGGGAGAACTTGTCCCAGTCTCCGGTCATTCCGGAACCGCCGAACCCACCGGCGTGAAAAGTATCCAGTAAAAACGTGGCGGCGAGCGGCAGCCATTCCACCGAGACGTCCACCTCAGGCGGCAGCTTGGGAGCGAGCCAGAGCCGATGCGCGCCCACCTGCCGTGACCAGTCTTGCAACGTCGAGAGCGGCGTCGTGTGTGAAAAATGAATCTGGAAGAAATCGAACCCCGCGCCGAGAGCCGCCGCCAGGTCGTCATCGGACGGCTCCACCATCACCGCGACGCGCCGAGGACCGGTTGGAAGGTTCGGCGCGAGTTCCTTGTAGCGGTCGAGCGACAGAAAACGCGGCGACTTCGGATACAGAATAAAGCCGAGATAATCCGCCCCGATACCAGCCGCCACCTGTGCGTCTTCCAGGCGGGTTTGGCCGCAGAGCTTGAGGTGAATTGCTTCGATCATTTTCGGGGAGGGCCAACCGGCTCGCGGTTTAAAACGAATTGATCGATGCGATCACGTGATCGACCTGCGCGTCGGTCAGTTCAGGGAAGATCGGAAGACTCACGCAGGTGGCGGCGGCTTTTTCCGCGACGGGCACCGAGCCGGGTTGATAGCCGAGCGACGCATAACAGGCCTGCTGGTGCAGCGGCACCGGATAGATCAAGTCCGTGCCGATCTCGTGCTTCGCGAGGTGCTCGCGCAACGCATCGCGACGCGGATGCCGGATCGTGAACTGGTGATACACGCTGGCGCCGTAAGCCACCGTGGTCGGCAGGATGACATCGGCCAGTTTGATGCCCGCCTGATAGCGCGCGGCGATGGCCTGGCGGCGTGCCGTCCAAGCGGCGAGATGCGGGAGCTTCACGTTGAGCAGGGCGCCTTGGAAACCATCCATGCGGAAATTGAAGCCCACTTGATCGTGGTAGTAGCGACGGCCCATGCCGTGAACGCGCAGGAGTTTCGCCCGGTCGAAATGCGCGTCGTTCCGGGAAACCAGCGCCCCGCCCTCGCCGCAGCCGCCGAGGTTTTTCGTCGGATAAAAGCTGAACGTGCCGATGTCGCCGAGCAGGCCGACAGGGGTGCCTTTGTATTTGGCGGCGGCGGCTTGGGCGCAGTCTTCGACGACGAAGAGGTTATGCTTCTTCGCGATGGCCAGAAGCTCGTCCATCGGCGCCGGCTGACCAAACAGGTGGACGATCACGATGCCTTTGGTTTTCGGCGTGATCGCGGCCTCGACGGCGGCGGGATCGAGGTTGAACGTCGCCGGATCGATATCGACGAAGCGCGGAGTGGCGCCGACGTAGCTGACACCCCAGGCCGACGAGATAAAAGTGAAAGCGGGCACGATCACTTCATCGCCCGGCCCCCACCCCGCGATAACGGCGGCGAGGTGCAACGGCGAAGTCCCGCTGTTCACACCGAGCGTGCGCGGGTAACCCAGCGTCTTGGAAAAGTTCGCCTCGAACTCCTCCACATCTTTTCCGAGGCAGAAACGCGTGGCGTCGTAGGTCGCCGCGAGCGCGGCGAGCGCCTGCTCGCGGAGGGCTTGATGTTGAAGAGAAAGGTCGAGGAACGGGACTTTCATTGGAAAAGGAGCCCTCACCAAAACCACGAACACCCCGAAAACCAAACCTGTTTTGCACCATCGCCGTGCGAACGAGCCGCCGACGCCCCCCGGCAAGCTGCCAATTACCTACAAAAGAAACGGTCCGCGACGTTTCCCCGCCTATTTCCTATCGCCAAGCCGCCGCGGGCCCTGTTCAGATAACGGCCATTTTTTCCCGACCATGTTGATCCTCCGCGGCTCCTCCGCCCTCTCCGACTTTCGCCTCAACAAACTGCTCAACGATCTCGTCTCCGCCGGGCTTCCCGCCCGCGCAGTCTCGGCCGAGTTCGTTCACATCGCGGAACTCACCGGCGAACTCTCGTCAGCGGAACATGACGTGCTCGAAAAGCTCCTCACTTACGGCCCGCGCCGCGCACCCCATCCCGTCTCCGGCGTCGTCCATGTCGTCGCCCCCCGCCCCGGCACCATTTCGCCCTGGTCGTCCAAGGCCTCCGACATCGCCCACATTTGCGGTCTGACTGGCATCAAGCGCATCGAGCGCGTCGTCGAATACACCATCGAGCTCGGTTCCACTCTCAACACCGACGAAGAAATCCTGCTGCGCGCCAAGCTCCATGATCGCATGACGCAGGTCGTCTTCGCCGACCTCCACGCCTGCGAGCTTCTCTTCAGCCACGAGACGCCGCGCCCCATGACCAGCGTGCCCGTGCTCGCCCAGGGTCGCGCCGCGCTCGTAGCCGCCAACACCGCCCTCGGACTCGCCCTCGCCGACGACGAAATCGATTATCTCGTCAACGCGTTCCAGGCCCTCAAACGCGACCCGAACGATATCGAGCTCATGATGTTCGCGCAGGCCAACTCCGAGCATTGCCGTCACAAGATCTTCAACGCCACTTGGGACATCGACGGACAGCCGCAGGACAGGTCGCTGTTCCAGATGATCAAGAACACGTACAACCTGCACAGCGAAGGGATCCTCTCCGCCTATAAGGACAACGCCGCCGTCCTCGCGGGCACCACCGGCGGACGTTTCTACGTCAACCCCAAGACCGGCGAATACGCGTCCCACGAGGAGCCCATTCACATCCTCTGCAAGGTCGAGACGCACAACCACCCCACCGCGATCTCCCCCTGGGCAGGCGCCGCCACCGGCTCCGGCGGCGAGATCCGTGACGAAGGCGCCACGGGGCGCGGCTCCAAGCCCAAGGCCGGCCTCTGCGGCTTCACCGTATCCAATCTAAAACTACCGGGTGCCGTCCAGCCTTGGGAAAAAGACCACGGCAAACCCGGGCGCATCGTCTCCGCCCTCGACATCATGATCGACGGCCCTCTCGGAGCCGCCGCCTTCAACAACGAGTTCGGTCGCCCCAACATCAACGGCTACTTCCGCACCTTCGAGCAGGAGGTCGCGTCCTCGTCCGCCCCCGACGCCACCGAACTCCGCGGCTACCACAAGCCCATCATGCTCGCCGGCGGTCTCGGCAACATCCAGGAGGGTCACATTCAAAAGGGCGCGATCAATCCCGGCGACCATCTCATCGTCCTCGGCGGCCCCGCCATGTTGATCGGCCTCGGCGGCGGCGCGGCCTCCTCGATGGCCAGCGGCTCCGGCAACGAGGACCTCGATTTCGCCTCCGTCCAGCGCGACAACCCCGAGATGGAACGCCGCTGCCAGGAGGTGATCGACCGCTGCTGGGCCCTCGGCGACGAAAACCCCATCGCCTTCATCCATGACGTGGGCGCCGGCGGCATCTCCAACGCCCTCCCCGAACTCGTCAACGACGGCGGACGCGGCGGCAAATTCGACTTGCGCAAGGTTCCCAACGACGAGCCCGGCATGGCTCCGCACGAGATCTGGTGCAACGAATCCCAGGAGCGCTACGTCCTCGCCGTTCCCGCCTCCCGCATCGAAACCTTCAAGGCCCTCTGCGAACGCGAGCGTTGCCCCTTCGCCATCGTCGGTCAGGCCACCGAGGAAAAGAAACTCGTCCTCGAAGATCCGCACTTCAAGAACACGCCCATCGACCTCCCGCTCGACGTGCTCCTCGGCAAACCGCCGCGCATGCACCGTGTGGCCGAGGCGCTTTCGCGCCCGCAGCAGTCCCTCGAACTCGGCGACCTCACGCTCGCGGAGGCCGTTTGTCGCGTGCTCGCCCACCCGACCGTTGCCGACAAGACCTTCCTCATCTCGATCGGCGACCGCACCATCGGCGGCCTTATCCATCGCGATCAAATGGTCGGCCCCTGGCAGGTCCCCGTGGCCGATTGCGCCGTGACCGCCGCCGCCTTCGACGTTTACACCGGCGAAGCCATGTCGATGGGCGAACGCACGCCGGTCGCCGTCAACAGCGCCGCCGCCTCGGCCCGCCTCGCCGTCGGCGAAGCCCTCACCAATCTCGCCGCCGCTCAAATCGGCGATATCGGCAGGGTCAACTTGTCCGCCAACTGGATGGCCGCCCCCGCCCTCCCGGGTGACGGCGCCGATCTCTACGCCGCCGTCAAAGCGGTCGGCATGGAACTCTGTCCCGCCCTCGGCATCACCATTCCCGTCGGCAAGGATTCGATGAGCATGAGCACCGTCTGGAAGGACGCGGGCACCGGCGAACAGAAGCGCGTCACCGCGCCGACTTCGTTGATCATCTCGGCGTTCGCCCCCGTCTCCGACATCCGTCTCTCGCTCACACCGCAACTGCAGGTTGCCTCCGACACCACGCTGCTCCTCATCGATCTCGGTCACGGCAAAAATCGCCTCGGCGGTTCCATCCTCGCGCAGGTTGTCTCCCAGATGGGCGAAGCCACACCCGACGTCGACAATCCGCACCATCTCAAAGGATTCTGGAACGCCATCCAGCAACTCGGTCGAGAGCAAAAGCTCCTCGCCTACCACGACCGTAGCGATGGCGGACTCCTGGCCACGATCGTCGAGATGGCCTTTGCCGGCCACACCGGTGTCGACCTCGAAATCCCCGCGAGCCACAGCGCCTTCTCCGCCCTCTTCAGCGAGGAGCTCGGCGCCGTCATTCAAGTGCGCAGCGACGATGTCGACTACGTCTCGGGCGTCCTTCGCACCCACGGACTCAAGACGTGCGTCAGCCGCATCGGCACGCTCAACCCTCACCATGCGCTGCGCATCAAGCGCGCCGGCCAGGAAATCCTTAACGAGAACCTCGTCGCCCTGCGCGCGGTCTGGAGCGACGTCACCCGCCGGATCGCGAGCCTCCGCGACAACCCTGTCTGCGCCGAACAGGAACACGCCCTCCGCCTCGATCGCGACGACCCCGGAATCAATCCGAAGGTCACGTTCACCTTCGACGTAGGCCGCGAGCTTGCGCGCGCTCCGTCCGCCTCCGTCCGCCCGCGCGTCGCCATCCTGCGCGAGCAGGGCGTAAACGGCGAAGTCGAGATGGCCGCCGCCTTCACCCGCGCCGGCTTCACGGCCGTCGATGTCCACATGACCGATATCATCAGCGGACACATTTCGCTGAAGGATTTCCGCGGACTCGCCGCGTGCGGAGGCTTCAGCTACGGCGACGTCCTCGGCGCCGGCGAAGGCTGGGCCAAGAGCATCCTGTTCAATCCCCGCGCCCGCGCTGAATTCGAGGCGTTCTTCGCTCGCGAAGACACCTTTGCCCTCGGCGTGTGCAACGGCTGCCAGATGATGAGCAATCTCCACAGCATCATCCCCGGCGCCGAAGCCTGGCCTCGCTTCGTGCAGAACCAGTCCGAGCGCTTCGAGGCCCGCGTGGCGTCACTCAAAATAGAGAAGAGCCCCAGCATCTTCTTCGCCGGCATGGAAGGCTCCGTGCTTCCCATCGCCATCGCGCACGGCGAAGGGTTCGCCGAGTTCCCGTCGGCCGATGCCGCCGCCACGTTCAGCGCTTCCGGCCTCGTGTCGGCACGCTATGTGGACAACCATCACAACGTCACCCAGCAGTATCCGCTCAATCCGAACGGCAGTCCGCATGGCATGACCGCCATGACAACGACCACCGGTCGCGTGACCATCCTGATGCCGCATCCGGAGCGCGTGTTCCGCACCACCCAACACAGCTGGGCGCCGAAAGCCTGGGCCGACAGCGAAAACAGCCCGTGGATGCGCCTCTTCCAAAACGCGCGGACGTGGGTCGGCTGAACGTCTTTGTGATCGCTGGGTGTACGGTGCAGCGAACGTAGCAGCCGAGACAACGAGGCTGGTTTAACAGGAAGCTGCCGAAGCGCGGTTCGCTGCCGGATGTTTGTGCTTTCATCCGCGGCTTCCTGTGCTTCCCTGCTTCAAAACCCAACCCTGCCGCCTCTTACGTTTACCTATGTCCACGCTCCGTCCTTATCCCACCGGTCTCGGCACCAAGTCCCTCCACGCCGGCCAGACACCCGACCCGACCACCGGCTCGCGCGCCGTGCCGCTCTACCAATCGACAAGCTTCGTCTTCCGCGACACCGAGCACGCAGCGAACCTTTTCGCGCTGAAGGAACTCGGCAACATCTACACGCGTATTGGAAATCCCACGACAGACGTCTTCGAGCAGCGCATTGCCGCGCTCGAGGGCGGCACCGCGGCCCTTGCCCATGCCTCCGGCCAGGCCGCCATAACCAACGCCATTCTCAACCTGGCCGGCGCCGGCGATCACATCGTTTCGGTCTCCCAGCTGTACGGCGGCACCTACAACCTTTTCCATCACACGCTTCAGAAGCTCGGGATCGAAATCAGCTTCGTCGACGCCGACGATCCCGAGTCCTTCCGCCGGGCCCTGCGTCCCAACACCAAGGCGTTTTACGGCGAAGGTCTCGGCAATCCCGCGCTCAATATTTTCCCCGTCGAAGAGGTTGCCATGATCGCCCGCGAGGCCGGCGTCCCCCTCATTCTCGACAACACCTGTCTCTCGCCGATCCTCCACCGCTCCTTCGAATGGGGCGCCAACATCGTGGTCCACTCCACCACCAAATACATGGGCGGCCATGGCACGTCCATCGGCGGCATCGTGGTCGACGGAGGCAACTTCGACTGGGGCTCCGGCCGCTTCCCCGGTTTCACCACGCCTGACGCCTCCTACCACGGACTCGTCCACTGGGACGCCTTCAAGGCCTTCCCTCCCGCCGGCGGCGCCAACATCGCCTTCGCGATGAAGATGCGGCTTCAGCTTCTGCGCGACACAGGCGGATGCATCTCGCCGTTCAACGCCTGGCAATCCCTCATCGGCCTCGAAACGCTTCATTTGCGCATGGAGCGTATCTGCGCCAACGCCCTGGCCACCGCCCATTTCCTGCAAGGACACCCGCAGGTCGCCTGGGTCAACTACCCCGGACTCCCGTCGTCAAAACACCACGCCGCCGCCAACAAGTATCTGACCGGCGGATACGGAGGTCTGCTCGGCTTCGGCGTCAAGGGCGGTTTCGAAGGCGCGAAACGCGTCATCAATGCGCTCCGGCTCTTCAGCCATCTTGCCAACATCGGCGACGCGAAATCCCTCGCCATCCACCCCGCGAGCACCACCCATAGCCAGCTCACCAACGAGGAGCAAATCGCGAGCGGCGTGCAGCCCGACTACATCCGCCTCAGCCTCGGCTGCGAGGATTTCTCCGACCTGAAAGCCGACTTGGAACAAGCCCTGACCAAAGCCTGACCTCTTCCGTAGACGTGGAAATCGGGAAGTCGGACGCGTGATTGGCATCGCCGATGCCGCCTCCGATTTTCCGATTTCAGATCAACCGGTCGCCAAAACACGCCCGGTCGCCGGACCGCCGAAGGAACGAGCTTGGCAGTCACGTCGGTTCTGACCGGACTCACACACCACCCCATGTCATCACAGATGCCCACCCCACCCTCGGCTGAAGCCCGTCAGCGTAACGAAAACCCGATCACCTCGCCCTCGGTCTACGGGCTTCGCCAATGGTCGGGATGGATACTCGGCCCCCTGCCCCTCCTCATCACCCTGCTTTGCGATCCGCCCGCGGGACTGAGCGTGGTCGGCTGGCACACCGTGGGCGCCGCGCTTTTGATGGCCGCCCTCTGGATCTGCGAATCCATCCCGATTCCGGCCACCGCGCTCATCCCCCTTGTGCTGTTCCCGGCGCTTGGCATGGGTGACATCAAGGCCACGACCGCCCCCTACGCCAACCCGATCATTTTTCTGTTTCTGGGCGGCTTCGTCATCGCCCTCGCCATGCAGCGCTGGAATCTCCATCGCCGTGTCGCCATCGGCTTGATCGGAGCCCTTGGCACCCGTCCCGCGCGCATCATCGGAGGATTTCTCCTCTCCTCCGCCTTGATCAGCATGTGGGTGAGCAACACCGCGACCGCGCTCATGATGCTGCCCATCGCCACCTCCGTCATCCAATTGTTGCCCGAGGAGCTCCGTCAGCGGGCCGATATGAAAGCCTTCGGCACCGCGCTGCTTCTGGCCGTTGCCTACGGCGCCACCACAGGCGGCATGGCCACGCTCATCGGCACTCCCCCCAACGCCTTGCTTGCCGGTTATCTCAGCGATGTCCACGGCTTCAACATCGGCTTCGGTCAATGGATGATGATCGGCGTCCCCGTCACCCTCGTCACCTTGCCGGTTGTTTATTGGGTGCTCACCCGCGTCAGTTTCAAACTCAAGGGCGAGGAGCTTCCGGGCGTCGCCGAGCTGATCGCCCGCGAAAAAGCCGCCCTGGGCCGCCTCAGTCGCGGCGAATGGTCGGTCGCGGCCGTATTCGTGCTCACCGCGCTCGGCTGGGTGTTCCAACCTCTGTTGTCCAAGATTGTCCCGCTTCTCACGGACACGACGATCGCGATGACCGGCGCGCTCGCGTTGTTCTTCATCCCGGTTAACGCACGTCGTGGCGAATTCGTGATGACGTGGGAATCCGCCAAAGGCATTCCTTGGGACGTGCTGTTGCTCTTCGGCGGCGGCCTCAGCCTCGCCGGAGCCATTGAACGCCACGGCGTCGCGAAATACCTCGGAACCCTTTGCGAAGGGCTCGGAGGCCTGCCCATTCTGCTCACCATTGCCGTCATCTGCTTCGGCATCCTCATGCTCACGGAGCTCACCAGTAACACCGCCACCGCCGCCACGTTCCTGCCTATCGTCGCCGCCGTCGGCATCAGCCTCGGACAGAATCCACTCCTCTTCCTCATCCCCACCGCGCTCGCCGCCAATTGCTCCTTCATGCTGCCCGTCGGCACTCCGCCCAACGCCATCGTCTTCGGCAGCGGACTCATCACGCTCCCGCAAATGGCGCGCGCCGGTATGTTGCTGAATATCCTGATGGTTCCGGTGATCATCGCCCTCATCCTTCTGCTGGGACCGTGGGCGCTCGGCCTGCAACTCGACACGATTCCCGACTGGGTGAAGCGCTGATTTCCGTCCGGCGCCCGCACCGTCATGCTCTGGCCGCCGCCTCTGCTTCCCTCAGCAGAGCCAGGCAGCGAGCCGGTTCGGTCACGCGCAATCGCAACGTCCGCTCCGGCATCGCCACCACGATGTCACCGTTCGGCAGCTGGGAGATTTCCACGCTTGGACCGAGCATAAATTCGCGATCTCGCACCACCCGGTGTTCGATCACCTTGTCCGGGGTGATCGTATAGGCAGCCACGCTGCATAACACCCAACCAAGCGCGGCCAGCGGGAGCCCGTTCGCCAACGCGATCAACACCATAAACTCCGCCAGCGACGCCGTCCCTTCACCCGCTTGATAGGCAAATATCTGCACCAAGCTCCAGTACCCCGCGGGCGGGATGATCACCGCGAGCCAAAACGCGGAACGGCGAATCGACGCATCAAAGGTGCGCATGCAATACCCACTGTCCGCGCGCGGGAACGACTGTTCCGGCCCTTGGCACCACCAAGGAGTCAACCTCGATTGGGCCCCTCGAATCATGCGACAAGACATTCCTTACGAGCTACTTGACCGATTCTTAAACAGATTTCACGCGTGCCTTTTTCCCTCCTCCAAGCCGTTATATTTACCGCATCGGTGCCGCCCCCGAGGTCCCGATGGGAGCAGTTGCCCGGAGACAGGCGTGAGTACAGCGGCATGTCCGCCCCGTTCGGCGAATCAGGGCGGGGTCCGATTGTTTAAAACCAAGGCAGGGGATAATATTCAGTATTATGAAACGATCCCCTCCCTCTCACTCCACACATCCTTGGCGCGAAGACATCCGAATCGCCGAGGCTGGCGTGCGATTGGACGGCACCTTGGAAATTCCCGCCCACGCCCGCGGTCTGGTCTTGTTCGCACACGGAAGTGGCAGCAGCCGGCTCAGTCCGCGCAATCAACACGTCGCCCATGTTCTGCAGGAAGCCGGCGTGGGCACACTGCTGTTCGATCTGCTCACCCAGGATGAGGAGCGCATCGACGAAGAAACCGGCGAGCTTCGCTTCGACATCGGTTTCCTCGCGGAACGGCTGCGCATGGCCACACGCTGGGTCGACCGAAATGAAAATGCCGCGGGTCTTCGCATCGGCTATTTCGGATCGAGCACGGGTGCCGCCGCGGCACTCGTCGCCGCGGCGGACGAGACCACCGACATCGGTGCGATCGTCTCTCGCGGAGGGCGCCCGGATCTGGCAAAGGATGCTTTGAGCCGGGTGCGCGCCCCCACCCTCCTGATCGTGGGAGGCGCGGACAAGCCGGTCATCACCATGAACCGGGACGCGTATGAGCAGCTTCACTGCGAGAAACACCTGGAGATCGTTCCCGGAGCCACTCACCTGTTCCATGAACCGGGCGCGTTGGATCGCGTGGCGGAGCTGGCCGCCCGCTGGTTTTCCGATCACCTGCCGGCACAATGATGGCACCCATGAGCAAGCCAACAGCCTATCATGACCGTCGTGAGGCAGGACGGATCCTGGCCGAACACGTTCGCGAACAGATTGAGACGGCGGACGCAGTCGTCCTCGCGCTCCCGCGCGGCGGCGTGCCCGTCGGATTCGAAGTGGCGCGTGCCTTGGACGCGCCGCTGGACGTGCTGGTCGTTCGAAAACTCGGCGTCCCCGGCCAGCCCGAACTCGCGATGGGAGCCATCGCATCGGGAGGTTTCCAAGTCCTCAATCGAGGATTGATCCGACAACGTCGGCTCACCGAATCAGAGGTGTCCGCCGTGATCGTCCGGGAGACCGCCGAACTCGCGAGACGTGAAAAACTCTATCGCGGGAATCATCCGTTTTTGGACGTCCATGGTCACACGGTCATCTTGGTCGATGACGGTTTGGCCACCGGATCGACGATGCGCGCGGCGATCGGCGCGCTCCGCCAGCTCGATCCCAAACGTCTGGTCGTGGCGGTTCCCGTGGGCGCGGAAGACACGTGTGAAGAACTCGCGCGCGAGGCCGACATGCTCATTTGCCCGCTTCAACCTTCGATGTTTTTTTCGGTCGGCGAATGGTATCGAAACTTCGCCCAGACCACGGATGACGAGGTGCGGGAGTGCCTCGATGCGGCGGCAGCGCACAAGGATGCGCCCATCCATCACTGATCGCCCTGGTGGTTGAAATTGGCGGTAGGCAGCGTTTCGAGAGTGACGTCGGTCCGCCACTTGCCCGCGCTCCGAGAGGTGCCCGTAAGCGGGCTGCCTACCGGTTTGCTTTCAGTTTTTCGAGGTCGGGTAAGGCCCGCGTCAGAAGCATTCACCCCGGCAATGCTCGGCGATGAAGCCCTTCAACTGCCGTATGTTCTTTTGCTCCTGTTCCTTCAGATCCTGCCAGAAACGTTGCAGGTCGGGCATTCCCTCGGCGTTGGCAATGTATTGGTCATATCGCCATAACGCATCGAGGCGTTTGCTAAGCTCGTGAACCATGTCGTGATCGTGGTCTGCGGCACCTTGGCTTTCACCAATATGGGCGAGTTCTTTTTCTGCGGCTAAACTCATCGTAGTATCCTCGTTGTTGATGGTTAAATTCCCACACGCCCGCGGTCGCGAAGCGAGGGGATGCACTTTAACCGCAATTGAAACCCGCGCCATGGGGGCGGTCGCCGATCGCGCCCACCGGCAAGCTCCTTTGAGGACGCGGCGGCATTCCCGGGACAACGGAATGCCGCGCCGGTTTCGCCGGCGGTCGCTTGACGGGATTCATTCGCCAACGAGCGTATGTCGGTGGAAAGGAGCCCGAACCCCCGGGTTGGCACGTCCATGGAAAACGCCCAAATCGCCGATGTCCTCGATGAAATCGGAGACCTGCTCGAACTGACCGACGCCAGTCTGTTTCGCATTCGCGCCTACCACGACGCGGCTCAAACCGTGCGCAGTCTCCCACAACGGTGCGAGGACTTGCTGGCCGATGATGTCGACCTGAGCGAGTTGCCTCACATCGGAAAAAGCACCGCGTCGAAGATCGATGAACTCATCCACAAAGGCACCTGCGGACGACTGCTCGAATTGCGCCGCCGCGTGCCCTCCGGAGTAACGACGTTGATGAAAGTACCGCAGCTCGGCCCGAGGCGCGCCCTGCTCCTGCACGATGCGTTGGGAATCGAATCCATCGCCGACTTGAAAAAAGCCTGCGAGGACCACCAGCTCGCCCGGGTTCGCTCACTCGGCAACAAGACCGAGCAAAACATCCTGCGCAGTCTGGCGACGCTCAAAGCGACTTCGGGCCGAATGCTACTCAAAGCGGCGGGCGATCACGCCGAAGCCCTCGGCAGGTACCTCCACCACATCGATGGCATCAGTCGTTGGGAAATCGCCGGCAGTCTCCGCCGACGACGGGAAACGATTGGGGATCTCGATGTACTGGTTCAGTCCGCCGATCGCGCCGCCGCCACCGACCGGATTCTCAACTATCCGGGTATCGAGCACGTGTTGAGTCGGGGGCCCGAGCGCGTGTCCGTCCGGGTCGGCGGAGCACTGCAGGTGGACTTTCGGTTTTTCGATCCCCCGGAGTTTGGCGCGGCGTTGCTGTATTTCACCGGATCGAAGCCGCACAACATCGCGCTTCGCAAACGCGTGCAGCGGCGCAAATGGAAGTTGAACGAATACGGTTTGTTCTCGGGCACGCGTCGGCTGGCCGGAACCACGGAGGCGGAGGTGTATGCCAGGTTGGGACTCGCGTGGATTCCACCGGAACTCCGCGAAGATCGCGGCGAACTCGATGCGGCGGCCCACGGGACATTGCCCAAATTGGTCAAACTGACGGACATCCGCGGTGATTTGCACTGCCACACAAAGGCGACGGACGGAGCCGGCACGATCGCGGACATGGCCGAGGCGGCGCGACTGCGTGGCTACGACTACCTCGCGATCACCGATCATTCCAAGGCGGTCACCATCGCGAACGGGCTCAACGAAACCCGCCTGAAAAAACACGTTGAGCAGATTCGAAAACTCGACCGCTCGCTCGACGGGATCCGGCTGCTGGCGGGCGTCGAGGTGGACATCTTGAAAGAGGGCCAACTCGATCTCGATAAAGACCTGCTCTCCACCCTCGATTGGGTCGTCGGCAGCGTCCATTCGCATTTCAACCTCGATCGCGACGCCATGACCAACCGCCTGGTCACCGCGGTGCGCAGCGGAGTGATCCATTGTCTCGGCCACCCCGGCGGACGTATCATCGGCCGCCGCGATTTGATCCAGGTCGATTGGGACAAGGTGTTCGCCGCGTGCAAGGAACACGGCGTTCGCATCGAAATCAACGCCCAGCCCGACCGGCTCGATCTACCCGACACATATTGTCAGCGCGCAAAGGCCGCGGGTGTTGAATTCGTGATCTCCACCGATGCCCACAAGGAGAGCGATCTGGACTACATGCCATTCGGCGTCGACGTGGCGCGTCGTGGCTGGCTCGAGCCCGGGAACGTGCTCAATACGTGCACCGCCGCAAAGCTGCGCAAAGCTCTTAAAAGACGATGAGGTGAGCGATGACAGCCCCCACTTTCCGTTCTTCCAGGCAAACCCGCACCGCCTCGCCGGATCGGGCCCGGGCCCGCCGTCGCGCCACCGAACTGCGTCGATTGATCGCCGACCATGATCACCGTTATCACGTGCTCGACGCCCCTTCGATCTCCGACGCGGAGTATGACGAACTCAAACGTGAACTCGTCGCCATCGAGGAGCGATTCCCGGACCTGATCACACCCGACAGTCCAACCCGGCGCGTCGGTGGCCGGCCGCGCGAAGGTTTTGTCACGGTTCGTCACGAAACACCCATGCTGAGCCTCGAATCAGTCTGGACCGAGGACGACCTGCGGCATTTCTACACAACCCGCTGCCGTGAGCTGGGCCGAAAAACATGCACGCTGATCGGCGAACCCAAGCTCGATGGAGCCAGCATCGAACTCGTCTACGAGGAGGGCCGGCTGGTTTCGGCGTCCACACGCGGGGACGGACAAAACGGCGAAGACGTGACGGCCAACGTAAAAAACCATTCGCGAGGTCCCGCTGAGTCTGACGGTCGGTCGCAAATCCGCCCGCATCCCCCGGCACCTCGTCGTCCGCGGTGAAGTTTTCATGCACAAGATGGAGTTCGAACATTTCAATCGCCGACAAGAAGAGCGCGGTGAAAAACCATTCGCCAATCCGCGCAATGCCGCCGCCGGAAGCCTGCGCCAACTGGATCCCGGAGTCACCGCCGCGCGCCCGCTGCATATTCTTTTTTGGGAGATGGCACCGTCCACGAGCGACCGGCCATCCTCTCAATGGGACTGCCTTGGGATGATGAAGACGCTGGGACTGAAAACCGATCCCGCCGCGACGCGGCTGCGGAACGCCGATGAAGCCGTGCGATGGTATGGGCGCATGATGACCCGGCGCGAACGTTTGCCCAATGAGATCGATGGCTGCGTCCTGAAAGTCGATGACCTCTCCGCCCAGGAAAAACTCGGCACCCGCGCGGCCAGTCCCCGATGGGCGCTGGCCTGGAAGTTCCCTCCGCTCCAATGCACGACGCGAATCGAAAAAATCGAGACATTCGTCGGCCGGACCGGCGCGCTTACGCCGGTGGCGAAACTCGCCCCCGTTCACATCGGCGGGGTCGAGGTGGGCTATGTCACGTTGCACAATCAGGATGAAATCGAACGCAAAGACATTCGCATCGGCGACACGGTGCTCATCGAACGGGCCGGCGATGTCATTCCCCATGTGGTCAAAACCGTCCCCGAGCGGCGCACCGGTCGCGAACGTCATTACCGGTTGCCCGTAAAATGCCCCGTCTGCGGAAGCGCAATCATTCGTATCGAGGGCGAAGTCGCCGCACGCTGCCCCAACACGTCCTGTCCGGCGCGGTTGCGCGAAGCGATCCGGCACTTCGCATCGAAGGAGGCGATGAACATTCGCGGACTCGGCGAAAAACTGGCCGGTCAACTCGTGGCCCAAGGTGTGGTGACCGACCTCGCCGACATCTACGCGCTGACATTCGCCAAGCTCACCCGCGTGGTCTGCATGGGCGAAAAGAGCGCACGCAATCTCATCGCGTCGATCGAGCGGAGTGTCCGCCATGCGAAGCTCGACCGCCTCATCTTCGGCCTCGGCCTCCCGCACGTCGGCCGGGCCGTGGCTTCCGACCTCGCGGATAAATTTCCCACGCTCGACCAACTCGCCCGCGCCGACGCGAAATCACTTCAGGTCGCCGGTTTCGGTTCGAAGGTGTCGTCGGAAATCGCCGGTTGGTTCTCCATACGTGCGAATCAGCGACTGGTGCAACGGTTGAAGTGTGCAGGCATCGATCCCAAGCCGGAACGCAAGGGAGACCGGCTCGAAGGAAGGCGTTTTGTCTTCACGGGCGAACTCGCTTCCATGACGCGCAACGAGGCCGTAAAAGCGGTCGTCGCCCAAGGCGGACGGGTATCCGACAGCGTTTCCGGCCGCACCGATTTCGTCGTGACCGGCGCCCACCCGGGCGAAACAAAACTACGGAATGCCCGGACGTTTGGGACCAGGATGATCGATGAAAAAGAGTTTCGTCGACTGGCCGCCTGACGAAAACACCCGGAGCCCGCCATGTTCATCGACGTAGATCGCCACGGGGCATTTCGACTAGAAGACGAATTCATCGCTCCCTATCGCGCGCGGCCGGTGCACTGGGGCTTTGGAGCACTTTCGTGGGTCACGTACAAACGCACGTACAGTCGCGACAACGAAGCCTGGTGGCAGACGTGCCGCCGGGTGATCGAGGGCATGATCACCATCCAACGCGTGCATTGCATCGAGCAAGGCCTGCCGTGGAACGAAGCCGAGGTCCGCCAGATCGCGCACGACGCTTATGATCGCATGTGGAGCTTCAAGTGGACGCCGCCCGGTCGCGGACTCTGGATCATGGGGACGCGTTTTCTCTATGAGCACGGCAGCGCGGCGTTGAATAATTGCGGCTTCATTTCCACCAAGAACATCGCGAGCGATTATGCCGGTCCCTTCACGTGGACGATGGGCATGACGATGCTTGGCGTCGGCGTGGGCTTCGACACGCGAGGCAAGGGCACACTGCGACTCGTGTCGCCCCAACGAACACCCGACGCTCACGTGATCGGAGACAGCCGCGAAGGCTGGGCCGACGCCGTGGGACGATTGCTCAACGCGTTCGCCGGGCGCGGTTCGTTGCCGGCGCGCTGGGACTACTCGCAGATTCGGCCTCGCGGCACGCCGTTGCACGGGTTTGGCGGCGCGGCCAGCGGACCGGATCCGCTTCGGCAGATGATCGACTCTCTCCAAGAACTTTATCTTGGATCCGTCGGCCAAACCGTGGATGCGAGAATCATCGTCGACACGATGAACCTCATCGGCCGCGGCGTCGTCGCCGGCGGCACGCGTCGCAGCGCGCAAATCGCCTTTGGCGATGCCGATGACCGGCAGTTCCTGGACCTGAAGCTTGATCACGAAAAACTCATGGACTACCGCTGGGCCTCAAATAATTCGATCTTCGCCTCCATCGGGATGGATTACGCCGACGCGGCACGCCGCACCGCGACCAATGGCGAGCCGGGATATCTGTGGTTGGACAATGTCCGGGCCTACGGTCGCATGAAGGATCCGGCCAACTGGGCTGACAACAATGCCGAAGGCAGCAATCCGTGCGTCGAGCAAACGCTCTGGGACCGCGAGCTATGTTGTCTCGTCGAGACATTTCCCGCCCACCACACGACCCTCGACGACTATAAGCAAACACTCCGCGTCGCGTTTCTTTATGCGAAGATTGTCACGCTCGTTCACACGCATGACGAGCGCACCAATGTGGTGATGCTTCGCAACCGACGAATCGGCTGCTCGATGACCGGCATCGTTCAGGCGATCAACAAACTCGGCTACCGCGAGTTCTTCCGGTGGTGCGAGGCCGGCTACGCGTACGTGCAGCAATACGACGCGGAATTTTCGGCGCGACTGGCCATTCCTCGCTCGATCAAAACCACCTCGATCAAACCTTCCGGCACGGTGAGTCTGCTGGCCGGCGCGACGCCCGGCGTACACTGGGAACACGCACCGTACTACCTTCGTCGCGTGCGTATAGCGGACAATCATCCGCTCACCGAGATGTGCCGCCGAGCAGGCTATCCGGTGGAGCCCGACCGTTATTCCGCGCACACCTCAGTGGTCTCGTTTCCAACTCACGTGAGACACATTGGCCGGCGAAAAACCGAGGTTTCGATCTGGGAGAAAGTCGATCTGGCGGCGCAATTGCAGCGCTTCTGGTCGGACAACCAGGTGAGTTGCACGGTCGATTTCGATCCGGACACCGAGGCCGGGGAGCTATCGCGGATTTTGTCGGCCTACGAGGATCGGCTGAAGGGCATCGTCTTCTTGCCCGCGGCAAAACATGGGTACGAACAAACCCCTTACGAAGAGATCACGGCCGAGCGTTACGCGGTGCTGGTGGCAAAGCTCCGACCGCTCGAAGGACAACTGGAACACGAGCACGAGTTGGAGGAACGGTTCTGCGAAGGCGGAGCGTGCGACCTTACGTGATGCGCCGGGTCCTTGGCACGGATCCATTAATGGCTAACCCCGCCGGCCTGACGCACGATCAGTCGACTTCCCTCCTCCGTGATGAGCACCTCCGCACCAAAGCGGGCGCACTCCCGACTCAAACGGTCCTTCAACCAACGAACATCCACCTCCGATGCGCCATTCATCCGCATCTTCCGCAGGAGGAACGGCGCAAGCTCCACGCGGACGGACCGGCGCGGCTTCGTTTGCACGCTCACGAAAAATGCGGCCGTGAGCACGCCGCGAAATTCTTCGTGCCCTGCGATGCCTTCGTAGTCGGTGAGAAAGTCGCCGCAACCATACAGGATAACGCCATTTCGCCTCAGCTCGACCGCCTTCACATGATGCGACGAGTGCCCGTGCACGATGTCGACGCCTTCGTCGGCGAGCCGGTGCGCAAACGCGATCTGTTCGTCCGTGATTTCGTAGCCCCAATTACCACCCCAGTGAATCGAAACGACCGTCACGTCGTCGGGTTGGGTGATGCCGAGCAGTTGACTCGCAATTCGTCCGGCGGCGTCGGGGCTAAGATCATCAAGGAGGTTTACACCGGCATCCGTCGGAGTCGCCCGCCAGGCGGAAGGAATGCCACTCGATCGGGAGCCCAGAGCGACAACGAGCACGCGCCCTTTGCCCGTGACGGGGAGCACGGTGGTCGCCGTCGCCTCCGCGGCGTTGCGCCCCGCGCCGGCTGATTTCACACCGGAATGTTCGAGTGCCTCGAGCGTTTCGATGAGGCCCTCATGGCCCCAATCGAGCACGTGATTGTTGGCAAGGGTGCAGCAATCGACGGAAGCCGCGGTCAGGACCTCAACGTTTCGCGGATGCATCCGATAGTGAATGCCTTTGTCCGGCCAGGGACGACCGTCGCGCGTGACGCTGGTTTCGAGATTGATGATCCGCACATCGGCCCGTTTGAACGCCGAAAGGGCGTCGCCCCACACGTAACCAAAATCCACTGGTGCGGGGATCGGCCCGTTCTCCCGCTCGGCCAACCGCACGTAGCCGCGCGCATCACGCATGAACGTTTCATGAAGCGTTGGATCGCCTGGGTGCGGCAGAATCTGATCAACGCCTCGGCCAGTCATCACGTCGCCGGTAAGGCACAGCGTCAGACCGTCACGCTCGGGTGAGGAAGCCTGCATCATCGGAACAGGTCGCTGATGGATTCCGCGTTGGCGAGGTGCCGAATGGCTCTGGCGAGCAACGGCGCAAGACTGACCACCGTCGGTTGGGACGAGTCAGAAGGAGGTCGGGCAATCGTGTCGGTTACGACGACTTCGCGCACGGCGGGGTGCCGCAACCGCTCCCGGGCGCCCGCCACCAGCACTCCATGGGTGGCGGCCACCATGATGTCCGGCCGTGCCCCGGCATCCAGCAACGCGGTGACGGCATGTGCGATCGTGCCGCCGGTGGTGATCATGTCGTCAATGATGAGACAGGGCCGGTCGCGTACATCGCCGATCACCTTGAGCACCTTCGTTTCGGCGCCGGTTTGACGCTGCTTCTGCAACACCGCCACCGTGGCGTCGAGCCGCCGCGCATAATCGCCGGCCGTGGCCACACGCCCGGCATCCGGCGACACGACCACGGTTCCTGGCGAAAGTCGGTGTTTCAGTTCGTCGCACATCAGGGACACCGCGGAAAGGTTGTCCACCGGAAGATGATAAAACCCCTCGATCTGCGCCGCGTGAAGATCGACCGTCACAAGGTGGTCGAGCCCGGCGGCTTGAAGCAACGTCGCCACGAGGCTTGCCGTAATCGGCTCACGGAGCCCGTGACGTTTGTCGGCGCGAGCGTAGCCGAGATAGGGCACCACCGCGGTAATGCGCGCCGCCGCCGCCCGGCGACAGGCATCCACGAAAAGTAGCAACTCAAAGAGATTCTCCGTCACGGGCGGACAAAGCGATTGGACGATGAACACGTGACGTCCACGCACCGCTTCATCGAGGTGAACCGACAGTTCTCCGTCGGGAAAACGTTCGACTCCACTCGGACTCACGCGGTGCCCAAGATTACGGGCAAGCGCCGCGGTTAGCTCGTGACTGGCCGTGCCCGAAAAGAGTGAAAGATCCTGCGTGTGCATGGCCCTCTCTGAAATGTAGTTCTTGCCCGGCCGTTCGACCATCCGACCAATCCACGCACGTCGGCTGGTAATCGATCTGCATCCGGCGCGCGATAAGCCCGACGTGAGGATCGGAGCATCGCTCTATGGCGCTGCTGCATCTCGCGTGGTTCCTTTGTGTCATGAGAACAAAACTCCTCCTCGTGGCGTTTCTGGCGGCATGCGGCGCGCAGGCCGCGGAGTTTCTGGACGTCGATCAGCTTCCCGAGCCGGTAAAAAATGCGTTGAAAACGTCCGAAACCAAAGAGCCCATCCGGGAGGTAAGGATTCGCAACGTGGACGGACGGACGGTGTACGACGTGGAACTGAATCTGGAAAACCGCCCCAACGCCCATGTCCGCATTTCCGCCGAGGGAAAGATCTTGAGCGACTCACGCCGTTCGGAACGCGATGAAACGATGACGCCTGCCCCGATCTATCCGGCCTATCCGGTCTATCCGGAATACGGGTACGATATTACCGGTCCGATCACGCGCCTCCGGTTCGATGAACTTCCGGCCGCGGTGCAGAAGACCATCAAGAAGGAAGAGGAGGCGAACGATCTGAAACTCGGCGATATCACGTCGGAACGCGTGAACGACCGCCCGGCCTATCGGGTGGAGTTCCGCGAACGCGGACGTAATCCACGATTCTACGTCGCCGAAGATGGCACAATCTTGCGCCCGGTGGAAAAACCACCGGCCTTGGGCGTGGGAACAACGTTTATGGACACTCCGGAGGCAGTCCAAAAGACCATCCGCGCCGAGATTGCCGAGGGCGAGATCGTGAAGATCAAAAAAGAAGACCGGGGAGATGCCGCGTCGAGTTACCGGGTCGACGTCCGAAACGGTCGGGAGTCCTTTTATATCGAGGTTTCCGAGGACGGACGCATTCTGGCGGACAGTCGGAAAGGAACGAGCCGCTGACCCGGACCAGATACACGGCGAAGATCGCCCGCCCCGCCGCTATTCGAGATGATGCCCCGTCTTCACGCGTCGTTGAACGGGGCTTGGAGTCAACCTTTGATCACACCGATCGGCCGCAAACGCGCGACTTTCTTCGAAAGTCCGGCGTGGTGGACAACATCGACGACGTGATCGACATCCTTGTAGGCGGCCGACTGTTCTTCGGCCAGTCCGCGCCGGCTGCCGGCGCGCACGATAATGCCGCGCGCGGCCAACTCGCCGGCTATGTGCCGATCTTGCGCGTCCTTCGCCGCGGCTGTCCGACTCATCGCCCGGCCCGCGCCATGACAAGTGGTGCCAAAGGTCTTTTCCATGCTGCCCTGCTGGCCCGCGAGCACCCAGCTTGCACGCCCCATGTCGCCCGGAACAAACACCGGTTGACCCATGTGCCGATAGGCCTGCGGTATCTCGACATGCCCGGGAGGAAACGCCCGCGTCGCCCCTTTGCGATGCACCCATACGTGCTTCCGTACGCCGTTGATGGTGTGCTCCTCGAACTTGGCGATGTTGTGGGCGACATCATAGACGAGTTCCAAGCCGAGCTCGGTCCAGGGTCGCCCGAAGACTTCCTCAAACACCTCGCGTGTCTGCCACATCAGGAGCTGACGGTTGCACCATGCGAAATTCGCGGCCGCCCGCATGGCGCCAAGATAATGCCTTCCCTCGACGCTGGTCGCCGGCGCACAGACGAGTTGCCGGTCGGGCAATGATATCCCGTGGTTCGCGGGCGCGTTGCGCAACGCACGCAAGGCATCATCGCACACCTGGTAGCCCAGCCCTCTCGATCCCGAGTGAATCAGGATGCAGACATTCCCTTCCGCCAATCCGAAGGCGGCCGCCGCTTCGGCATCGACGACATGGTCGACCACCTGCACTTCCAGAAAATGATTACCCGCTCCGAGCGTGCCGCATTGCGCATGGCCTCGCTCGTATGCCCGTTTGCTCACCATCGACGGATCGGCCCCGTCAAGCCGACCATGAGCCTCGGTGAACTCAACATCGCGCTCTGTCACCAGGTCGCGCTCGGCCAGCCGACGCGGACCGTCGATCATAAGTTCACGCAACTCGTGTGGCTCGAAGTGGTACTTACCCGTTCGCCCCACCCCGGTGGGAATCTGTTTGAAAAGCTCATCCACCAGAGCCGGCAATCGCGGCCGCACATCGGCCTCGGTCAACGTGCTGCGCACGAGCCGCACGCCGCAATTGATGTCGTAGCCGACGCCCCCGGGCGAAATCACGCCGCCTTCACTTGGATCTGTCGCGCAGACGCCTCCGATGCAGAAACCGTAGCCCCAATGGATATCGGGCATCGCGAGACTCGCGCCTTGAATCCCCGGCAAACACGCGACGTTGGCGACTTGCTCCGGAGCCAGGTCCCCGCGAATCCGCTCGATCATCGGCTCGTCCGCGAAGATCAGACCGTCGACGCGCATCCCGGCCTTGTAACTCTTCGGAATGCGCCAGCAGCAGGTGTCGACCCGTTCCAAAGGCCCTTGGAAAACGACGTTTCCCATGGTCGGCCTTCTCAGATATCCACGATCACCTCGGCCTCCCAATGCTGGCCCGATTGTCGGATCACAAGGCCATGATAGGTGATCGACTTTACTTCCCGAAGAAAACGATGCCGTGCCCGGTCAACCGGCTCTCCGGCAACCTTGGCCACCAACGACAGACCGGACACCTGAACGTCGAAGCGACAAAGCACCAGCTGCTGCGCGTCGAAGCGATAGAGCAGCTCCGAGAGCCAGTCGAAGAAGAGATCGTCCAACGTGTCGGCCTTGAGATTTATGAACTGGGTGATACGCGGCTGAATCTCCCCGGCATTCTCCACCACAAAGGAGAAGAGCCCGCGTCCCGCTTCGGCGAACAGCTCGTCCAAGCTCGCGGCGCATACGCGCAGTCCCAAATCGGCGGTGTGCTCAAATGTTTCAACCATCGTGTGCTCCTCCAAAACGGATCAGTCGAATGTCGAAATGTTCCCCGCGCCCAAGACTACATCGGAAGCCGGGTCGAACGGCGCCTGGTCGCGTGCGACCGGTCGACCGCTTTTCGAGCATTTCTCCGGTCAAACATATGGCGGGTTTCCCGATCACTCGCATGGCGAACGAACGGCGTCCGACGAGTTGCGTTCACATCCGGTTGAACGAGCTTGGTCCAAGATGAGTCGTTGGCTTCCATTCCTGGCGGCAGGGCTCATTGCCTGCGCCGCGATGGGTGCCGACGATGATGCCGGTCGTGCAAAGCTCATCGAGATCAACGGTCCAATCGGGCCGTCAACCGCCGACTACGTTTCGCGTGCGATCCAGGTGGCCACGAAGGAAGAGGCCCGATGTCTCGTCATCCAGCTCGATACGCCGGGCGGGTTGATCGATTCGACCAAGCGCATCGTGCAGACCTTCTATGCGTCAAAGGTGCCCGTGGTGGTTTTTGTCGCGCCTTCCGGAGCAAACGCCGGCAGCGCCGGTTGCTTCATCACACTCGCGGCCGATGTCGCCGCCATGGCCCCGAACACCAGCATCGGTGCGGCTCATCCCGTGCAAATGGGCGGCGCACCGACCGACCAAAAACAAGATGAAGTGATGGCGAAGAAGCTGGAGAACTTTGCCGTCAGCACCATCGAGGCGATCGCCGAAAAGCGGGGCCGCAATGTCGAGTGGGCCCGTGCGGCCGTGCGTGAAAGCGCCAGCATCACCTCCGAAAAGGCGGTTCAATTAAGGGTCGTCGATTTGATCGCGCAGGACCTGCCGGACCTGCTTCGTCAAATCGACGGACACGAGGTCGGTGGTCGGGCGCTGCGGACCGCGGACGCCGGGGTCGAGCCCATCCCGATGATCGCGCGCGAACGTGTTTTTCAGACGTTATGGCGGCCCGAGGTGATTTTCGTCCTGATGCTCGTGGCGATCTATGGCATCATCGGCGAACTCAGCAACCCCGGTGCGGTGCTGCCGGGGGTGACAGGGGTGATCGCGCTTATCCTAGCACTCTACATGTCGTCGATCCTGCCGGTGAACATCGCCGGGCTCGCGCTCATCTTGCTCGCGGTGGCATTGTTCATCACCGACGTGTTTGTCCCTTCGCAAGGAATTCTGACCGGCGGTGGTGTCGTGGCATTTTTTATCGGCTCGCTATTGCTTTTCGACCGGGCGGGACCGGCGTTCCGGCTTTCGCTCGTCATGATCGTGCCGGCGACCGTGATCACCACGCTTTTCTTCCTCTTTGTGGTCGGCGCCGGTTTGCGCGCGCAACGACTTCCCGGTCGAACCGGCGTCGAGGCGATGATCGGTCGGGTGGTGCCGGCACTCACACCGATCGACGCCAATGGCGGCACCGTGCTCCTGGAGGGCGAAACCTGGAGCGCGCGCAGCGAGTCCCCCATCGATAGCGGTCAACCTGTGGAAATCATCGGGCTCCATGGACTGACCTTGAACGTCAAAGCCCGAACCTAAGGAGGTCATCATGGAAACCCCTCAAACATGGATCAACGCGGCGTCGTGGTTGTTTCCCGTACTCTTCCTCATCGTGCTCATTGCCCCGTCGGTGATACGCATCTTGCGGGAATACGAACGCGGCGTCGTCTTTCGTCTGGGCAAGCTGCTTCGAGCCAAGGGCCCCGGCATCGTGCTGCTAATCCCGATTGTCGACCGAATGGTGCGAATGGACCTGCGGGTCGTCACCATCGACGTGCCGAAGCAGGAAATGATGACCACCGACAACGTTCCGGTGACGGTCGACGCGGTGCTGTATTTCCGCGTGATCAACGCCGAGGATGCCGTGATCAAGGTGGAGAACTACCTGAAGGCCACGTCGCTCATTGCCCAGACCACGCTCCGCAGCGTCATCGGCCAGGCACACCTGGACGAACTGCTCGCGCGCCGTGAATCGATCAACCAAAAGCTCCAGGAAATCATCGACCGCCAGACCGACCCGTGGGGCATAAAGGTGACGGCCGTCGAAGTGAAAGATGTCATGCTGCCGGACAACATGAAACGCGCGATGGCCCGGCAGGCGGAAAGCGAACGCGAGCGGCGGGCCAAGGTCATCAACGCCGAGGGCGAGTTTCAGGCGGCGGAAAAACTCGTGCAGGCCGCCGCGATGATCGACGCGCAACCCATCGCGCTCCAACTCCGGTTTCTCCAGACCATGAGGGAAATCTCGAACGAGCATAATACGACGACGTTCCTGCCCATCCCGCTCGATCTGTTCACGCCTTTCATGAAACGCAGCGTCGAGGAACTGGCAAAGAAGTAATCGATACGCCGGACTCCCATCATCTCTGAGGAAAGGCCCCCGATTGCCGGTGCGCGCCGATGAGGTTATCGTCAACCCGTGTCATCCAATCCCACCATTTAACATCGGAAGGACAGCCATGAACTACACAGACTTCATCAATCGGGTGCATGCACGCGCCCACCTCGACTCAACCGAACAGGCCGTTTCGGCCGTCCGCGCAACCTTGGAAACTCTCGCCGAGCGTATTCACCCCGGTGAAGCGAAGGACGTCGCTTCGCAACTGCCGAACGAGCTGGCTGGGTATCTGCTGAAGCATCGCGCCTCGCCTGAACGGTTCACGGCGGACGAGTTCGTGCAGCGAATCGGGCTGAGGGAGCAGTGTGATTCCGCCACCGCGCAGTCTCACGCCCGCGGTGTGATCGGAGTGTTGGAAGAAGCCCTTTCGCCAGGCGAGTTGCACGACCTCCGTTCCGAGCTGCCCCTCGATTTTGATTCCTTCTTCACAACCGCTCGCGACGAAAAATCGGAGGCCGCCGGCTGAGCCGTCCCGCCTCTCGTCATACCGAATGACCGTGGACGGCAAAGACATGTAACTATCTTTCGGGCCGACTGGACGATTGGACCAACGAGGCTATTTTTTCTTACGGTTCTTTGATAGAACAGCCGTGGTTTTGGCACTCGGACGAAGGGCGTCGGGCCACGGTGGGATACTCCCGGGCAACCGAGGAAAGGAAACGGTGACTGGTGCCGTTCTCCCCTCCCAAAGCGGGCAACCGCCAAAGAGGCATTTATCACCGGTTCCTCCGACCGGGATCATGACCGGTCGGCGACATGATTCAGGAACTGAGCGGCAAGCCGTGATGAGAAACCACGCGCAAGCCGAGTCAGGCCCGCAGGATGTTTCGACCTGCGCGCCAACGCAGTTGCCTGGAGGCAACGGCTGCACTGCGAAGACCAGAACGCGGTTCTGTTTCCCGGCGGGACAACCCCGCCACAAGGCCCGTCCCGAAAACGACCGGCGCGAAAAGGAAATAAAACCACGTGGAGCGAGCGGACCTGGTAAAGCCCGCAAAAACTCCTCACGTGGGCGGTGTGGAAAACCACATCACCCAACTGCCGGATAAACGCAGCCTGAGAGGTAAGAGGTGAGACCCGTTACGCGTGGCCAACGGCCAGTCACAAACTGGCGCCGTCCACGCCACCGCGGTGCCGATGCGAGTACTGTTGCAGGCGCATCAGCCCCCAGTCCGGCGCACCGCTCCAATCAAAACGAGCGAACGAACCGGGCCAATAAACCTCACTCAAAAATCCACGTCCGGAAACGGACCGGACGGTCCCGCCATGAGACCGAAACTCCACAGACCGCGGAGAGTGGCGTCGGGAAGCACACGGCCTCGAAAAAACGAGAGCGCCAAAATGTGTGCAAGGGAGGAGCGTGCGGCGAACGCCCTCCTGAAATTTGGCCCCGGATCCGCATGGATCCGGGGCCTTTTTTATGCCCGCCGGTTTGCATGTCATTCGAGAGAGGGCCTGAGCCTTCCCACTGATCGACTGAGCGTCCATGATCGTTTTGAGCGATATGCCTGTTTGTGGTCGATTCATTCGGCGAGCATGACGAAGCTCCGCCCCGTGCTCACCGTCGAACGTCATCGTCACATTCTCCGCCTGCTTGCCGACCGCGGACGCCTGACGCTGGCCGAGATCGCCTCCCGACTCGGCATCTCCACCGCCACGGCCCGCCGTGACGCCGCCGATCTCGCGGACGCCGGCCAGGTCATTCGTGTCCACGGTGCCCTTCTGCCCCGTGATTTCGGGCTCAACGAGCCTCGCTATTCCCGCAAGGCCGAGAAAGCCGTCACCGCCAAGGTCCGCCTTGGTCGCACCGCCGCTTCCCTCCTGCCCGAGGCCGGCCCGGTGTTCATCGACGCCGGCACCACCTGCCTTGAAGTCGGCCGCTGCCTGCTCGATCGCCCCGACCTCCGCATCTTCACCAACTCCATTCCCCTGCTCGCGCTCGCCGGCGAATCCCGCGCCACCCTCGTCGCCATCGGCGGCGAGGTCCGCCCCCTCAGCCTCGCGCTCACCGGCGCCCTTTCCCAGCACTGGCTGACCAACCTCCGCTTCGACGCCGCCGTCGTCGGCGCTTCCGGTCTTGATCCCGATGCTGGCGCCTCCACCACCGAAACCGCCGAGGCCGCGGTCAAATCGGAAGCCCTCCGTCGCGCCACCCGTCGCATCCTCGTCGCCCACGGCGAAAAATGGGGCCGCCCCTCGGCCCTTTGCTTCGCGCCGTGGAATGCCTTCAGCGACTTCGTCACCGATCACGTTTTCTCCCGCTCCGAGCGGCTCGCCTTCGGACGCAACAACCTCCGGCTCCACTCCCCTTCATCCAGATGAAAACCGCCCGCCTTAACCGCCTCTTCAATCCGCAAACCGGCCGCTGCTTCGATGTCGCGATCGATCATGGCTTCTTCAACGAGGCCTCCTTTCTCGCCGGAATCGAAAATCTGCCCGAAGCCGTAAAAACGCTCGTCGCCGCCGCGCCCGACGCGATCCAGCTGACCCTCGGCCAGGCCCCGCACCTCCAGGCGCTCCCCATCCGACCCAAACCCGCCCTCGTCCTTCGCACCGACGTTGCCAACGTCTACGGCAACCAACTCCCGCGCGTCCTTTTCTCCCGCATCATCGCCGACCCGGTCGTGCAAGCCCTCCGCCTCGATGCCGCCTGCGTGGTCGTGAATCTCTTCCGCATCCCCGACCAACCCGAGGTCGCCGATCAGTGTATCCAAAACATTCTTACGCTTAAGCCGCTCTGTGATCATTACGGCATGCCGCTCATGATCGAGCCGCTCGTCTTCCAATCCAACGCCAAGGCCGGCGGCTACATGGTGGACGGCGACCCGGCCAAGATCATCCCGCTGGTCCGTCAGGCCGTCGAACTCGGCGCCGACATCATCAAAGCCGATCCCACCGACGACGTGTCGATCTACCACAAAATCGTCGAAACCGCCGGCGGCATCCCCGTCCTCGTGCGCGGCGGCGGACGCGTCTCCGACGAGGTCATCCTGCAGCGCACCGCCGATCTCCTCGCCCAAGGCGCCCGCGGCATCGTTTACGGCCGCAACATCATCCAACACCCGAAACCCGCCGCGATGACTCGAGCCCTCATGGCCATCCTCCACGAAAACGCCACCGTGGCCCAAGCCGCCAAACTCCTCGCCTGATCGCGACTGCCCATCGTTCTCTTGCTCGTTCTCCCCTTCCGCAAATGTCCACCGCCACTCCCGTCCGCGTCGCCGTCATCGGCGCCGGCCTCATGGGCCGCGAGGTCGCCAGCGCCTTCGGTCGTTGGTTCGTCCTCCTTGATTGCCCCGTTCGTCCCGAACTCGTCGCCGTCTGTGACGTCAACGCCGCCGCCCTCGACTGGTTTCGTCAGGTGCCAACCGTCAAACATTTCGACACCGATCATCGCGTCCTGCTCACCCGCCCCGACATCGACGTCGTCTACGTCGCCGTCCCTCACCACCTCCACGAGGCGCTCTACCTCGACGTCCTCCGCGCCGGCAAAGACCTCCTCGCCGAAAAACCCTTCGGCATCAACCTCGCCGCCGCCCGCCGCATTCGCGATGAATCCCTCGCCCTCAACCGCTTCGTCCGCGTCTCATCCGAATTCCCGTTCCTCCCGGGCGTGCAACGGGCCGTCGCCGCGTTCAACACCGGCGGCTTCGGCAAAATCATCTCCATCCGCAACAGTTTTCTCCACTCCAGCGACCTCGACCCCGTCAAGCCGATCAACTGGAAGCGCCAAAACAAATTCTGTGGCGAAGCCGGGGTGATGAACGACCTCGGCCTGCACGTCGCCCACGTGCCACTCCGCATGGGGTGGAAACCCGTCCGCATCCATGCCCAGCTCCAAAAGCTCTACACCGAGCGCCCCGACGGCAAAGGCGGCATGGCTCCGTGCGACACATGGGACAACGCCACCCTCCACTGCACCGTCGATCTGCCCGGCCAATCCGGCGTCCCGCTCGCGCTGGAGATGAAACGTATGAGTCCAACGGATACCAACTCCTGGGAAATCGAAATCCTCGGCACCGATG
>JANJTQ010000079.1 GCA_024711005.1 Opitutaceae bacterium | reverse complement strand
CTGATCGACCGCCGCCCGATAACCGGGCAGGACGATCGCCCCCGCAGGCCCCCGCTCCGCCGGCGTCGCGGTCCACGACTCCACCGCGTCCGCCAGTCCACCCGTTTTGACGTAAGGAAATAATTCGCTGGCAACTTGAACGATTTTCACGGGATTCCGGATGTATTGAGTTTATGCGAACAAGGGGTGCTCCACCCAAATGAGAAGGTGAAAGGTAATCGCCCCCGGGGTTTCTGAGTCAGAGCTTCGCGTGTCCTCCGACACGTTGTCGAGTCCCGAACTGCAACCGGCTCCGGCCGGGGTTGTAGTTGAAAAGTGAAGTCAACGAAGGGCGGACCCGGAATCGGCCGAAGATGCATGCCCCCCTGCCGCAGGGTTTTCAAAACAGCGTTCCACGGCGAAAGGGTCTTCATCGATTTTCATCGCCCCGCACCGATGCGTGGCGTTGCCTTGGTTGCACTGACAACCACGGATTCACCGCGGTTTTGGGCACTTCGAATCGACATGAAATTCCGCGAACCGCTCCTGGAACTCCTTCGTCAACCCGGCTATCGCCCCGCAACCATCCTCGATTTGTCGCGAGCGCTCGGCCTCAACAAAAAACAGCGTCCTCAACTCGCCCATGAGGTCCGCGCCATGCTCTCCAAAGGCGACCTCACCCTGGTCAAGGGCGACCGTATCGCACTCGCTTCGTTTAACACGCCCGCCGGCAACACGCCGAAAAACCGCCCGGTCTTCACCCCGTCCGGAAAGCGGGGCCGCCCATCGGTAGACAGCACCAGCCAGGAGGGACTCATCGGCAAAATCAATTTTCGAGCCGGCGGTTCCGCTTTCGTTGTTCTCCCCAAGTCGGGTCCCGGCCCGGCACCCGACGCGATCCAGATTTTCCCCGAGGACACCGGTGTCGCCCTTCACGGCGACACGGTCGAAATCGCCGTCAACCCGGGCATTCGTCACCGCCGGGATGGTCGCGGCACGGAGCGCACCGGCCGCGTGATGCGCGTCATCGAACGCGCCCGCGAAACCGTCGTCGGCAACTTGGAGAAGATCCGCAGCACCTATTACGTCAAACCGGACGACCCTCGTATCTTCCACGATATCGCCGTCGCCGATCCCGCGACGTCCAAACTCACTCCCCTGCCCGCGCCCGGCGACAAAGTGGTCGTGCGCCTCGCCGAATGGACCCAGCGCCACAAACTCATCCAAGGCGAAATCATCGAGCGTCTCGGCAAGACGTTTGAGCCTCGCGCCGAACTCGCCGGCATCTACCACAAGTTCAAACTCGATCCCACGTTTCCCCCCGCGGTCGAGCGCGAGGTCGCCTCGCTTCCCGACACGGTTCAACCCTCCGAGCTCACCGGACGTCTCGATTATCGCGAGATCCCAACTTTCACCATCGACCCCGACGACGCCAAGGACTTCGACGACGCGCTCTCGCTTGAATACTTGGACAAGGGAGACATCCGCGTGGGCATTCACATCGCCGATGTCTCCACCTACGTGAAGCCCGGCACCGCCCTCGACAAGGAGGCACAGCGCCGTGGCAACTCCACCTACCTCGTCGGCACGGTCATCCCGATGCTGCCGGAAAAACTTTCCAACGGACTCTGCTCTCTGGTCGAAGGGCAGGACCGACTCACCAAGGCCGTCTTCCTCGTTTTTGACGCCAAGGGCCGCCCCAAGTCCCACACGTTTGCCAACACCGTTATTCGCAGCCGCAAACGCCTCACCTACAAGCAGGCTTACGCACTCCTCTTCGAAAAGAGCCTGACCAAAATTCGCGCCCTCCCTCTACCTCCCAAGCACCAGACCGGCTCCACCGGACGCGCGCTCTCGTCCCTCGACGACACCGAACTTATCGAACTCCAGCAGTGGGTTCGTCAGCTCTGGAAACTCGCCTCCAAGCTCCGCCACGACCGCATGGCCAACGGCTCTCTCGATCTTGATATGCCGGAGACAAAAGTTTTCGTGGACACCGAGGGCTACGCCGACCGTCTCGAAAAAATCGAGCAGGACGAAAGTCACCAGCTCATCGAGGAGTTCATGCTCGCCGCCAACGAAGCGGTTGCCCGCCTAACGCGTTCAAAGCGTTTGCCATCGATCTACCGCGTCCACGACGAACCCGATGCCGAAAAACTCAACGAGCTTCGCGAATTCCTCGCGACATTCGATATCCGCACCGGCGATCTCACCCAGCGCGAGGAAATCGTCAGGCTCCTCAAAACGCTCTCGACGCATCCCCAAGGGTACACCCTGCGCACGCAGCTTCTCCGCAGCTTGAAGAAGGCCTGTTATCGCGGCTCGGCGGACGGACATTATGGCCTGGCCAAAAAAGACTACACCCACTTCACCTCGCCGATTCGCCGCTACTCCGATCTGGTCGTTCACCGCGTATTCGGACATCACCTGATCAAACACGAAGGGCATGCCGCGCCCGCGAATTACAACTATGGTTACACCGCGGCCAAGATGGAAACGCTCGGCGAGCACCTCAGTCTCACCGAGATCAATTCAACCGAAGCCGAGCGCGAAAGCGTGAAGATCAAGTTACTTGAATTCTTCGAACGCGAACTTGCGAAGGAAAAGAAGACCCACTTCGCCGCCGTCATCACCGACGTGCGTCCCAATGGGCTTTTCGTCGAACTCACCGAATCGATGACGTTCGGCTTCATCCCGATGAGCACGTTGACCGACGATATTTATACGATCAACAACGCCGGTGACGCACTCATCGGCCGCCGCTCGAAAACCACGTTTCAACTCGCCGCACACCTCGATGTCGCGGTGGAAAAAGTCGATCGCTTCAAGCGCCTAATCGATTTTCGCCCGACCGGTATCCCCGCCCCCGCCGGCAGCAGTGCCGCCAACTCGGGGAAGCCGGCCACGCAGATTCCGCCGCCCAAAAAACGGTCGACCGGCTCCTCGCAGAAAGCCCCCGCCGGCCAGACGAAATTCGATAAAAAGAAACGCCGAAAATGATCGCGGTATAAAGATCCCGACGTTGCCGCCAGAGGAGGCGAACGTCCCGGATACGTACGTCTTGCGCCTCACGGCGTCACGACTTGCGCCGATCCACCGCGCAACTCCGCCGCAACTTCACCGAACGCGACCACGAGCGCCTGCCATTCCTCGGCGGTCGTATCCCAGCCGGAACTCACACGGACAACCCGCTTCGTCTCCTCGGCGGAAAATCCAAGCGCCGCCAGCACCGGCGAAGGACCGGTCTTGCCGGTCGCGCATGCCGATCCGGTCGAAACCTGAAACCCGCGCTTGTCGAGTCGCGTGACCCAGCGGGTGTTATCGCCGAACGGAAGAAGCAACGACACGGTGTTCCAGAGCCGGTCCGCGCCCAAGCCGATCACACGCACGCCCGGAACCGCCGCCGCAATGTCACGCTCAAACTCGTCGCGCCAACGAAGCCGCTCCGTTTCCAGAAAAACTTTTTTTTGCTCCGCCTCGACCAATGCCGCCCCCATCGCAGCGATGCCCGGGAAATCCTCCGTGCCGCCGCGATGCGCGTTTTCCTGTCCTCCGCCCAGTTGACCGCGCAGCCCCTCCGACTGCGGCGCCAGTTTGAGCAAACCCACGCCCTTCGGCCCGCCAAATTTATGCGCGGAGCCAATCACAAAACCGCCGCCCCCGATCCCGCCGGCGGGCAGTTTCCCCAGCCACTGCGAGGCATCGCACAAATACGCCACGCCCGCTTCGCGACACGCCGCCGCGATCTCAGCCCACGGCTGAAGCACGCCCGTCTCATTGTTCGCCGCCATCACCACCACCGCCGCAACCCGATCCGGTTTGTCACTTAATAAGTGACAAACTTTCAGGGCCTCGACGTTGACGACCCCGGCCGGATCAAGCTCCAGCCAGCGGACGCGGGCGCCGAAAAAATGCAGTGCCGGTTCACGCACGCATGGATGCTCCGTGGGGTTGAGAGCGATGAGTGCGTCTGGCGGCAACGTTTTCGCCCACCAGGCGAAGACGAGGTTTGCCGCCTCGGTCGCACCCGAGGTGAACACATAACGTTCCACCTCATCGCCGAGGAGAATCGCGAATTTTTCCCGCACCGTATCCAAACGAATTTTCACCTGCGCCGCTTTCCGGTAGGGACTGGATGGATTCTGCCACGCCTCGTCCTGCGCCCGCAGCCACGCCTCACGGGCAACGGGCGCAAGTGGAGTCGTGGCATTGTGATCGAAGTAGGGCATTGCTCTTCAGAGAAAAATCCCAAATCGCAAAAGGCCAAACTCCAAAAGAAAGCCGCCGTACCCGTGACGACATTGGAAATCAGCAGCATTGCTCTTTGGGAGAAAGAACACCGCACGAGCATGCACGGCGATTACCGGCTTGCGCAGGCCTTTGGCCGGAGGCTTTCTGGAGCCTTTCACCATGAGCACTACCGCCAACGAACAAGCCATCATCAAAACATCCCTCGGCGAAATGACCGTCGCCTTCTGGCCCGACGTCGCCCCAAAAACCGTCGAAAACTTCAAGAAGCTCGCCAACGAAAAGTTCTACGACGGCACCGCCTTTCACCGCATCATCAAAGGTTTCATGATCCAAGGTGGCTGCCCCAACACGAAAAAAGGCGCCCGCGGCATCCCCGGCACCGGCGATCCGGGCTACAAGATCAAAGCCGAATTCAACGCCAAGCCCCACGTTCGCGGCGTTCTCTCGATGGCTCGTTCCGCCAGCCCCGATTCCGCCGGCTGCCAGTTCTTCATCTGTCACGGCGATGCCCGCTTCCTCGATAAACAATACACCGCCTTCGGCCAGATCGTCGGCGGCGACGATGTCCTCGAAAAAATCGCCAACGTTCCCACCTCGCATGGCGGCGGCGGCGAGAAAAGCTCGCCCATCGACCGCGTTGAGGTTGAGAGCATCACCATCGTTCCCGCCAAGGAATAAACGCACCGGCATCGCCCAGACCGCTTCCGGTTACCAGACCGGCTCCCGCTCGCGGGAGCCGGTTTTTTATGCGTCGAACAATGCAGGCTCCATATCCGGGATTTTTCTTCCGAACAGAGTCCGCTCCCTTGCCAACCGAGCTATCGGCTCGTTTGCAAGGAGGGCAAAGAAGGCAGCGATGCCTCGAACGCTTTCAACTGACTCGGCGTGATCCCGGGCTGATGCCGCAGGAATGACATGATGTGCGCCTTGGATTCCTCCATATCAACCGAGTCGTTCGACGGGATCCGATGCACGCTTCCGATCAATCCCAGAGCATTGCCGTGTTTATCGCAGATGAGAATCTTGACCGCGGTCGAATAAAACTTCTGTCCGTTCGCATCCAATGATTCCTGAAGTCTGACCACGGGAATCTGGGTCTCGAACAGGTGGGTCTCCGCCGCATAAAACGCCTCCGCCAAGCGGGCGGGAAACAAATCAAAATCATTTTTCCCCAGCACGTCCGCCTCCGTGCACCCGAGATGGGCCAGGTGCGCGCGGTTGCTGAAAAGAAAACGCCCTTCGACGTCCTTGATGAACACATAGTCGCGCACTTCATCGAGAATCGTCAGCAACGGACCGCCGCGTTGCGAATTCACATAAACGGCCAAATCGTAGGCATCGATTTTAATCATTGGAGTAAGGGGTTGAAGCAATGGCCTAAGTATCTTCGAAATGCCGAAAAATCCAAGCGGCGAAAGACATATACGTGAGGTTATAGGGTGAATCCCCAAGGGCCGGCGGCGAGTTCGGCCGCCGATATGGAGACGGGGTTTGTCAATCTTGTGACGCTCGCCGCGGAACCATGATACGAGTGTTCTCGTTTTTCTCCAAGTTCTCCGAGTTGGCGTGGTGGAGGGGGGCGGGAAACGACGCGAGGAAGTGCGCAGCCTTTCTTCGTTCAAGAAAGGCCGCCGCATTTCGGCTTAATTATCCACCGACGCGGGAATCTCCGTGGCGAGCTGCGCCATGATGGCTTCGCTCACCCGACTCAGACCGGTGCGAGCGAGCTGACTCGCAGGATGGATATCCTGCGCCGCGAGGAATTGAGTGAGACTGGCGGCGTAGCGCTGGTCTGTCTCGTACCGTTTCGCCCGGTCCAGGTGTCCGACAAACTCGGCTACGCGAGGCGCAAGTTGGGCCATGCGCTGGTTGAGCACGACATCGTTGGGGGCAAAGGTCGTGGCTGACGCCAGCGCCTCCCACGCGGAGAACGCGTTGTTTTGAGCGAGCAGTTCCTCCGTCTGCGCAAGGTAGATCTCCACCCGGGCCATTTTATCGATTACCGCGGAGAGCTGGGGGCCCCGCACCTTGTCGTTGAGGAACGCCACCGCGAGTTCTGCGCGCCGTTCATAGATGCGGCGGAAATCGTCCCTCTTGAGGGCTTCATCGAAGACAATGGCCGCCTGCGCGCCGAGATCGGCCTGGGAAGCCATGTTCTCGGTGTAGTTGTTGATCGCGGGATTGAGGGGCCACAGCTGCGCGGCTTTTTCGACGAATTCCTGGGCGCGGTTGTAGTCACCGGTGGCGGCGGCCTGTTGGGCGGCATGGAGCGAGAGCGTGCTCATGCGCTGGGCGGAGCGAACGGCGGAGGTGACTTCTTGCGCGCGAAAATCCTTGGTCAGCGTGCCGATCTCCTCGGTGAGGGCGATGACTGCGTCGAAGTCGCGCAGGTCGGCGAGCTTTCTCGCCTCATCGATTTTACGATAGAGTTTAAGCAGTGACTCCTTGCGGGCGGGCTCGAATTGGGTGACGGCCGGAAGGTATTCGCCCAGGAAAAAGGTTTCCTGCATGCGTTCGAGGGCCCCGATCTTGCGCCCGTCATCGTAGTTGGCGCGCACGGCGACCATTCCGTTGTTCACGTCGTTGATCGCCTCGCGGGAAAGGAACTCGATCGTCTCGACCGTCATCGCGAGATCGGTCGACGGCAGGAACGCCGACAGCTCTTTCTTGCCGACTTCGAGGTTCTGATGGGAGCCCTTGAAAATGTAACGATAAAAGCTGGACGCGATCAGCGCGTGCTGGAACCGACGCTGCAAAAAGAGACTGATAATCTGGCTCTGGAACTGGATCTTGGCCTGGGTCACCGACAACAGACCGGCGGCCTCGAGGGCTTTGATCTTCGCCTCGGTCTCGGCGAGTTCGCGTGCGCGAAAAATCTGTCCGAGCGGACCGCTGGTGGTGCCGCCGCCGCCGCTTGATTGGGACTGCGTGCCGGAGTTGCCGCCGCCGCTCCTGTTGCCACTCGACCGGGTGTTCCCCGTTCCGGTACCCCCGATCACGGTCGTGGTGCCGCCGGAAGTGATCGTGGTGGTGCCGCTGCCGCCACCACTACTGGAATCGGAATTGGAGCTGCTGTTATTGGCCGAGCCGGTGTTGAGCCCGCCCAAGAGAGACGATCCGGCAACGGCGTCAGCGGTGCCGCGCCCAAGCCGGGAGGAAAAGGCATCGCCGGAGTAGATCAGGCTGGCGGCTTGCTGGCGCCGGATACGATCAAGCTCGGTCTGCGTGACACTGAACGCCTGCTTCTCGTCGCGGATGCGCCACGCGTTAAAAATCTGATTGGCCACGCCAAGACTGTTGCCGCCGTCGGCATCGAATTCAGATGCCCGATACAACAGCTTCCAAGCCTCGACCACACTGTCCTGCGATCCGTCGGCAGTCCGGGTGGAGAGGAGATTGAAGATTTCGTCGAAGATCGCGCTGTAAAGATCGTGGTCACGCGTGGCCGGCAGCGAAAGATAACGCTCGAAGCGTCCGCGAAAGACACGGAACTGGCCGATGTCATAGGTATGCCCTTTCCAGGACATCGTGCCGGTCTCGGGGTTGATCGAATCGGAATCGGCGTCGAACGCCTTGTTGATGATCTGTAGCAGGGTGCCGCTCTCCATGCTGCTGATGTTGACGGCGCGGGACTGGGATTCGGTCGCGTCCGAGCGCGAATCGGGCCGGGTCTCGGCGGCCTTGCTCGCGGCGGCGGTGGCCGGACCGGAGACTTCCTGGGCTTCAAGAGCGACGGCACCGGCCGACAGGGCGATGAGAAGGGAAAGACGGCGCATAATCAGAGTTTTTCGAGACGCTCAACGTAGAGGAGTCCGCCTTTGCGCACGGTGATTTCGAAACGATAACGTTGGGCCACGAGCAAATTGGCCTTCATCGAATCGGCGATGAACACCGGCAGACGCGCGTCGTCGCGGAGAGTACGCACGGCGATGAGACGGCCCACGCCCTCGCGCCAGTGAAGCTGCTGGTCGATCTCGGCCTCCAGCTCATATCGATTGCCCTGCAAATTATCCGGCGCGGATAAAAAAGCGCCGACCGGAAACGGCTCGCCGGAGCGACCGCATCCCGTCGCAAGGAACAGGAGGGCAGCCAAGGCCGCCGGGATAAAAAAACGGTTAGCGAAGCTCATCGGCAACAACGGCATGGGGTGGCTGGAAAGTCATGGCCAACATTTTTTGTGGCAACCCCAAAACACCAGCGAAGCCCCGGTAATCAAGTGTGCGCCGAGCACGGCCACCGCAATGGCAGGAGGCGAAAGCCAGCCTTTGTCCAACATGGTCACCGCATCGTAAAAACGGGAGTCGGTCATCGCAGTGAGATATCCCGACCAGCCCCAATACGTTGCGATGAACGGTCGCACCGCCCACACCAGCGCCGCGGGAAGCGCCAGGACCACTCCGGACAGGGGGAGCTGGAACCCCACCAGATAAATTGAAAGCAACGAAGCTTTGTCCGCCGACGACAACGTGGCCGACAGCCCCAGACACACCACGCTCATCGAAGCGCCGGTCGCGCTTAGAACCGCAAGCTGTGCACCCCACCCTCCCGGAAATTCGCACAGCACCTTTACGAAGACTGTCATCCATGCGCCTTGGGCCGCGCCAAGCAACGCGGTGTAGATCAGTTTCGACCAGGCGTATGCGATCGGACGCAGGCCGGACATGCGTTCCTTTTCGTAGAGCGTACGTTCGGCGGCGATTTCCCGCGCGCCGTTGTTGCTCCCCATCAGGCTCAGCAAAATCACCTGAAAAATGATCAGCCCCGACACAAGCGTGGCCGTCTCCGCCGCGTTTTGCCGGTACTCCAATCGCGCCTGCATCGTTTCGAGAAATCCTCCGGTATTCACCAAGGCGAGTCCCTTCATCTGGGGCAGGCCGCCGAGTGCGAAGATCACCACCAGGCAAGGAAACCCAAACGTGATCGCCAGCGTAAGCAGCAGGTAGCCACGGTCGCGTACCAGCAGCCGCCAACGACGCGCGAGCAACGTGACGAGTTGCGATTCCGCCGAAGGACGCGCCGGTGGATGATGGCGTCCCAACGAGGGCCACTCGGGTGGAGTGTTCAGGACGCTGTCATCCGACGACGAGGCCCGGACCTGGTCATCCGCGTGGTTGATCGCGACCGCGGTCCAGCGCTCCTGCCAGTGTTCCAGCGATTGTTCGCTCAGGCGGTCGTAAAGCTCCAAGGCATCCGCGATGGCGAAGTGCTCCAGCATGGAAGCCAAGGGCCCCTGCCAGACCACCGCGCCCTCGAAGACAACGGTGATTGTGTCGAACTGCGAAAGCTTCGCGAGATTATGGATGACGCAGACCACCGTCTTGCCCCGCTGCTCCACGAGCGCACGAAGCACCGCGATGATCTGGTCCTCGGAACGCGGATCCAACCCACTCGTCACTTCGTCACACAAGAGGCAGGCCGGGTCGGTCGTGAGTTCGAGTGCAAGGCCGAGGCGCCGCAACTGGCCGCCGCTCAGCTTTTCCACCAAGGTATCGCCCCGTTCGACGAGACCGACCAGTTGCAGCAACTCGGCGTTGCGGGCGATCAGCGCGGCGTCATCAATTTTCTGATACAGCTTGAGCGCGCAGGCGACGGCTTCGGACACGGTGAGCTTGCCATGCGCGATGCTGAACTGCGGAGCAAAGGCCACCTCGCGCAACAACTCCTGGCGGGAGGCGAGTCGACGCCCCCGTAACAGCACATCGCCCTCGGAGGGCAGAATATCGAGAATGCCCTTCAGCAAGGTGGTTTTGCCGCAGCCCGAGGGCCCGATGAGCGCGTGCAGTCCGCCGGCCGGAAAAGTGGCGGTGGCGCCGTGGACAAGCGCGGGGCCGTCGGCGCGGGGACGAACGGTGAGATTGCGGCAGGCGAGCATAGGGTGGTGCCTCTTATGGCGATCGTCTCGCCCGCCGGCCAAGCCTCATTTGCGACAACCGGGGGCAAACGCAGAAACTTGCTTCACGGCAATGCGCATCGCTGTATTCGCGTTCATTCATGAACGAGTTCCAATTTTGGGGTCCTCTCGCCGCCATCCTGCTCAGCTTCGGTTGCCTCTGGGCCAGCCTGCGATTGCGCCGCCGGCACCGTCTCTTCAACGACCTGCCCACTTCAAAGGTGCGCGGCGTGTTTATCGGACTCGTCGAAATCAAAGGCTCGGCCGAAAGTGAAGCACCTTTCACCAGCTATCTCGCCGGGGCATCATGCGTTCACTACACTTGGCAAGTCGATGAACGTTGGTCGCGCACCGTGACCGAAACCTACACCGACAGCAAAGGGAACCGACGCACCCGCCGGCGCAGAGAAAGCGGCTGGACAACCGTCGCCAAGGGCGGCGAAAGCGCGCCCTTTTTTCTAAAGGACGACACCGGCCTGCTCCTCGTACGTCCAGACGGCGCCAAGATCGAAGCCGGGCAGTTGTTCTCCGAAACCGTCACCCGCGGACACCCACTCTACCACGGCAAGGGTCCGCCCCAGGCGATCAGCAACTCCGACCACGTGCGCCGTTTCGTCGAGTCCGGGATCCGGTTGCACGCACCGCTCTACATCGTGGGCCCTGCGCGCGAACGCGCCGATGTCGTCGCCCCCGAAATCGCCGCGCAACCTGACGCCGAAGAATTCATCATCTCCACCCGCACCGAGGAACACGTGTGCTCGGGCCTCGCCGGCTGGTCGTGGTTCTGGTGGGCGCTCGGGCTGATCATCGCCAGCGCGCCGTGTCTTATCGCGGCATTCAACCCCGAACTGTCCGATCTGCCGCCAGTCGGGATCACTTTGATTATCCCGATCGTTTACCTGATGGCATGGGCCACATTCTGGGTGTGGATGGCCTACAATAGCCTCGTCGGCCTGCGCGAACGTGTACGGCAAGGCTGGTCGTTGATCGATGTGCAGCTCAAACGCCGGCACGATCTCATCCCAAGTCTTGCGGCCGCCGTCTCCGCGCTGAGTTCACACGAGGCCGAGGTTCAACAAGTGATCGCCGCATTGCGCGCACAGAACACCGCGACACCGCACGGAATGAGCGGACCTGACTTTGCGGGCCTCGCCGGACAGATGCATGCGATCATGGAAAAATATCCGCAACTCACCGCCCAACCTGCGTTCGCCGCGCTGCACGGACAACTGGTCGAGACCGAGCAGCGCATTGCCCTGGCACGCGGTTATTACAACGACATCGCCACCCAATTCGCGACCCGACTTCAGATCGTACCCGATGGCTGGGTCGCTCGCCTCGGCTCGATGCGTCCCGAGCCCTTGCTCGAAGCGACCGGTTTCGAGCGCGCCTCCGTTGCCGTGAAGCTGAGCGAATGATCGTTCGTGCGTGCGAACTTGCCGCGCCCGTCCCCTCCCCCTACGCCAGTCCGCGTGCCCAAGCCTCTTTATCTCATTGTTGCCTGTTCCGAGAATCGCGTGATCGGTCGTCATGGCGGTCTGCCGTGGTCGATCCCTGAAGACACGAAATTCTTTCAGGATAAAACCCGCGGCAACACGGTAATCATGGGGTCGCATTCGTTCGGCGAGTGGCCGAGTTGCGTCAATGATCGCGACGTCATCGTGATCACGCACGAACCCGAAAAAATTCCGCCCGGCGTGCACGCTGTCCGCAGTCTCACGGAAGCCATCGACGTGGCCCAAGGCCTGCGCGGTGACGTCTACCTATGCGGAGGACAGCGCGTCTACGAAGAAGGGCTCGCGCTCGGGGACCGCCTTTATCTGACACTCGTCCACACGACGATTGATGACGGCGACACGTTTTTCCCCG
>JANJTQ010000074.1 GCA_024711005.1 Opitutaceae bacterium | reverse complement strand
CCTCTCAAATTGGTCATCAATCAAGACGGCGGCGGGGAAACACTGAGTGCCCTCCCGCGTCGTTTCCACAGCACTTTGATATCACTTTGTTTCGCAAGCGCCCGCACTTTGAAAACCCGCGCCAACAAATACCCAAGTCGAAGCCGAACTGTTCCAAGTCACTTCTGACGCTCGTAGCTCAGTGTATTGGTCCCCGCTTTGCCCAGCGCAGGCAGCAGCGTCGGCTGAAGCTTTGCATGACCTCCAAACATAAAAAAGTCATGCTTATCAAAAACTCACTCACACTTGGGTGCCTACTTGTCATCGACGGCACCACCTATCGCATCATCCATGTCCATCGGAAACGGCCAACTTGGCTTTCCTCATCGAAGCAGCTTTATTTGGGCAAGTGGCCTTGTCTAGGCGTCGAACCTCAGTTCGCAAAGTTGTGGGGTAAACAAGGACGTCGCTTTTTGGAACTTGGTCACGCGCGACTGCAACACGGTCACCGAGGCGTCATGCACCTGTGCGCAGAGGTCAGTCGCTTTGGTCGTGTCGGTGGTGCGAATCGTTGGTTACGTGTGCCAACCAACTTTCCCGACCTGCCGGCAGCAGAGGGCGCGCATCGGGTGAGCATTCCTCATCAGAAAAGGACCCGGCCAGCGCACTGTTTTAAACCGCAACAGGCACTCGATTATCCCGCTTTGGCCGATGTGGAAACTGTCACGCTTTCCAACTTTGATTCGGTGCCCGGGGGAGGTGGGCAATGAATCATGACTCCAAGCCTGATGGTTCACCAGCACTTTCCATTGCTCTCGCATGCTACGAAGGGCCGGACCGGGAACAAGGCGGCAAGCTGGAACTAAGTGAGGACGACCTCGTGCGGCACACCTTGGTTTGCGGAGCCAGTGGGTCCGGCAAAACGTTTCTGCTCACCGCGATCACCGAACAGCTGATCCGCCTGCATGGCAGTGACCGTGGCAGGCGAACCGGCTTATTGATCTTTGATTTCAAAGGTGACGACACGGTTGCCCGAGTGACCACAGCCGCTCGCGCAGCCGGCCGCGAACGTGACGTGCGCGTGCTGTGCTTAGATAACGAACACGTTGGCTACGACTTTTTTCACGGCTGCCGATCACTTCGCGACGTCACTGAGTTTGCTGACCGAACACTTTTTGCCTGCGGCCCGACGAACTCGGATCGATTTTGGGACGAATACCGTCATGGTTTGATTTCCGCTGCGCTGTCATGGCACGTTCTGGCCGGGAGCGCTCCAGACTTTGGAATCTGGCTTACCCATGCTGCGGATTGGATCTTCCGTGAAACTTGGACCGAAACTACCCGAACCGAACTCGGGCAGCTACGCGCATTGATCGAACAAATGCCCGCAGGCGTGGAAAAGCTCAGCGCAACCCAAGCTCTGCGGACTATCTCCGACTTTGAATCGATGGAATATCGGACCAAGAGCAACGTGCGCGCCTGCCTGCAGAACGCACTGAACCCGCTTTTGACGCCCGAGGTGCTGCGTATTATGCGGTCCGATACCGTTGACCGATTCAACGTAGCGGATGTTTTCGAGGAGGGTAAAATACTCGTCGTTTCGATCAGCGCTTTCCTTCATCCGCAACTTGCCGCGCTCGTGGGGCGCGCCCTCAAAGCCGACTTCTTCAAGGCGGCCATGCAGCGGCGAAATGTCACACCGCAGACACGATTGGCGATGCTGGTGGCGGATGAGTTCCAACTCTGCACGACATCCGGACAGGCTCGGTTTGATGACGCCGTGGCGTTGCCGTTGCTTCGGTCATTTCGTGCAGGCGTGATCGCCTCGATTCAGACTCTGGCCGCGCTAGATCTCGCAGTCGGGTCGGCACGCGCGAAGACCCTACTGCCGAATTTCAACACTCTCTTTGCGATGCGTTCGAGCGAACCGGAGTTGCAGCATTGGATCGCTCAAATTCTAGGAACGAATGATCGGCGCGTGATCGAGCGGGAGCGTCTCACGATCCCTACCGATGGCGGTCTTATCAATCAGTTCGAACGCATCACCGAGCGCTTGGTTCGGATACCTGTGTGCAGCCCTGGAGCATTGGCGCGGCTGCACGTTGGCCAGGCGTATGTGCACTCGTTGACCAATCCCGTGAGCTATCAGCCGGTGTGGATAGTCGGTGGAGCCAGTGCTGCGCCTGCCGTGACTTTGAATCTGTAGCGATAGCCACGCCTCGGTCTTTTTCCGCCGAGTTCGCGAGCGATCGAAGACCCTCGTGACGACAGCTTAATCTGGTTCGCGAAGGCGTGCGGCCGCTATGCGCGCACGGCACTCGGATTTCTTCCCGAATGGGATTTCCCAACTCCCTGCCTTCATCGCGTCTGAGCTGAGCGCGCCTGGGCTCATTTGGAACACGCACCGGATAACCACCGGAAAACTAAAAATTGTTCCTCATTGAAACTATGAATAAAAAACAACGCCAACTCGACTGGGACGACACTCCCGGCCTCTCCGCCACCATCTCAAGCCTGGTCGAAAACATCGATCAGTGTGCCATCTACCGCGACGGTGTCCCCGTTGCGCATCTCTTCATTTTGAAGGATGGACTGATGGGGATACTTGAGATCGACGAACTCGCGGACCCAAGACCTGCAGACGACCTCGCACTTGCAATCGGCCGCATCGCGATTGATGCGCGCACAGCCGCGCGTGAAGGGAGGGATCTCTGATGAACGCCGATTATTTCGAAGGTCGTCCCGTCGTAATGTCCGATGGCAGCGTGCGTCATGGATACGTGAACTATGAGCCGTGGCCATCGTTGCGGATCACGGGAGATGGATCGGTTTTTCTGACACAGCAGATCATCGACGCGCAGTCGTGCGATCAGCTTTGGCCAGCGACGCGATTGATCCCCGCTCATGTGCTTGCGGCTGTGCGGAAGATCCCTGCGCATCGCTGGGCGTTACTTCGACTGTGCGCTTACTGGCCTCAGGATGGCTTGTTGATGGTAGAGCAATGTCCTGCGCTGGCCATTTTGCTGTGCGAGAGGATGGGCTCGGACTACTACAGCTCTTTTATCGAGCGCCCAGCGCGGCGGTGGAGAGATTTGTGCCGTTGGCTGGGACTGCCTGATCGGAAGGGCGCGCTTAATCTTTTGCGTAAACTGCCGATGGAGCACTGCAGTCCAACGCTCGTCGGTCAATTGGCAGAGCACCTGCGCCGAGGGTGCCCTTGGCTGCGCACGTTGTCGCATCTTCCTACGATCACTCGGGACACTCTCGCGTTACTCAGGATGCCGGCTGAAGTGATTAGCACCCGGCTTTTGCTGGATTCAGCAACGACTCCGCCCGACGAAGAGCGGGTTGCCTGGGTCGTCAACACGGTGCGCTTTCTGCGCATGGAAAATTTCGGAGACGTTCCCTGGCCATATCAGAATTGTGGATACGTCCAGCTTCGCAAAATCGAACGCACGCTTATGGCTCGGATCGATGCATCGGGACAAGAAGCGGCGACGTTCCCCGATCCGCCGGTGCGCGGTGTCGCCGGGCACATTGTGCCTATCACGCACTCGCCGATGCTCCTGGAGGAAGGTGAAGAGCAGAACAACTGTTCCGAAATCTTCCGCGAAGAAATCATGCGCGGCGATTGCTACCTCTACCGCCAACTTGCGCCTGAACGCGCCACGGTGCGCTTACAACGCGATTCAGAAACGGGCGTGTGGGAGTTGGCCGAAGCACGGGCGACGAACAATCGCTCCGTCTCACCGATAACCTGGGCTTACCTCAAACATTGGCTGGGTCTGGCCGCGACGAGCAAAGGAGGTGCCGCATGAGTGCTCTCCAAGAAACAAATCGCAAAACACACAATCGGAGAACCAATCGTGCGCTCATCGTAGCCATCAAAAAACAGCGAGGTTGCGACCTGTGCGGCAACCGCGACCTGTGTTCCCGCGATCTACATTTTCATCATCGAGACAGACGCGAGAAAGAGGTGAAAGTATCTGCATTGGTCTCACGCGCTACACTGCGCGTGATATCAGAGGTGCTACGCTGTGAACTCTGGTGCAAGTGGGCTCACAATCACTTCCATCGCACGGGCATCATCCGCTGCTGCACTCAACAATCCGAAGGAGGTGCGCGATGAATCCCGTTCCCGATATCATCGTTTACCAGATATCGCGCGAAACCGTGCGGTCTGGCAAACACGACCACGTGCTAACGACCTTCGATCCCGCCAAGCTTGGCAGTGGTAGAATCGGAGAGATGAGAGATCGCGTGGTTTTCTTCTTTTCCGGCTATGATTCTCACCCGGACGAGATCTACGCGATTCCTGAAGTGAGAAAGTGGATACGCGATTGGCTGCACCAATGGCCGTATCTGCTGCACTTCGCGTCACTACAGAGTGACATCCTGAAGGTAATCTACCTAGCGCGGCTTGATAGTCTATCCATGTCGCGACGGAGCGGAGCCTCGCTGTGTGAAGTGCGATTCAACCCGATAGAACTGGTGCGCTTGCTCATGGCTGATCTCCGTTCTGCCGAACTTCTCGCGCTGACAGTCGGCGTTTCGCCAGTGGATGTAGCTCATCGCAGGGATGAGGTGATTGAGCTCTTTGGTTTGGATGGAGGTGTGCTGTGATAACGGAAACCGAATTCTCACTCGCGCGCAGCTGTCCGGTGAAAGTCAGGCATCATCGCGCCCATCTGCCTCGCAATGATCGTAACAATACCTTTGCCGAATGGCTTCGCTCTGAGGCGCACAAACTCAAGACCGTCGTAGGGCATCTGTTCCCATCGGCTCTGCAGATTGCCGGCGATCTGACACATCACACCGCAGATCGCACGCGCAGTGCCTTGGCCCATGATGGCGTGGTGGCGGGTGCGGTGTTCAGGACGGATCATGCCGTCTGCCGTGTGGATTATGCCGAACGGGATGGTCCCATCCTGCGCCTCTACACCGTCGTGACGAAGTGCGTAGCCTCGGAGCGACTGGCGCTGGGCGAGGAATTTTCCTATCGCTCGGGTGCGGTGCGATCCGAGTGGCGTGATGCCTTGGAACTCGTCGCTTTCCGGGTGCGCATAGCGCAACACACGTTCCCTGATTTAAAGGTGATCCCGCTAATCGTGGCTCCTTTACGTGATGCTGTTTGTGACTACGAAGGTCTTCACGCCTGTCTTTCTCCAGGAGCCGCTGCGATGGAAAGAGCGGCGATCACGGCGGCCACCGCTTTGCTCAAAATCATCAGCGTGTCCCAGCCATGCCAATATCTGCATTCAGTCGTGGATAAACGGATCACTGAGATTGAGCGATCCGATGATTCCGAACTGTCACCGATGCTTGGATACAAATGCAAAAAGTGCGAATTCCGAGGAACCGGCAGCGATAGTGGATTCGAGACGTGCTGGGGACCGCTGGCACAGATCAGCCCCCACATGTTCGAGCTAACGCACATGTGGTTTATTCAGGATGAAAACGGACGCCCCGTGGCCGACCGGTTGGCGCGCGAAGGTCGTGTCAGCATGTGGGATATTCCCGAGGAACGCATTGCCGGAGAGTATGCTCCGAGACAGCTACTCCAACTGGACGGCACCGAAACCGGAATGGAAATCATCGAGCCGGCACTATTGGAGAAGATGAAAGAGGTGCCGTATCCACGACATTTTCTGGATATCGAAACGATCAGGTCTCTCCTGCCCGTGCATCGCGGCGGGAAGGTCAATGGCCTCACGCTGTTCCAATTCAGCGTGCATACGCAGACCAGCGCTGACGCGGATTACGTGCATCATGCATGGCTCAACGATACGCGTGCTGATCCCAATCGAGCATTCTTGCGTGCTCTGAGAAATACCATCGGCGACGAAGGTGCTGTGCTGATTTGGACACGTTACGAGGAGGTCTCCTTCAACGAGCTCTTCACGGAGTTAGTTCTCGGTTTTGAGAGAAATGAGGATGTTGAATGGCTCCGAAAATTGCTCAGCGGGGGACGCATCGTGGATCAGAACGCCTGGTGCTTCTCTCACTACTGGCACCCCAAAATGGCCGGAAAGACCTCAATCAAAAGCGTGCTTCCTGCGGTGTGGAGTGAGACATGGCCGATGAAGACATCTTCGCTCTTCGCTGACTTTCCACCTGACCGAAACCCTTACGCCGTGTTGACGGAGGAAGGAGGTGTCGCAGACGGATGCGGAGCGATGGTGGCGTATCTCGACGCTCTATCCAGCGACCCGGTGGTGGCGCGAAAATCTCGCGAAGAACTGCTTCGGTATTGCTGGGTCGATACACTCGCGATGGTGGCCATCTGGGAGTATTGGAGATGGCGCCTCGAACAACACCGGGCCGAGCCTGCCGAGGGAGAGGATCCGCCGTAATGCGCCGACAAGAAGAACTCCAACAGTTGCGCTTCTGGTTCAATATGCGGTGGGAGCATCATGCAACCGAGTCGTCGAAATACAGCCTCAGCGAGACGCAACTCATCGCGTCCGCGATGGAGCACAGGGAACTGATTCTGGAGATGAGTCAGACGGCCAACGACGTGGCCGTTTGTATCGCCGGACTCGCCTTCGCGGATGTGGTCATGAAACCGACGACGTCATTTTTCGACTCCCCGACGATTGTGCGTGCGCTGGCGCATCGAGTAGCAGCGCGGATGCTGGAAGAATGGGGAGCGGCTGGTGACGTGCGGGCGACCGCGATCATTGCGTGACTCCCGGAGCGAATGCGCTTCGCGCAAAACCAATCGGTATGCCGATGAAAAAATCACCTAAAATGAAACTCTACCTCAAAGTCTTCAGCGGTCCCAAAATCGGCCTGCTTACCTGCAAAAATTCCGTCCTTAGGAGCAACGTGCTGGATACAGTCGAGGATCTTTCGGCTCTTCTGGCATTGACCGATCTCAGTTCACAACGCGATAAACTGACTGTGAAAGTCAGGACGTCTTCTGACCGGATCATGGACGGCCTTTTTGTCGCCGACGGTGTGTATGGATTTTTCTGTTACGCCCCCACTGATGTCACGAGGGAAACAATTGAGGCCGTTCTCGCTCATGGCCTGGACATGGTTGAACTCTACCTCTCCGTCAGTCGCAACGACAGGAATCGTTTCCTCACCTCGGGCATTCTCCCCGGGCATGACATGCCGGAATTTTCGAGCGGCATCGGAGAGGTCTATCTCTGGACTGAGCTCAACGGCTTATCGGTGCAATCCGGTGCGCACAACCGCCCCATGACGGTTTACGCGGAGCCTGGCCTAAACTAGAATTCTTCATGATACATCGCCGGACAATCCGGCGATGTATTATATAATCGGATACGGAACGATCGAAGATATTTCCACGATATCCATACCCGAAAGAGACGAATGATGTCAGCTCACACACCAAGTCGATTACGTGGCAGGCGGGAGCTGCGGCCGTCTCCGCTTCATCCGCAAAGCCCAAGCCGGGATGGTGAGCCAGTCGTCAGGGGCATCGCACGGGGCCGGATAACCAAGCCGCATGAGCGTGCAGAAACAGACAGCCTCATAGTAAGAGCGGGGCAATTGCTGGAGGATAGGGATTCCGCGTAGGTGTTCCTCAATGATCCCAGGGCACTCACGAGTGGAATAATCCCCCGATTGAAGGTTTCGCACGAGTTCCTGCAGTGACTCTAAAACCTGATGCGGAACGGGGCAAAACGTTTGGACGAGGCCGTCTGCGTCGCGGAAATGCCAGCCGGTTGTGAGCATGTATCCACATGTGAAAGCGAAAGGCACCCAAGGAGGGCCAAGCTCGTTGGCGAGTAGCTGCGCGTCGGCCTTGCTCGCGAACAGCCGCAGAGCTGGATGGTGTGGACAGGCTTTAAGAGTGACCACGGCGACACCGGGCAACAGGGGCTCGGGCTGGTGCTCCGTGAGCGGCTGTGCGACTGGGATGGCTAGGTCGGAGCACGGGGCTTCCGGTTGAGTGCGGATGGCAGGGAGATTCATTGGTGGGTATGGCCGACAAAATCCGCCCAGAAGATGCGGATTAGAGTGAAGATACCGCCCGTGCCATCGTTGGTGATAGATGAATACTCGGACGACATATTCATCACGAGAGCCGCAAGCACAATACCGGCTGCGCCTCCAGCAAACAGGGGAGAGCCAAGCTGCCCGAAGATCCAAACAAGCGGGTTGCCCGTAGCAGAGGGGCCGCGCCCGAGATGAAAGCGAAGTCCGTAGACAGCGATAAGGGCAAGATTGGTGAATGTCAACGCCCGCCTAGATTTGACCCACATGTGGCCGTATAAAATTGACCCACCCCCGCGTGAGTAACGGCGGGGTTATTTGGTCTTGGAGCGGGGGCCTCCTTTCGTTGGAGCGTCGGGTAAGGCGACAGAGCCGGGGAACAGGCCGGTGAGGCGCTTTTCCTTCATGCGGTAGGACTCGCCCTTGATGTTGACGACGGTGGCGCGGTGCAGGAGGCGGTCCAAGGCGGCGCTGGCCATGACGGAGTCGCCGGCGAAGACGTGGCCCCAGTCGCCGAAGGCTTTGTTGGAGGTGATGATGGTGGCGGCCTGTTTGTCGTAGCGCTGACAGATCACTTGGAAGAGGAGCGAGGCTTGATCGTGGTCGAGGCCGAGGTAGCCGACTTCGTCGACGATGAGCAGCTTGGGCGTGGTGAGCATCTTCATGTAGTGGGGCATGCGGTTGGCGGCGAAGGCGGTCTTCATGCGCCGGGCCAGCTCCATGGCACCGAGGAACAGCAGGCGTTGTCCGCGTTCGGCGCAGGCCAGGCCCAAGGCGATCGCCAGGTGGGTCTTGCCGACGCCGGGAGGGCCTTGGAAGATGACATTGCGGCCTTCGTCCATGAAGCGTCCGGTGGCCAGTTCCTCGATCAGGGCGCGGTCGATGGAGGGCTGGAAGGAGAAGTCAAAATCGCTGAGTCGCTTTTGCCAGGGCAGCCCCGAGAAGTGCAGGCTGGTCTCGATCACGCGCTGGCGGCGCGCGGCGATCTCCGCTTCCAGGAGGCGGCCGAGGAAGTGGGAGTAGGACCAGTGGTGGGCGGCGGCTTGCTGGGCGAGGGAATCGAGTTGGGCGTGGGCGGTGGTGGCGCCGATCTGCAACAGGCCGTCCGAGGCGAGTTGTTCGTGCAGGGCGCTCATGATGCCACCTCCGCATACGCGCTCAGGGGCCTGACCTGCACGGCCTGCGCAAAGGTGATGTGGCAGCCTTTGGGCGGCACCGGTGGCCCGGCTGGCACCGACAGGGCCCAACGTTCCCGGACGTGGGCGGGCGACTCGGTGCGCTGGCCGCAGCCGGCGTTGACCGGATGCTGCGCGATGACCAGGTCGCCGGCGCGGATGTGGATCACTTGGTCACCGGCGTCGACACTGACGCGGGCGCCGACCCAGCGGGCGGGCACCGAGTAGTCGTTGGTCTCGTAGCGCACGAGGGCCTCGACGGTCACGGTGCGCGTGGTGCTGCGAGTAACCTGATAGGGGTTGAGTTCGGCGGCGGCGGTGAGGGCTTCCTCGGCGAGGCGATCACAGGGCCGGGCCTTCGTGGTGCCGTGCACGCGTACGTTGGCCACGTGGCCGAGCCAGTGGCGGCCTTGGGCGTTGAGTTCGTCCAAGCCGTCGAAGGTGCGGCCGTTTAAAAAACTGTCGCGCAGGTAGGAGACGCTGCGCTCGACCTTGCCCTTGGTGCGTGGGCGGTAAGGGCGGCAACGTTTGGCCTCGAAGCCGTGATGGCGTACGAAGTCCAGGAAGCGGGGATTGATGCGGTCCGGGCCGATGACGACCTGACGCATGTTGTCGTAGAGGATACGACGGGGCCAGCCGCCGAAGAAAGCGAAGGCGTTTTGGTGGCAGCGAATCAGCGTGGCGACGTCCATTGAGCGGGTGAACTCGGCGTAGAGATAACGCGAGTAACCGAGCACCATGACGAAGGCGTAGACCTTGATGGTCGTGCCGTCGGGTTGGGGATAGCGACCGACCTCGGCCCAGTCGCACTGGGCCTGCTCGCCGGGAGGCGTCTCGAAGCGTACGGTCAGCCGGGGGTCGATCCGGTGGGCCGCCTGGAGTTGCGCAAGGAAGCCGCGCACGATCTTGACCGATCCGGTGAAGCCGCGCGGCTGGATCTCGGCGAAGAGTCGCACCGCCGAGAGGCGGTGGGCTTGCCAGCGCTCGGTCAGGTAGTCGCGGTGAGGGTCGAGCTTGCTGCTACGCGTGCGTGGCTGCGGGGTCGGGGCGGTTTTGGCCCGCAGGAGCTTGCGCACGGTGTTGCGGGAGTGACCGGTCATACGCGCGATCTGTCGCACCGAGTGACCCTGCTTTTGAAGAAAACGAATGTTCATAAACTGATCCAAATTAAGCATAGGGCCTCCGGTTGAGTGGGAACCGGCAGCCCAGCATGCTTGCCGACAAGTGACGAATCGGGTGCGCAGAGAAGGCACTCAACCAGAGGAGGGGGGGCCCGCCCCGGCGGGGGGGGGTGCCGGCCCCCACCGGGGCCCCCCCAGCCAGACCCCACCCCCAAACCCCCCACGGGGGGGGGTGGTGTTATCTAGGTGGCA
>JANJTQ010000338.1 GCA_024711005.1 Opitutaceae bacterium | reverse complement strand
AGATTTCGGTGGTGAATGACCAAGGAATACCCGGAGGGTATTTCGCCGGGAATGAAACACCGAAAGCGGCCGTCAGATTACCTCGCTACGACCCTCCCAATTGAATTGTTACGGCTCAGGGTAAGAAATGGCATGATGGTGCGGTGGTGAAATCTGTCTTCTTTCCGCGTAGAGCCTGCCGAGGGAGAACAGACTCACGCGGAAAGCGTCCTGCGCGTGCAGATATCAGACCCTGACAAACGAGCCCCTTTACGTCCGGTAGCTTTGATTCTTGATTCGAGCATCTGTTGTCATCTGCGCTATCTGTGCAATCTGCGGTCATTCCGAACTACCGAGTTCAGACTCAACTCTTAAGAAAATGTCCGCCGAACTGTCATAGCAGTACGCCTACCCTCCACTACGTTCACTCATGAAAACCCGCCTTTGCCTCCTCTCGTTGCTGCTGATCGTACTGAAACACCTTCCGGCCGCCGAACCCGCGGAGTTTGCCTCCATGCTGCGAGGTTACTGCTACGCGGGAAACGCTCAGGATGATCCCGAGGCCCTCGGCGGTTATGGCCGATCCGACAACCAGCCGAAGCCGCTGAGGTCAGCCGCATCTGCTACCGAACTCTATCTCGAACTCGTCGATGCCGGGGACGCCGTATTCGCCGAAAAATACGCCGGTATCCGCGTGCGCCTCGTCAACGGCGACATGACCCCGGCGACGATTCCCGCTTCCGACAGCCGAATCAGCATGGTGCAGGAAGCCTTGGATGCGGACGGCACATGGAAGGAAATCGAATACCTGCCGAGTAGTTGGTGCGGCAACAGCTACCACAGCGTGTACCTCGCCCCTCAGCACTATTGGGAATTCGTCGCGCCCAAATACTCCGGGCCGCAAAAAACCCAACTGCGATTCAAGCTGACGATTTCCAATGATCGCGTCCTGCACTCTCCCGCCTACGATGGCGGCATCCATCCGGAACAGTTCACCGTCAAACAGGGCCATAAGCCCAAGAGCATCATGGACCCGTACCCGGCTGAATAAGAGAGCTCCGCCCCCCCTACCGCGGCCTGCTTGCCAACGCGGGATCGATCCAAAGGAGCTTCAGTCGTTCTTTTCGTCATGCAGCACCTGGTCGATGACGATGGCCGCGCACAGGATCGAGACGTCGTCCTCGCCGTCCTCGATCTCCACGCCGTAGCAATGCGTCCATGACCACACCGCCCGGGAGACCCGCGCAACCATGCGGTCCTGGCGGATGAACTCGTAGTCGTAGTCCCAAAAACTGCCCTTGATCGAGTAGTCGTTCGGTCCCGGCACATCCAAGGTGAACTCCTTCCGAAACCAAGAGAACTCCTTCACGATCTCCGCGAACAACCGCCCGTTCCGATAGACTTCGAACTTGGGCATCAGCGTCAGCAACTTCTGATCGATGAACGCCAGCTCCTTCCCGTCCATGGTCTGAAACGAGAGCTTGCTGCCCCACGAAAACGCCTCCCCGTCGACAAAGAACACGGGGCGTCCTTCGCCATCGAGAATGTGAAAGTCGTCTCCCCAACCCCAGAACTTCTCCTTGATGTTGTATCGCATGCGTGCGTCCGGGATTAGCGATCCTCCACCCCGTCGTCACTTGTAATGTGTGCGATCAACTCCTGCCGCTGCGAGGTTGGCTCATTTTCGAGCTTGGTCGGCATGCGCAGCCCAAAGGGCGGCCGCGGATCGCGATCCGGACGCTCAACGATCACTTGGAAAAGTTCATTAATGAAATTCCCGACCTCGCGACTGACGGGATTCCTTGGGAGTATCTATCCTCGCAGGCGATTCCGTCGTGGGAGCGAGCTTGCTCGCAAGGATCGGAATCGCGAGCAAGTAGCGGATTGTCGCTCACGCTCGGAAACGCTCCCACCGCCCAATCATCTCCTGCAAGCTTGGGTCAACCCCCGCCGTCGCGCTCCCGAGTCGCGGCTTGCGCTGCGGGGGCATCTCGGAGAGCAACCCTCTCGTTTATGAGCAGTCCGTTCACTCCGCCTCCCGGCTATTCCCGCATCAAGATCGTCGGTAGTTTTGAAGAACTCGTTTCAACTCCGCTCGTCGATGGTGTGAACGCGCTGTGCTGGTCGCGCATGCTTCCGGGAGATTTCGCCGAAATCGTAACGAAACTCGGCGCGATCGAGGAGATCACCAGTCTGGACGACGACGACCTGCACGCACTCACGTTGAGCGCCGCCGGACAGGCCGCCCGCGACGTTCTCATCGAAGACCAGCGGCTCCTCCGCGAGCACGGCCTTTCCCCCACCCTCGACTGCATCCCCGCCTACCCGCGCGACGAGGAGCCCGGACCGGTGCCCACCGACGTGTATTCATTCCACGCGGACAGCGCCACGGTCATGGCCGACACCTTTCTTTGCAGCTACAACGAGGCGTCCTCCGAAGGACTCCGCAACGAAGAGGCTCGACGACGCGTCGACGTCCCCGAAACCCGCACCGAGCTTCTCAAGCTCCATGGCGGCGCGGATGACGAAGCCTTCCTGGTCTACTTGAACGAAAACTTCTTCGACCTCCACTACGTCCCCGTTCCGCACGCGCGTCCGTTTTCCTTCGGCCTGGGCAACCTGTGGCGGATCGCCACCGACTACCCCGGCAGCCCGGTTCCTCCCTGCGTGCACCGTGCGCCCACCACGCGGCCGGGCCAGCCGCCGCGATTGCTGCTGATTAGTTGAGTGGGTGCGCAGTTGAGCGGCTTATTTGCGCCCCTGCGTCATGAGGTCCTCAAACATGTCCTTGAGAACCTCATCTTTGACTCGCTTCCGCACATAAGCGTGGTGCCGGCCTGAAACCATACCGGAGGTCCAGGTCGTCGAACCGTCGTCCGCGACCTTCTGATATCCGCCTTCGACCAGTTCGAACAGCATGCCGGGTCCGCGGATTGCATACAGGATCCCGGCCTGATCCCAACTCGCACGTTCCTTCAGGGCGTCGCCGGCGTGAAACAACCGGTAGGCTTCACGCGCAGGGTTTCCTTCGGTCGCACCGGGGTTGCGCCTCCATCCTGTCAATATGGGTCCGCCCACTTCATTCCCGACGAAAACGATCGGCGTAGGCCAGCCATCCAAAACCTTGCGTGTATGGACACCCGCGCCCGACTTGCTGAAATTCGACGAACTTCCGGCAGGATTTTTTCCGCCGGTGACGACCAGTTGCTTCACCTTTGCCCGAATCAACTCCAGCCCGTTGAGCGAACTATGATCATCGGGACCGCTCTCCATCAAGCGGGCGAGATTGATCAACGGCCCGATGGTGTTGATGACCACGCTCGCGTCGGGCTGCTCCGCGAGCGTTTGCCGGTAAAGGTCGATTGCATCCGGTGCGTCCGCGCCGCTTTTCAGCGTCGTAGGAAAACGCTCCGCCAAAATGGGCGTGTAGGATTCATAATTATACGCGCCCGACGGTTTTTCAGACCCGCCTCCACTCCAAAACGTCGGGTCCTTCAAAGTTCCGATCGGGATGGCCCCATGTCCATACCACGTATTAATCGCACTGAGAGCCGGCGCGCTGTAGGACCCTCCCGTGGAGATCATCATGGCGAGTATCCGCACCTCCCCCCGGTCCATCAGCGCATTGGCCATGGCGACGGCGGCGGCATCGTCGCAATCGGACGCCAGGTCCGTATCCAGAATATAGCGAGGCGCCTCTCCGGCGTTCAGCGTGCTGAAGCCAAAAGGCAGCAATACCACTACACCGAGTAACAAGGAGTGGAGGTTCATGGGGAAAGTCTCGCCAATTACGGCCCGAGTTCGACGAACCTGTCGATTGCGAAGAGCGAGGACCACGTCGGCGGCGAGGCCCCGGGCAAGCGTGACCGTTGCACTCGCCGGCCACGAGACAGCTGCCGTCGTGAAAACCGATATCCGGTTCTCAAAAATCAACAAAGATTTCCCTGTCCCTTTCACTCACAGCCTGCCTGGTTTTTGACCGATGTCCCACCTGCGTTTGCCACTCGTTATTTTCCCGATCTTGGGCAGTCTCCTCCTCTTCGTCTTTGGACGCAGTCTCTGGCACCCCGTCTATGTCAAAGTTCGCGGAGGAAAAACGGTCGCCGAGGTCGTCGCTTCGCTGGAGGAGAAGCGCATCACGGATTTCAATCCCGCCCACTGGCGAAAGTTGATTCTCCTCGGACTCAAAGAAGAACGGATCCTCGAGGTCTGGGGGATCCAGCCGGATGGCACGGTCAAGAAGATCAGGGCGTTTCCCTTCACCGGTTTCAGCGGCCGGCCCGGCCCAAAGCTCAACGAAGGAGACGGACAGATTCCGGAGGGGATTTACCGCATCGAATATTTGAATCCCAACAGCAGCTACCATCTCTCGCTGAAGCTGGATTATCCGAATCGATTCGATCGTCAAAAAGCGGCCCGCGACGGCCGGAAGAAGCCGGGCAACGACATCTTCATCCACGGTCGCTCCGCAACGATCGGCTGTATTCCGATCGGCGATACAGGAATCGAGGAGCTCTTTTTGATGATCGCCGGGATCGGGAAGGAAAACGTGGAGGTGATCCTTTCGCCCTACGACATGCGGATCAAAACCAAGGCGATCGAAGTCGAGGGAATCGATTGGGAGGCGGAGCTCCACGCCCTCATCAAAGATGCCATGTCGAAGAGCCTCGGCCTGGTCGGGCCCTCGTAGGCCGCGAGCTTGCTCGCGCTCCGCTGCTCGTGTGCGGTCGTACAATGAAGCGCCGGTAAAGGGCTGATCTCACCCGGCGCGCCCCCTCCAAAAGCAACCACCCACCTACGGGGCGATGATGTCGCCATCGTCCATCGGGCAGCCGTCGATCTTCCAAGTCCCTTCGCCTTGTTTCGCCGGCGCTGAACACGGCCTGTCCCTCGCCAACCGATTTCCCCAAATTGCGGTAAACGACTCGCCATCGCCCCACCACGTTCCTCTTATTCGCACGTGGCGAAAGCGCATACGCGTGGTACGTCATACCCCTCCCTCTCGCGGCCAAATCCACTCCATGGCAACCCGCTTCGCTGAAGCCTACCGTTACATATGAAAGCGATCGCTCGAAACATTCTTGGACAACCCAGCTGGACACTCTCGACGGAGCACGTCGAAGCCGCCGTGACCCGCCTCGGCGGACACCTGGGCCCCGCGCGCTTTCGCTTGGGCGATCGCTGGGTGGAGCCGTTTGATGTCGCCCCGTGGGCGGAGGAAAAAGTGTCGGCCGACACCCCCGCGATACTTCGGGTGCTGCGCGGGGATTTCTTTTGCATGCCATTCGGCGGCAACGAAACCGCCTACGAAGGCGAAAAGCATCCGCCGCATGGAGAAACCGCGAATTCCACATGGAAGCTGAAGTCGCTCGCCTCGGATCATCTCCACGCAACGCTGCAGACGTCGGTCCGCGAGGGTCGGGTGGACAAACATATCCGTCTCGTTCCCCATCACACCGCGTTGTATTCACAGCACGTGATCTCCGGGATGACGGGTCGGATGTCACTCGGGCATCATGCCATTCTTAAAGTGCCCGAGAACGTCGCCGGCCGGGTAAGCGTGAGCCCGTTTCACTACGCGCAGGTGTTCCCCGGACAGATGGAAGATCCGGCTCAGGGCGGTTATTCGATTTTAAAACCGGGCGCGAAATTCAAGACCCTGGCGCGTGTTCCCCGGACGGACGGAAAATGGGCGGACCTTTCCATTTATCCGGCCAGGGAGGGGTATGAAGACATCGTTCTGATGGCGGCGAACCCGAAGCTCCCGTTTGCCTGGACGGCACTGACGATGCCGGAGAACAACTGTGTCTGGTTCGCGTTGAAGGATCCCCGCCCGCTCCCCTCGACACTTGTTTGGATGTCCAACGGAGGCCGGCATTACGCGCCGTGGAACGGACGACATCGGCGCGCCATTGGGTTGGAGGAAGTGGTTTCCAATTTCCACTCCGGCCTGGCGGCATCCGCCCGACCGAATCCGCTATCCCGCGCGGGCGTTCCCACCAGCGTACGACTCGACGCGACGCGGCCCTTGGTCGTGAATTACATCATGGCGATGGCGGAAACCCCGCATGGTTTTGACATCGTGAAAACGATTCGGGCGTCCGCCGCCGGAGACTCGGTTCTGCTCACCTCGAAGTCGGGAAAAACCGCTTCGGTCGCGGTGAACCTTTCGTTTCTTTCGTCGCGACCGGAAACCGGAAAACCTGAATCCTGAGACTTGGAGCCTGAGCTTGGGAACAACTCTCGGTTCCTCGCGCGGGAAGAGACCGCCGGGTATCACCCGATTTTTCAATCCACGTCCGACGAAATCACCGAGGGGATCACTCCCGGCTCGAGGCGAGTCGTGAGGACACGGCGACGGGCGAGTTCAGCTTTGATTTCGTAGACGCGTGCCTCGTCGAGTTCGTAGCGTCGCATGACAACAAAGGTCGTAAGCGCGCCGAGGAACGGCATCACAAAATAGCTGAATTTCATCAGCATGAGCGTGTGCTCCGACTGCGCGCCGAGCTTGGCGTCGAAGCCGATCCAGACCAGCACGAAGCCGCCGAGCAATGTGGACAGCGAGCCGCCGATCTTGTCGAACCAGTTCATGATGGACGCGAGGAAGGCCTCGTTGCGGACACCGGTTTTCCACTCTTCGTAGTCCGCGATGTCACCGAGCATGGCGGAGGACATCAGGCCGATGCCGGAACCGGCCGCGCCGTTGGTGAGGAGCACGACCAATTGCAGCCAAGGCATACCCGGGTGGTAGATAAAGAGCTTGGCGATGCAGCCGGCCATGAGGATGACCGTGGCAAGCTGAAGTGTATGGCGTTTACCGAGGCGGCGCGACAACCAGGGATAGACGAACACCGAACAGAAAATGGCCGCCACCATATAGGCAGTGCCAAGGTAGCCGTAGAACCAGCCGCCCGCCTTGATGTCGCCGCCGAACACGTAGTAGGTGTTCATGTAGATGCCGAGCATGCCGACGATGCCGTAGCCGAAGCCGAAAACCACGCGGGCGACGATCAACCGCATGAAGGGCGGATTGGCCAGCACGGCCCGAAAGCCGTCCCGCAGCTTGATCTTGGACTGGGTGGCGGCGACGCGCTTGTAATTACGTTCGCGGCAAAGAATGGCCGGCACCAAACCGATGACGCAGAAAAACACCGCGCAGATTCCCGTCACCCAACGCAGGCCGGTCAACGTGTCCGGGAAAATCGACAATTGCGTCAGCGGAAACATCCACTGGCTCGACACCTGGAAGACATAGGTGAAGACCAGCAGCACGGCGGCGATGCGCGTGCGCTCGTGGTAGTCGTCGGTGACCTCGATGACGAGGCCGGTAAGTGGCATGACGTAGAAGGTGTGCGCCAGATGAAACATCAGGAACAGCGCCATCATGAACGCGAACATGCCCCAGTCGCCCACGCCGGACGGCACCCACCACAACGCCGCGAAACACAACGCCGTGGGCAGGGCGGCCGCCGCGATGAGCGGACGGCGACGCCCCCAGCGGGAACGGAAGTTATCCGAATACTGTCCCACCAGCGGGTCGGTGACCGCGTCCCATATCCGCTGGATGGATACCGCGGTGCTGATGAGCGCGGGGTTCATCCCCAACGTCATGTTGTAAATCGGGCTGAGCAGAACGTGGATCGTGCCGTTCGTGCCATCGCCGGCAATCCGGCCGAGCCCGAGGCCGATTTTTTCGCGCAGGGACACGCGGTCGGCGGCGGCCGTCTTGTGGCGGATGGAGGTGCGGAGGGATGACATCGGGCAAGAGGCGTTTTCGAAGCGGCACCGAAGAAATGGAGCCGGAAGGCGTCATGCTGCGGACGGAGCGGATCCCGACGAGAGTCGCGGGATTCTACGTGTAGCGCAGCGGCGAAGAGAGACGGTTATTCCTGAACTACAGTTAGTATTTGAGCGCGCTGGCCTGTGAAACGCCCCTCCCACAGTATTTCGTTTTCGGCTACCCGCGAAGACACCAGGCGGCCTGCGGAAGCCTTAATCCCCCTTGTTCTCGAACCGGAGATTTCATCCATGATGCGTTTCAACATATTCCACCGCCCCGGTCCGGGCGGGCACTACGACATTTATCGTCGGCAGCAGGAGTTCGCCCACGGTCTTGGTTTCAAGACCACGATTTTCCTGTTCTACCACGATCTTTTCGACCCGCGCGCGGTGGCCGGCGCGGTGGCCGACCGCGACCGCTTCGGCGAC
>JANJTQ010000232.1 GCA_024711005.1 Opitutaceae bacterium | reverse complement strand
CACGCATCCTCGCACTCGCCACCGAAGCCACCGCGGCCCTTGCCGTCGACAACCCGTGGGCAAACTTGGAAGGAGCCGCCACCCCGGGCGCTCATTACCGCCGCGTCCGTTCCGGTTACGGCGTGCTGATGGGACATCCCGACGGCCCGCCGCCGGTCGATTTCAACATCCAACAAAAAGTAGTTCTCCCCGACGACTTGCGCGCAAGTGTCCCCGCCTTCGGCTGGCTGCCCGGCCGCACGCTTCTCGATTTTCTGGAAGCGCCCGCTCCTGAATGAGTTTGTTTTTGCGCTTTTTGCGTCTTTTTGCGGCCATCCCCGCTCCACCGTTCTCCATGGCCGAATCCGCCCGCCTGCGCAAAGTCATCATTCCCTCCTTTCTGGTGGTGGGTGACGCCCTCGTGGCGTTTGCCGGACTCTCCCTCGGCTACTGGCTGCGTTACGCGACTCCCATCGGCAGCATCGGCCTCGACGTGCCCGACGCGCGTTACCTCGCCTATCTGCCGCTGTTGTTGCTGGGCACCGCTTTTCTTATCGCCGCCTACGCGCAGCTCAATCTCTACGAAGAACGCCTGCTCCTGCGGAAATTCCAGGCGCTCAGCCTGATCATCAAGGGAACCACCTTCTGGTTCGTCGCGTATCTCGGCCTGTCCCTGGTGCTCAAGTTCCAGCCGCCCATCTCCCGATGGTTTGTGATCCTCGCCTACGTGATCGTACTCACGCTGATGTTTGTCTGGCGCAGCATGGCCTATCGACTCTTCACCCGTCCCAACCTGGTCGTTCGCCTCCGCCAGCGCGTCGCCATCCTCGGCTGGAACGATGAAGCCCGCGCCCTCGCCGCCGATCTCACTGCACAAACCGCCCACCCGCTGGCCTTCGCCGGCGTCATCACACTCCCCGGCGAACCGGAGCCCGAAGGTCTTCCCGCGCTCGGCACGACCGACCTCCTGCACGACACCCTGCGTGTTCACCAAATCGACGTCCTCATCGCCGCGCGCACCGATCTTCCCCGCGACCAACTTCACACGATCGTCGAGGCCTGCGAACAAGCCTTCGTCGAATGGAAGATCGTTCCGTCCTCGTTCCAGATCCTCGTCAGCGGCCTGCGTCTCCAGATGATCGGCCGCCTGCCCGTGCTGGGCGTCGAGGAACTCGCGATCAACCGGCTTTTCAACCGCGCGCTCAAACGCCTGATCGACACCGCCGGCGCGCTTGTCGGCCTCATCCTCTCCGCACCCGTGGTGGCCGTGCTCGCATTGCTCATCAAACGCGAGTCGCCCGACGGACCCGTGTTTTTTGCACAGACTCGCATGGGCACCGGCGGACGCCTGTTCACGCTCTGGAAGCTCCGCAGCATGACGCCGGATGCCGCCAAGACGGACCACGTCCATGTCAGCACCCAATCCGGCGACGCCCGGCTGCTTCGCCTCGGAGGTTTTATGCGTCGCTGGAACTTGGATGAGTTGCCCCAGTTCTGGAACGTCTTGTGCGGAGACATGAGCCTCGTCGGTCCGCGCCCCGAACGTCCGCATCACGTCAAACACCTCGCGGAAGAGATCCCCCATTATCTCCCCCGCCACCTCGTGAAGCCGGGCATGACGGGCTGGGCGCAGATCAACGGCCTGCGCGGAGGTCACGACCTCGCCCGCCGCATCCAGCACGATATTTACTACATCGAAAACTGGTCGCCCTGGCTCGACCTGCAAATCCTCGGGCTGACCCTCGTGCGCTGGAAGGACTCGTCGGCCGCCGGCTGACGCCACTCATCTGGGCCTTGACCATGCATAGACTTAGTCTAGCTTAGCCAACGATGATCACGGTTAACACGCATGAGGCCAAAACCCGGCTGTCCGCTCTGCTGGCGGCAGTCGAACAACGTGGCGAAGTCGTCACCATTTGCCGGAACGGCAAGCCGGTGGCCGAACTCCACGCCCCCACCGCGTCGTCCGCATCCAAACGATCCCTCCTCACGCCCGACCCGCGCCTGCGCGTCACGTTCGCCCCGGGTTACGACCCAACCGAATCCGCGAGCGAAGACGAATGGCCGGAGGAAGCCCGATGATCCTGCTGGATACCTGCACCCTGCTCTGGCTGGGCGGCGCACCCGAGGGCCTGTCATCGTCGGCACGCACCCAACTCGATACCCCCGGGGTCACTGTCTATGCCTCTGCGATTTCCGCTTTCGAGATCGGTCAAAAAGTAGCCGCCGGAAAACTTATACTCGCCCTGTCCCCGTCGGAGTGGTGGTCCGAAATCCTTGCACAGGCTAAACTGGAGCCCCTGCCTCTGGACGCAGCGATCGCCCTGCGAGCCGCCGCACTCCCTCGATTGCACAACGATCCCTTTGATCGGCTGCTCATCGCCACGGCGCAGGAACACCACCTCACCCTGCTCACCCCAGACCCTAAAATCAGAGCCTACCCGCACCTCAAGACCCTCTGGTAAGGCAGGGAAAACCGATTCCACTCACAACGGCCGCACACGCCGATGCCCGCGCAGCTTTGCCTTTAGACGCGCTACGGTCTTCCAAGCCCCGAACGCCAGCCTCCATTTCCAGCGAACCAGCGCGGAGTTCGCCGGATTAAAGTGCTTCAGGTAAACATCGCGATTCGCGTCGAAGATCGCCGCCGACATCGCCTCGTAGTTCTTGGCCACGCTTAGCCCCTTCAAGTGAGTGATCGCCACCCGTCCGTCATAAACGATCCTGCGGCCCGACCGGGAGATGCGGATGCATAAATCGAGGTCGTCGCCATACATGAAAAACGCCTCGTCGAAGACCTTCCCGTCAGGCGCGATTTCGTCGAACACCTCGCGACGTCCCAACATAAACGCCCCGTTGATCGCCCCCACGTCGTAAGTGCCGGCTTCAGGCAGGTGCGTGAGATTGTAACCCGCGGCCCAAGCCTTGTCCGAAAATCGCGCCGCCAACCCGGTTGCCCGACAAAACCCGTCCCACAAAGTCGGAATGCTTCGCCGACAGGCCAGGTCCATCGACCCATCGGCCATCACCAGCTTCGGCGAAATCAACCCGATCTCCGGCTCCGCCAGCACGCGCCGCACGCAATGCTCCAGCGCCTCCATATTGCTCACCGTGTCGGGATTGAGAAACAATACACACTCAGCCGCAGTCCTCACATAACCGAAATTGTTGGCGCGTCCGAAACCAAGGTTTTCGCCGGGCACAACATAATCCATCCAAGGAAAGTCATTGTGCACAATCGCACCCGTGCCATCGGCATTGAGCGAATTGTCCACGACCACAACTTCGATTGGTCGCCCGCAAATTGATCGTGGAAGTGACTCGAGACAGGCACCGATCTCGCCACACGAGCGATAGGCAACAACGACGACGGAAAGAAGAGGGCGCTCAGGGACCATGCTTTAGCGATTGAACAGACTAACGAGCAGCCACTTGACCAATGACAGTGGAAGCCGTGCGGGAGCGTAAGTCGCATGCAAACGGACCTCGTTGCGAGCCGACAACCGTCGCACAAAACGAGACATCTTCTTGCGGCTCTGCCATCCCCGGCCATGAAACACTTCACCGCCATGCCAGACCCCCAACCTCCAGCCGGCTCGCCGCAGGCGGAGACTAAGCTCCACATCTTCTTTATACGCGAAATATCGCTCGTCGAAGATGCCGCCCGCAGCCCGCGCAACCTGACGAAGTGCTGCAATTCGCCCCAACATAAAGGCACCGCAAAGCGCAGGCACCTCCTCCAACTCATCGCGCTGAGGCAAGACATCACGCCGATCCGCCCATCCCGACCAACATGGGAAAACACCGCTGCTATCCACATACCCAGTCGGACAACTCATGCCAAAATCGTAACCAGCAAGCCGCGGGCTGATCAGGGCGAATTCAACGGCCTCGGTTCGTTGGCCGCGTTCTTGCAAAAGCTCGATTATCCCTGTCGGCAACAACACATCTGGATTTAGAAACAACACCCACTCGGCCGCTGAATCAACATGTGACCACCCCAGATTATTGCCGCCGGTGAACCCAAGATTCGCGCCCGCCATAATGACCTCCACTCCGTCCGCACGCGTCCACGCAGCATCACGCCAAGGCGTATTGCGAGAGCCACAATCAACCACAATGACCTGCGCAGGCCGTCCAGATTGAGCCAGCAGCGACTCCACCGTCAGCCCGAGGGTGGCCTCATTGTTATAGTTCACGATAATTGCGGTCAGTTTTTTTTCTACGCCCATACGCCCACCTCCCTCAATTCCAACGTATATAGCGATCGGGGATGAAACCATCCGGCGAGGCGCAGCCGCTTCCAGAAAACAGAAACATGCCGGATGCGACTGCTGACCTCGCATGATAATGCGCTCATTGCTCGTGCGATCTGCGCCGAAGTTTTCATGATCGTTCGACGTCTGCTGATTTGGCCTGGCCCCGGCTCGGCTCCTGGCAACCAAGGTTACTTTTACCGCACGGCATGCATTCCACAGTCTCAAGGACCATGCCAATCCATTTCTCTGCGGTGAACTCAGCCAGGATTCGTTTTCGCAGTTGTCCGCCCCGGCGTGCCGCCTCACTCGGATTGGACAAAAGCCGCAGCAACTCCTCCGCCATCGCCTCGGCCTGCATGTCGTCAATCAGACTGTCCGCATCAAGCAATTCCGCAGGACCACGAGCGGCGGCAAACGCCAGCACAGGGCGACCCAACGCCCCCGCCTCCAGAACCACCCTGCTGAAACTCTCCATTCTTGACGTAACCAAGACAACCTCGCCGGCCGCAAAATACATTCCCGGGTCAGCAACCTCGCCAATAAAACGTACATGCTTGCCGCCGCGGTATTTCACCGTCTGTCCACCCCCGCACCAACTCCCGTTCCGGCCCAGCCATACGAACACCGGAGGATTCGTTTGTTTTTTCGCGAGCGCTTTGGCCACCTCGACAAACAGATCGGCGCCCTTCGACTGCTGGATGTGGCCGCACCCGATGATCAGTTTGGTCTCTGCCGGAAGCGCCAGTTTTCTGCAAATTTCGACGCGAGCCGCATCAACATCGGGCATCGCCGGAATGGCACTGATGAAATTCGGAATCCGACGAATGCGGTTTTGAGCCACACCGAGCGCTTGCAAATCCGCGCTCACGGCAGCGGAAACCGCCCAGAAATAATCCGTTCGCAGCAGTGTCGCTGCCAATCCAGACCGGCTGTTGAAACGCTGAATCGCATAGGCCAATTCGTGAACATGCGACACAACCGGGCCAATCCCCGCAGGCAGAGCTTTCAACAGCCGCCCATTCGTTCCCGTATTGCTGTAAACAATACCACCGCCCCGGGTTTCCCACTCTGCAACCCACCGCGAGAAACGAGCGGTCTTCAAAGGCAAAAGCCGGCTCAAGCGGCGCAACATGCCGGCCACCAAGCCAGAGCCCTCCGTCCAAGGGTGCGAGAGTCTCCGCACTGGCCCCACTTTCGCGAAGTCGTCCATCAGCGAACCACCATGGTTGAAGATGATTTCACACTCCCAGCCGGGACCGCTCACCGCACGCACGCCCTTGAGCACCTCCAAGAGCATTCGAGGAGCACCAGAGTTGGACGCATCATGCGAAATGACCAACCAGCGCTTAGCCACGTGCCCTCCATCTCGTCGTTTCCATAATCACACCGGACGCCAACAATCGCGCCAAACGGTGCGGCTGGATTGAGATAAAATGCGCCAACGGAGATCTCACAAAACGCGCCAGCATGCCAAGTCCCAACACACTGAAATGCCGACAGACCTCACACCACTTCAGCGCGAGTGATTCGCGCAAAGCATCCTGTGAAACAAAGGGGTGCCTCCGATTTCGCTCGGAGATTCGGAGCAGCCATCGCTCCACCTCCTCCAGCTTCTCCGGAGAGGCCGGAAGCAAGTTGCTACAAAGCTGGTGATGAAACCGTCTTTCTTCTCCTGTGCTCTCGGGCCACCACTCCGCCAAGAGCGATGCACGCACACGCTCCGCACCATCCACACTGGACGCTCGATTCTTCACAGTCACCTGCATGGCATGGCGCCGATATCGCAACAGAACTCGCTCTAGATTACCCAACTCGCACACACGCGAAAGACGCACCCAGAGATCGTAGTCCTCAGCCCGTGCCACGTCTTCCCGATACGCAACCGGCAACCGCTCCAACACCGAACGCCGGATCATTGTCGAAGGATGGGCAAAAGGAGATTCAAACATCAGTTTGGCACGAATACGTGCATCACTGGAAACGTATCGTAGGGTGCGCTCCCAACCCGCGCCAAACGGTTTCACCCAAGAACCGCAAACGCCCACATCGGGATGCTGGCGAAGGAAGGACAACTGTTCCTGAAAACGCGTGGGCATACTGATATCATCAGCATCCATTCGGGCGAAAAACTCCCCTCGTGCGATATCGATCGCCGCGTTCAAGGCGCCGGCAGGCCCCACCCCATTGAGCGTTATCAAACGCAATCGGTCGTCCCGCTCCGACCAGGCTTGCAATAGCCTCGGCGTCTCATCGACCGAGCCATCATCAACCGCGATAACCTCGAAATCCCCGCACGACTGACCGATGACACTTTCAAGCGCCTCGTCGAGATAGGCTGCACCATCGCGAACCGGCAACAGCACCGATATCAAGGGAGGCGTATTCATCCCGGCATCGAGTCAAAACCCACATTCCGTGCAAACCACGACTCCAACTCCTCCGGTGTCGTGCTCGCGGGGACCTGCACCAACCACTTTTCCGCGCGGTTGCAAGCGGCCGTCATGGCGCACTCGAGCGCCCGGAAATAGTCCGGCATCGAAATGAGTTCCAGCGCACCCAGCTGACTGAACCAGCGACCATACTCAACCCACTCGTGCTGCAACACCGCCATGCCACGCGCAACGACCGCCCTGGTGGTCATCGCCATCTTGATGAATTCAGAACCATCCCAGCGCTCAAGATATACGACGCGGTCAACCTCTCCGCCTTCGGCGACGCACTTCGCTCCAAACAACTTTTCGACCGGGACCGGATATATTTCATCACCCGTAAATCCATGGTTCAACCAGACGGCTGCGGGCTCCAATCGCCCCACCCTCCGCAACGCATCCTTTATGAGCCCCCGAAACGGCATGTTGGCTTTCAAAAACCTCGCCACTGGAGCCACGCAGGAACGTCGGGCACTCACCGCGTTGGGATAATGGTCCGGATATTGACTCCGATGATAGGGCTTCAACACAAACGCCCGCGGGAATGACAATGCTTTGGCTCCAACCCCAACCAAGACCAAGTCATCACCAAGCAAACGCGCCTTATGCCTCATGATCCCGGCGCTCAACAAAGCGGTCTTACCCACACCGCCGGGCCCGGGCGCGAGGGTCACCCTCCCCAAGCCATCGACCCAGCCAGCCGCGTGCATGAATGTCATTCCCCGCCGCAGGGCAATGACCTGAATCAGAATATTGACCAGCACCTCTGACGTGTCGGTGAACACATCGAAACCGCTCCCATTCACCACGATTGCAAATCTGGAATCAGGCGCATGCAACACTCGTCCGGACTGGCCGCGAACCATGTGGAACTCGGTCGCATCAGCCCCCTGAAACCGGTCATAGGGCTCATAACGTATGAACGCCGCAGCACCATCCGATGAAGCCTCCTGTGTCTTGAAGTGGCCGATTTGGAACTCGATCGAATCGCGCACATGGGAGCGGACAGCCTCGCCCACCCGCACTTCGACCAACGAATGTATTTTGTAGCAAATCATGAATGAACCAGAGACGACCTGAACTCTTCAGGGAAAAAGATGAAGTTATAATCCGGCAACGGCGCCTCCCTTCCCGTGCAGGCGATGAGATTCCCATCCTTGGTAATCCAACCCGCGCCGTAGCTCAGCGCCTGAAGCCACTCAAACAACGCCGAAGGCTCGTGGCCAAACAACCGTGTCGAAGAAGCCTGTACCTCCAGCATCAGAAGCGGCCGGTCCCGACGAATCAACCGAACCGCACCACGCAACAGAGCGAATTCGGCTCCCTCGATATCTGCCTTGATAAAATCAATCTTGGGCCATTTCCCCTCGTCGGCCATTCCATCGAGCGTACGTACCGGACACGAAAACATCTCGTAGGCGTCTCCGTAATCATGCAGCCGGAGCGAACCGGAAACTCCGATGTCGGGCACATACAAATCCATCGTTCCATCCGCCTCGGCCAATGCGACGGCATGAACCGTCACATTGTCGCATGCATTCCTTTTGAGGTTTTCCGTCAAAACCTGCGCCGTGCGCGGGATCGGCTCAAACACATGCACCCTGCCGGCATGACCCACCGCCTGCGACAGCAACACGGCATACCAGCCAAAACTACCGCCTGCATCGATGCAATGGCACCCCGGCTTAAGCCAGCGGCGCAACCACTCGGTTTCCTTGTGTTCAAACTCTCCTGTAGTCGGCAACGAATACAAACGTTCCAGCCGATCCGTCGGATCATACCGGAAACGCCGGCCATCGCAGAGCACCAACTCCGCCTCGCCCTCCCGCACGACCAACTCACGAATGTCGCCCCGGCCGGCCATCGCCATCAATATCGCCACACCGTCAGCCAGAGCGGCCTCTACCCTCATTGATTCCCGCCGCGCTTTTCTGCGGGCAGGCGAAAACCGCTCACGCCACTGCACCAGTTTTCTACGTATCGACTGCGGAATAAATCGCTTCATGACGGGGTTGAGGCTTCGGGCAAATCCAAACCGAGACCACCCAAGACCTTCATGGCCCGGTGCACATAAGTGTGGCGCGCGAGCACGGCCGCCCGTCCGCGTTTGGCCAGTTCAGCGCGTTCCGCCGGATCATTGAGCAACCGGCGAATGTTGGCCGCGAACTCCGTTGCATCGCGCGGGATATCCAATTCGTCCTCGATGAAAAGCTCACGATAGGCAGGCACGGCATCCACGACCGGCGTGCCCCCACAACCCAAGACCTTGAAAATACGCTCGTTGATCTGGCCCTTGAGCAAGGCGACAGTCGGTTCATTCACCACCGGGCATACCCATGCCTGACGGTAAAGCATGGGTTCCCGCCGGCGATCCAGCTTTCCACGATAGCCCGAGTACGGCCAGCGATTGTAACCATAAATCGTCAATTGATCCTCGAACGGACGCAGGTAATGGTCCAGTGCCCGGCCCTTCGACTTCCAATATCCTCCCACAAACGCGAGCCGCACATCATCGAACGCCGGATCCGCCGGACCTTCGACCTGATAAAGAGAAGTATCACACGCCAACGGCAAGGAATATACGGGTAGGCCGGAGCGCTCCCATCCGGCAAAGAAATTCAATCCTGAAGGCACCGTGGCGGTAAATCCAAACCGCGGTTTCAACTCCAGCACGGCCTGACGATGGGCTTCCGGCCACACCCATATTTCCGCCGGCAAACCATGCCCGGCAAAGAACGCCTGCTCTCCGTCAAACCAAGGATTCACCCACACCGCGTTGGGAACCGTAGCGAGTGCCCGTCGCGCGAGAGCGTCCATTTCAACAACGTCCGAGCCAAAAACCATCGCGAATGACCGAGGCAGTCTCGCGACTGCCTCGGCTACATTGCGCCAGTCACACAGCAAATAGGCGATACCGAGTTGTTCAAAGGCCCGGGCATAGCCCATGCGGCATGTCATCATCGCATCTGGTTTTCGCTGGTCAAAATTGCACCCCACGACCAACAGGACACAGGGGCTTTCAGGACATGGCACCAACCGGCCCACCGATTCGGTAATCACAGTTCTCCGCCGCCATTGGCTCAGCGCCGCACGCAATCGACGAAGTCTGTTCATGGCACTTGCCGGCATCCGCTGTGCGAACGTTGGATCTCCGATATCATGTTCCGCACGGTTCATACACGGCCTAGGTATTCCCACCTCGGACGGACAAAAATGACCCCCGCCTGCCGCGTAAGAGGCCGCGTACATACCTCCATGTCCTGTTCAACCGTAACTTGAAGATCATTCACTTGGTCCAGGATGTCGAAAGCACCGGCACCGCACTCGGAGAGGGTTAACCTCAAACCATAAACCCCAGGATAAAGCATGATCGGAGGCACGGTCAGTCGCACCCGATGTCTTCCTGCCTCACTAGGAAGCACCTGCCCAATATCTACACTCGGCAAGTGCACAAGTGGGGACTGACCGTCTTCTCGGATCTGCAGGCTGAGCGCCAATCTGCGCGACGCGACGCACTCGACGTCCACCTCAATCTCAAGTGAGTCACTCATCAACATGCAGCCCACCGGCCTGCCGGCCGGGCGGCCATGAAGCCGCGCGAAGGCGATCCACGCAGACCCGCCCCCCGGCTTCCTGCGCGCATAGGTGCTGGTGCCGTCGGCTACAAACTGTTCTTTGTAAGCCGCGACCGCGGCACCTATCTCACCGCTAAACGCCACGTTCCCCCGATCTAACACCAGAGCACACCCGCACAGTTGCCGCACGGCTGCCATATTGTGACTGACAAAAAGCACCGTCCGCCCACTGCCCGCCACTTCGGACATTTTGCCTAGGCACTTGCGTTGGAAACCCACGTCGCCCACCGCCAGCACTTCGTCGATCAGCATGATGTCCGCCTCCAAATGGGCCATCACCGCAAACGCGAGTCGCATGTACATGCCGCTGGAGTAGTGCTTGCAAGGTGTGTCGATGAACTGCTCCACCTCCGCAAAGGCGACGATCTCGTCAAACCGGCGCCGGATTTCAGCGCGCTTCATGCCGAGAATCGCGCCACTAAAAAAAATATTTTCACGACCCGTCAGCTCCGGATGAAATCCCGTGCCTATCTCCAGCAGGGATCCCAGCCGTCCGTAAATGTTAACTTCGCCACGACTCGGGGCCGTGATCCGTCCGAGGATTTTAAGCAGGGTGCTCTTCCCCGCGCCGTTCCGGCCGATTATTCCCATCACCTCGCCCCGCTTAACTGAGAATGATACCTCGTTCAAGGCATCAAATTTCTCGGTCTTTTCGCGCGTGCCTCCAAACCAACGCCCCATCTCTTCACGCAGTGTCCGATAGCGGGAAGCGGATGCCCCTCTGGACAGTTGGTAGGTTTTCCCAAGCCCGGTGACGATAATGGCGTTTTGACTCATGTTTTCGGCGGTTAACGACGGCGCAGGCAGAACTGATGTCGGCACACCCACAGCATTTCGGCGCCACCCGTCCGCAGGTAGTCGTGCACCGCCCGTGTCACGGGTGAAGGTTCTCCGGGCGCACTGCGATCATAGTCATCGCCCACGATAAGACCGCCTGGCTTAACAACTCGCTGCGCAAACTCCAAATCAAGCCGCACGTGGGAATACTCATGATTACCGTCGATATAAACCCAGTCGAACTCAGCCGTTCCGATCCGGTTTTCGACATCACTGGTTTTTCCGCGTAGAATCTCCACTTCCGACCGCTCAGCAAAGCGGGTGTGCACCCGCTCATAAACGGCATCCATCTCCGCCTGGGTTTTCATC
>JANJTQ010000158.1 GCA_024711005.1 Opitutaceae bacterium | reverse complement strand
CAAAGCAACCGGCAAGCCCGTTGCCGATCTCCTCATCGAGATGGGACTTGTCGAAAAGGCCACGCTCCTGCGTGCCGTCGCCGAGCATCTTGGCTGCGAGTATCTCGACGGCCACGCCGGAGATATCCCCAACGAAGTGGTAGGTGCCGTTCAGGGAAGCCTCGCCCGCATGTATGGCGTCGTTCCTTTGCGGGTTGACGCGCAAAGCATCGACCTGCTGGCAATCGATCCGTTCAACAGTCAGGTCATTGACGACCTTACCTTTGCGCTCGGTAAAGACGTGCGCCTGGTGGTTGCCGATCCGGGCCGCGTCGATGGGTTGCTCAGGCTTCACTACGGCGATGACGACGCAACCATCGACGATCTCCTTCGGGAAATGTCGAGCGATGACCACGATGGTCCGCAGGTGACCGACAAGGAGCTATCCGAGCATGATCTTGAGTCGATGGCGGGCCAGACTCCGATCATCCGGTTCGTTAATCTCGTGATCGGTCAGGCTATTCGCGACAAGGCGTCGGACATTCACTTCGAGCCGTTCGAGCACGAGTTCAAGATTCGCTACCGTATTGACGGCGCACTCTACGAAATGGCTCCTCCGCCGAAGCACTTGGCGCTTCCGATCACTTCGCGCGTGAAGGTGCTCGCCAGCCTCAATATCGCCGAACGCCGCATCCCCCAAGACGGCCGTATCAAGCTCACGCTCGGCGGTCGTTCGGTCGACCTCCGCGTCTCCACCTTGCCCACGCAGTTTGGTGAATCCGTCGTGTTGCGTGTGCTCGACCAGTCGGCCGTTCAACTCGATATCACGGCGCTCGGCATGCCGACGGACGTGTATGAGGGCATCACCGAGATTATCAAACGTCCCAATGGCATCTTTATCGTCACCGGTCCGACCGGTTCCGGTAAAACCACCACGCTTTACTCCGCACTCCGTGTGATCAACACCGCGGACCTCAAGCTCCTGACCGCCGAAGATCCCGTCGAGTATGAGATCGAAGGCATCATGCAGGTGCCCGTGAATCACGCGGTGGGACTGACCTTTGCCGCCGCCCTGCGCTCGTTCCTGCGTCAGGATCCCGACGTCATCATGGTGGGTGAGATTCGCGACTTGGAAACCGCGCAGATTGCCATTCAGGCCTCCCTCACCGGTCACTTGGTTCTTTCCACTCTGCACACCAACGACGCCCCCGGCGCGATCACGCGTCTTGTCGACATGGGGGTGGAGCCCTTCCTTATCGCCTCCTCCTTGGAGGCGGTGCTGGCTCAGCGTCTGGTTCGTCGTATCTGCAAGAGCTGCCGCACGGCCTACGAGCCCCCGGCGGCCCTGCTTCATCAGCTCGGACTTGATCCGGTCGATATCGGCAATCGCGAGTTTTTCTACGGTCGTGGCTGTGAGCACTGCAGCGATACGGGTTACCGGGGCCGCATGGGCGTTTACGAGTGGCTTCGCCTGAGCGAGGCCGTGCGCGATCTCGTCGTGGAGCGCGCCTCCACCATGGTCATCAAGCAGAAAGCGCTTGAGCAGGGCATGCGTACGCTGCGTGACGACGGTCTTCGCGCCATTTTCGATGGCGCCACTTCGATTGAAGAAATAGTTAAATATACCTGATCAACGCACGTAGGTTTCCATCATCGAACTGCGATCCATCATTCCCTAAAAAATCCCCCAATCCCCGTCCCCTATGCCAAAGTTCACTTATAGCGCCATCGAGTCGGCCTCGGGCAAAGAAAAGACAGGCGTCGTTGAAAGCGCCTCGTCCGAGCAGGCCGCCGCCGAGTTGAAGGCGATGGGCCTTATTCCGACCGCGCTGGCCCCCGAATCCGGTGCCGGCTCCTCCAAACTCGCCACGAGCGTCAACAAGAACGTTCGTAAGCCGACCTCCAGCCCGGTACAGGCGATGCCCCTGCGGACGAAAAAGAAGAAGAGCTCCATTAGCTTTGGTCGCGTCGTAAATAACAAAGGACTGACGGTTTTTACCCGGCAGCTTGCCACGCTCGTCAATGCGGGCATGCCGATCATGCGCAGCTTGGAGACGCTCGCTCGGCAGGAAAAAAACATCCTGTTCAAGGAAGTCATCGAGTCGCTCGTTGAGAGCATTCGCTCGGGAGGCAATTTCTCCGACGGTCTCCTGCAGCACCCCAAGGTGTTTGATCGACTCTACGTTAACATGGTGAAGGCCGGTGAAGCGGGTGGTGTGCTCGGCACGGTGTTGGAGCGTCTTGCGCGTTTCATGGAGAAGGCCGAAAAGATCAAGGGCAAGGTGAAGTCCGCCATGACCTATCCGGTCATCATCGTGATGGTTGCCGTGGCCATCGTGGGCGCCCTGATGGTCTTCGTCATCCCCCAATTCGAGAAGATTTTTTCGGGTATGCTTAAGGGCCAGTCGATGCCCGGACTCACGCTCGCCGTGCTCGCGGTCAGTACCTTCGTCAAAAACAATATCCTCGTCACCATCGGTATCTTTGTGGCGATTTATTTCGGATTTAAGGCCTACCACAAAACGCGCAATGGCACGCGAACCGTGGATTGGATCCTGTTGCATGCCCCTGGTCTTGGACCGTTGTTTCTTAAGTCCTCGATCAGTCGCTTCACCCGTACCTTGGGCACGTTGCTCGCGTCGGGTGTGCCGATTCTTCAGGCATTGCTCATCACGCGCGACACCTCGGGAAATGTGCATGTGGCCGACGCGCTTAATGTCGTTCACGACCGCGTGAAGGAGGGTGACAACGTCGCCCGTCCTCTTGATTCGACCAAAGTGTTTCCCTCCATGGTCACCTCGATGATCGAAGTGGGCGAGGAAACCGGTGCGCTCCCCGAGATGCTTAATCGTGTCGCGGACACATATGATGACGAAGTGGATAATTCCGTTGCAGGTCTGACTTCAATCATCGAACCGGTCATGATTGTATTCATGGCCGTGATGGTGGGTACGATCGTTATCGCGCTCTTCCTGCCGATCGTGAAGATCATCCAAAGCCTTCAGTAGTTATTCGGCGAATACATGCTGATGAAGACGGACGTCCTTCGGGCGTCCGTTTTTTTATGGCCTTCGAACTGGCGACATTCCGCCGGCATATATTGACCGCGAAAATTTGTCGGATGCTTGCTGATCGATCGATGGCGTATGGGGACTTTCGAATCCGAGCCTCTACATGCCGTGTCGGCCGGCTCTTTTCTCTCCAAGGGATGAGGTCCGCACATCGTCGATGGATTGGAGTCCGCACATAAAAAAGGCGACGAGTTGATTCGTCGCCTTCGGCAAGTCCCGTCGTGTGTTTCCTACTGCTTCAACGGTGCGGGGGCGGTATCTGCCAGCTTTGATGCATCGGTCGTTGCGGAATTCCACAAGTCGACATGCAGGTAGTAGTGTTCGCGACGCTTGTAGTCGGCGGGCATGATTGCCTTTGGAATGAGGACGATGGGTTGGGTTTTGAGTTGAGCTTCTTTTTCCTCTTGCGCCTTAAGGGCGGCGAGACGGGCGGCCTCACGGTCGGCGATCTCCCGCTTTTCCTGTTCCGCGGCGGCGAGTTTGGCCAAAGCATCGCGCCGGGCCGCTTCGGCGGTGGCTGCGTCCTTGGCACGTCTTTCAGCGGCGGCGCGGGCGTTGGCTTCGCGCTCGGCTGCATCCTTGACGGCTTGGGCTCGCTCGGCGGCCTCGGCGGCGCGTTTGCGCTCGGCGGCAAGGCGGGCGGCCTCGGCCGTGGTAAGTGCACTGTTGTCGGCGGCGCGGCGGCGTTCGAGTTCGGCTGCGGCAGCCTCGGCTTCCTTACGGGATTTCTCAGCGGCGAGGCGGGCGGCCTCTGCCTCGGCGGCGGCCAATTCGGCCTGGCGGCGTTCGGCGTCGTCTTTTTCGGCGGTGGTAAGAATCGATGCGTTCTCTTGTTCGAGACTCTCCTTGTAGATGCGATAACCAATGAGCCCGAGGATGATCAGGAGGATGAGGCTGGCTGGAACGATTTTTTTCATAAAAGAGGGAGGTTCAGAGACCGTGACAGGGCGCGACGGTTCGGAGATGAGGGCGAATCCCATGGATTCTTTTTGTCCTGAGGTCCGGGAGCATCGTGACGGCAATGGCTTTGAAGGAGACCATCGCGATATTCAAGATAACCATTCGGAGGTGCCAAAAGAACAGGGTCGATCAACGGCTTTCGCCTAGTCGAAGGGCGGGGCGCTGGGGCCGTTTCCGTTTAATGAAAACGTAGTCTACCAGGATGCTCAGTCCAAAGACGCTGCCGAGCGTGCGAATGTTGCGCATTGCGCCGACCATGCTGGAAAGCGGACTGGCGGCGCGTTCGTGAATACGTGAGAGCAGCAGGCAGGCGAGCAGTGCCGTCACGGGCAACATGAGAAAGACCCGGTGATAAACGCTCAACCGGGAGTCGCCGCTGTCGAATAGATGTTGCAGGACTCCGCCACCGATGATCGGCCCGATCGCGGTGATCAGGGACGTGACCGCGAGATTGACGCTGATGGCGAGGGTCTTGGCCTGCGGAGGGATGGTTTTTAGCTGAAGATTGAAGAGTGACAGCACGAAACCTGCCCCCATTACGCCGCCGTAGGTCCACATGCCATACAACATCCAGCTGTTGTCGGGGGTGAGAACGCACCATAGGAAATTTGGCATCTGCCAAGCGACCATGCAGAATATCATCACGGGTTTGTTTCCGAACCGATCCGCGAGCGCACCCCATGCCGGCGCCGATACGGCGCCTCCTACACTCGCGAGAATCACAATGGTGCCGACTTTTTGCACGGACAGCCCGAGCTCCTCGTACATGAACACCGTGTAGAAGGGGCCGAAGGTGCTGGCCGCGAATCCCCACGCCGCACCGTAGGCAACCAGCCAAAGAAAGGGCGTGGTTGTCCGCAGGACGGCCAATTGCTCGCGCCAGGACAGTTTGACTTCCGGTCGGTCATGAACCGGCGATTCCGCCTGTATTCGACGTTGGAACAGCACCGAGGCGAGGCGTAGCACCACGGCGCCGCCCAATAAGATTTGGAATACGATCACCGAACGGTTCAACGTTCCGACCAGCCAGCCTGAAAGCATCAGGAAGGTGATTTGCGAAAGCTGCATGAGCCGGTTGCGGCGGCCGAAGTATTTGCCGCGAAGCCGGGGTGGGATCCACTCCTGCACCCACGACATCCAGCTTACACCGGTGAGCGCGGTAACGGCGGCCGAGATGGCGAAGAGTGCGATGAACCAACGGCCGCTGATCGCGGACTGGCCGGTCGGTAAAAATGAAAGCATGGTCGCCATCACTCCCCAGCAGAGGGCTTGCAGCAGAGAGGACGCCACTGATACGGCCTTTGGCGAATAGACACGGTTCACCAAGGGCATCAGGAATGCTTGGGCAAAGTTTCCCCAGAAAGGCAGCGAGGCAATGATGCCGTAGACGGTGGGAGGGAGATGGAACACTTCCACCAAAAGAGCCGCGATGATGAAGTTGCCTGGCTGCAACAGGTAGACGATCGGGGTCGCCGCGAGGCCATCGTAGGTGCAATGGCGCAGATTGTGACGGAGCGGCGAAGTGGACATAACGGGACGTCGGGATTAAGTCAGACACGTTCACTAGAACCATGTCCGCCATAATAGAAGCCAAAGTCATTCAATCGAAAAATACGGTTGCACTGGCCCGCTGGTTGCTTGGCAAGGTGCTGGTAACGAAAAACTCGGGTGGTGTCATGCGGCGTGTACGCATCTGCGAAGTGGAGGCTTATCACGGGGAAAACGACATCGCCTGTCACGCCGCCAAGGGGCGTACCAAGCGCACCGAAGTGATGTATGCGGCCGGGGGCATCTGGTATGTATATCTCTGCTATGGTGTGCATGAAATGCTCAATCTGGTTACCGGTCCGGCCGATCATCCCTCCGCGATCCTAATCCGCGGAGTGGTCGGCATCGAAGGCCCGGGTCGCTTGACGCGCTCTTTGGGGATTGATCGTCGGTTCAATGGACGTCCTGCGGCTCCCTCCACGGGCCTGTGGTTGGAGGATGATGGTTTCGTGGTATCTCGCCGTGCCATTATCTCCACTCCGCGTATTGGCGTCGCTTACGCGGGGCCGGTGTGGTCGGTCAAGCCATGGCGATTTTTCTATACGCCGGTCACGGTCCCTCCGGTGGTTGATAGTTGGTAAGCACGGCGAACGCGGTGCCGACCTTGAGCTTTACCTCGAAACGCAGGGGGAGCCGGGCTTCATCGAGCGAGACCCACACTCGTATTTCCCCGCCGCGCCTGAACATTCCCTTGGGTTCTCCGATCATGCGAGGAATCAGCAACATTGCCTGACGCTTTCCCTCGGGGGTTGAAATCGTTTCCTCGCGCTCGGCGGTGATTTGAAGCGTATAAAATTCATCGTCGAAGAGCACCAGCGCCTCCTTCGACTCCCCTGGGGCGAGCGACCAGACGCGCGTCTGCATCAACGCGGTGAACATATCCATCGGCTTGCCGGGAGGTATTGGAAACCTGGTGGACCGGCCGGGTTTCAGGTGGTCGACGTAGCTGGCCTCACCCTTGTCGTGATCGAAGGTGATCGATGCCCGGGTATTCTTCTTTTTTGCCCGGGTGGTGGCGAATGCGCCAAGCATCCGCCGGTCTTGCGGGTCGAAGGCGATCCATGCGTAACCATCAAACGAATACAGCATCCGAACGAATCCGTGGGTGGCGGTGGTTGTGGTGACAAGCAGGCGCGTCTCATTGTCGGCGACCGTCGTTGCCGCCTTGACATTGAGATCTCCCGCATGGCCAAGCATCCCCCAGCCAATCCGGTAAGTGAGCGATTCACCCGGACGCAGCAAGGCCACCGGTTCGTCCGCCTGCGCGACATGCCAGAACAAAACCGACAGCAACAGCGTGCGAAACAGGTTCATGGCAGGGCGATGATTGCGGAGAGCGTGCCGGCGGGCAGGGGAGCGTCCATGTTTTTCAGGCGGACGCGGGCGAGGCGACCGTTTGAGGCGGGAAGGCGCTGGCCGCGGCCAGTTTTTCGCAGGTCGCAAGCGTATCGATATGATCCACGGTCTTGTCGGTGCGAATGCGGACGATGCGGGGGAACCGTAATGAAAAGCCGCTCGCGTGGCGGTTGCTGCGTTGAATGGAATCGAAGGCGACTTCCAAGACGACATCCGGAACGACTGTGCGGCGCCGGCCCCGTTCCTCGGTGGTGTGCTCGATGAAGTGCCGGGTGAGATCCGCGATTTCGAAGTCCGTGAGCCCTGAATACGCCTTGCCGACGGCAAGCAGTTCTCCACTCGTTTCGTCGCGAACCGAGAAGGTGTAGTCGCTGAGCACGCCCTTGCGTTTGCCGTGGCCGTATTCGACCGCCGTCACGACCACATCGAGCGTGGCATAGGCTTTTTTCAACTTGAGCCATGCCTGGCCGCGCCTCCCCGGAGTGTAGATGCTCTGCGGATCCTTCGCCAAAAGGCCTTCATTGCCGCGTTCACGTGAGCGCAAAAATGCCGCATCGATATCGATCGTCGTGTCGGCGTGGGTTACCGGGGCGAGGTGAAGCCGGGTGCCCGTGTCGGTAGCCAGCAAACGTTCCAAGTCGCGCCGCCGTTCACACAACGGGGTTTTCAGCAGGGTTTGGCCATTGCACCAGAGCAGATCGTAACAGGAAACGGATACGGGAATTTCATCGCCGAGAAAAAAATCTTCGCCGCCCGTGCGGCCGAGGCGTTTCTGGAGCTCGGCAAAGGGCAGGGCTCGTCCCTTTTTCCAGGCGAGGAGTTCTCCGTCGATGATGAAATCGCCCGGCAGCCCGCGGGCGAGTTGCACGATGTCGGGGAACTGCTCCGTGATGCGGTGCAGGTCGCGGGAAAAAAGCTCCACGCGCCCGGACTGCTTGTGAATCTGGCAGCGAATGCCGTCGTATTTTTCCTCCAGCCAGACCGGTGCACCGAGCCGGGTAATGATCGCCTCGGCCGTCGGTTCGGGGCTTGCGAGCATGAACTGCAACGGGTGGAAGACGCGCAACGAAATGGTGGAAAGTCGGTCGGCGCGCGCGGCGCGGGATACCGCGGAAAGATCGCCGCAGAGCAGATTGGCCTCACGCACGGCCTCAACGGGGCGGCCGCTCGACGCGGCGATCGCTTCCTCGACCAGACCTTCTTTCAACCCGATGCGTAGATCGCCGGTGATGATCTTGATGAAATATTTCGCGGCGGCGGGCGAAAGATTACCCAGGCGCTCGCGCAACAACTCCAGCTTCGCCAAGGGCCCGCGTGCGGAGGCGAGCGATTCGAAGCAATCGGCTATCTCCGAGAGTGGCGCAGGGGCGGGCCGGGTGTGCCCGGCCAGAATCGCCTCGGCGGTATCACCACTGTCACCAAAACGTGAATATGCTCGGCGGTAGTCTCCTTCGTTAAGACCGCCGATCTCCAGCAGGGCGCGTTTGATGATCGCCCATCCGAGGTTCAGCGAACGCGAGGCAGCCTGCGGAAAGGGGCGCCCTGTGAAATAGAGCGCCGCGCGGGCCCCATCCTCGGCATCGAGGTCGGAAAGATAGGTTGTCAGCTGACGAATCTTATCGAGCTTGCCCGGCGCCGACTTGATGTGCTCGGCAACCACGGCAAAGGCGGAAAGATCGTCGTCCGCGTATTTGAAATTGTCGGACCGGGCGTCTTCCGGAACGAGGTCGGGAGGCTTGACGGATGCGGACGGTGCAGGGAGCGAGAACTCGAGTTGGTTGTCGCGCCCGATGGCCCAAGCTTCGATGCCGCGCTCGCGGAGGATGCGGGCGAACTCCTCGGCGAAGCCGTGCAACGTAAGCACTTTTTTGGGGTTCACTCGTTCCACGAACTTCACCAGGTCGGTGAAATCGGCGTGGTCGGACAGCGGAAAAACCGCGTCGCATTGATACCGAAAAATCGCTCCGGGATCGAGCGCCCATCCGGTGATCATCGCCGTGCGGGGGCGGGGAATGGACTTGAGAAACGTCGAGCCGGGGGCATGTGGCGGAGCAATGACCACGTGTCCGTCGACGTCGGCGGCGTTGAATTCGCGATGGGCGGGAAAGGTCATGCCGCAGGCCTCGTAGACATCGGTGAGTCGCGCCGCCTGGCGATGCAGCATCACGGGAAGGCGGGCGCCGGCGAGGCTGATGAGCAGTTCCTGACTCTTGCCGAGGCTGTAGCCGAACAACACGGGCGTCTCGTGATCGTCGAGCGTTTGATGACAGAAATGAATGATGTCGCGAAGTACGTCGTCCGTCGGGGGAAAGATGTAGTGGGGACGTCCATACGTCGTTTCCATGATGAGCACGTCGGCGGACGGTGTTTCACAGGGTTCGGCGGAACGCCCCGGGCGCAGCTTGAAGTCGCCGGTGTAGAGCAGGCGCCCGTGCGTCTCGTGTTCCAGCAGGATTTGCGCGGATCCGAGAATATGACCGGCGGGGTAAAGCGCGACCGTCGTGTCGCGGGTGAGTTGTTCCGTCTGACGGAACGGGAGCACGTGTTCGAGGCGGGCGGCCGGCAGACGGGCGCGCATCAGTTTTGCGGTGCCTTCGGAGCAGATGATCTCCTCGTGGGCCGCGAGGTGGTCGAAATGCGCGTGCGAAACAAACGAGCGTTTGACGGGGTGGTGAGCATCGAGCCACCAACCGGTTTGCGGCAGCCATACTCCGTTTCGAAATTGGACGTCCCACGCCATGCGTTCGGACAAGGTTTCCACGCCGACCGGCGGCTCAAGCACGCCTGCTCGATAATGTTAACTTTTCGCGTCGAGCGAATGTTTGCCGGGGCCGGTGAACAACAGACCGAGGCAGACTGCGGCCAGCGCGACCGGGTGGGCGGCGGCGTCCCAGCCCCCGAATGGGTAAACGGACGGATAAAACTTCCAGATCGAGGCGACGGACATCGTCACGAACAAAGCGAGCGCGGCGGGACGATGGCCCCAGCCAAGGATCAGGAGCAGGCCGCCGAGTGTTTCCGCGACTGCGGCGGCGAAGCCCCAGGCAGTGTGGCCGAAATCGATGTTGAGGTATCCCATGGCCTTGCCGACGGACTCCCATTTGCTCGGGCCGCCCGCGATCTTGGGGAACCCATGTACGATCATGAAGAGGGCTCCGATGCCGACGCGCATGATGAGCAAACCGACATCGGTCCAGCGGTCGAACCAGGGCCATTTCAAGTTCATGAGCGTAATCCCAACGCACCCAGGATGAGGCTGGCCAGCACCAAGATGATCGCGGCGACCCAATACCAAGGCATGCCGCCATGGCGGTGAGCACGGCTGTGGGCGGACGTGTCGTCGTCGCCGGACCAGGATTCTTCGGGAAGATCGAGGCCGTCGTAGATCGACGTCTCCCGCCAGCCGGTGCGTTCATCCGCGCCGCAGTTTGGGCAGGCACGGGCGTTGCGAGGAATGTCCGCACCGCAGTTGGCGCATTCGTCGGGCGGGGGTAGCGGGCGGGCCATATGGGCTATTGGGTTACCCTGCCGTGGTCACGGCGACCGCATCGGTGCGGTTAAAGTATTTTCGTTTCAACAGGCGCCAGGCGGTTACGAAGAACGCCGTCAGCGGAATTGCCAGCACCATGCCGAGGATGCCGTTCAGAGCGGTGCCCCAGAAGAAGATTGAGACAATGATCGCCACGGGATGCAGACCGGTACGGTCACTCATGATCTTGGGGGTGAGATACCAGCCTTCGATGTTTTGGACGATGATGAAGACCAGCAGCACGAGTCCCACGAGCGGCATGCCGCCATGGGGTTGGAGCAAGGCGAGCGGCAACGCGATGCTCAGGCCGATGATCGTGCCGAGATAAGGGACAATGTTAAGGATGCCGAGCATGAGTCCGATGATCAGGCCGAACTTCAGTCCGACGAGGCTGAAGCCCACCGCCAGCATCGCGCCCATAATCAATCCGATGACGAGTTGTCCTCGGAAGAAAGAGATGACGATATCGATGAATTGGCGGATGAGAAACACCACGTCGCTCCGCATATCCGGCTTCAAAAACGGAAGCTGTTTGTCAAAGTCCGTCGTCGGCTCTCTGCTCGAGAGGAGAAAGAAAAACAGGTAAATCGGCACGACTGCCAGGTGGGCGATAAAGCCAAATATGCCGAGCACTCCGGAACCGGCGGAGCGCAGAGTCGGAAGCGCATGGGTGGACAGATCCTTTAGCTCCTCAAGCGCACCATCCACGAAGTTGCGGATGGTTGGATTCTCCAGCTGGTTATTAACAAGCTCGATCCATTGAGGGTAATTCTGCTGCACATACTCGATCGCATTTTTCCAGAACTCCGGAATGTAGGCGATGAAGGCAAACAGCTGCGACAAGAGCGACGGGGTGACCAGCATCAGCACGCCTCCGAGCAGCAGCACAAACACACCGTAGAGCACGATCACTGCAGCGAGGCGACGCAGACGGAGTTTGGTTTCCAGAAGCTCGACAACCGGACGCATGATCAACGCGAGAATGCCGGCCACCGCCAGTGGCCAGAGCACGCCGGAGAAATGTCCGACGAGAAACGACAGTACGAGGAACACGCCCACCAGCAGCGCGATGGTGCCGACGAGTGCCACCAGCCCGAGGGCAAAGCCCACCAAACGACGCTGCCCCGAGGTTAGTAGACGCGGCTCTTGAATTTCGGACATGGCGCAAACAACAAGCGTCCCGGCCCACCGACGCCAGCCGAAAGGGAGCTGAGCCGGCCGGACTTCTGTCGCCTTGCGTTCACCGGAAATTAGTTACCGTGTCGATTCCCCTCATGCAGGCCGCGACCCACATCCACGTCAAAGGCGCCCGGGAGCACAACTTGAAGAACCTCGAGCTGCGCATCCCGCGCGGCAAGCTCGTGGTCGTCACCGGCCCGTCGGGCTCCGGCAAATCGTCGCTCGCCTTCGACACGATCTACGCCGAGGGCTACCGCAAATACATGGAGTCGCTCTCCACGCAGGCCCGTCAGGTCTTGGAGCAACTCAAGCGCCCCGACGTCGATTTTATCCACGGTCTCTCGCCGGTTCTCGCGATCGAGCAGCGCACCGGCGGCGGTTCGCCGCGCAGTACGATCGCGACCGTCACCGAGATCGCCGACTACGCGCGTCTGCTGTGGGCGTTGCATGGCGAACAACGGTGCCCCAAGGACGGCGGTCGCGTGGTGCAACGGTCGCTCGACGACAATGTGGCTCGCGTCCTCCGCGAAGTGCCGGGCGAACGCATCATGATCCTGGCATCCGCGCTCAAGGCCAAGCCGTCCGTTCTGCGCGACGAGTTGCCCCGCCTGCGTCAACGCGGCTTCCAGCGTGTGCGCCTCGACGGCGAGATCAAAAACCTCGACGACGCCAAGCTCCTCCCGACCGGCGCCGGTTCCGCCGAGATCCAGGTTGATCTGGTGATCGACCGCCTTGTCGCGGTCGCCGACCAACGCAGCCGTCTCGCCGACTCGCTGGAGCTGGCCTTTCGCGAGGGCAAGGATCGGGCGCTCATTCTCGCGCAAAAATCCACCGACGCTCCGTGGCGTGAATTGAGTCTCAGCCAGTCGCTCGCGTGTGAAGTGTGCGGCGACGTGTTCGAGAAACTGACGCCGCGCCACTTCTCGTTCAACCACTCCGAAGGCGCATGCGGCACGTGCGGCGGTCTTGGGCGCAAACTCCGCTTCATTCCCGAACTGGTCATTCCCGATCCGGAAAAGTCCGTGCGCGGCGGCGCGATCAAGCCGTGGCGCATTGGCGGAAAAAATCTCATCATCAAACACAACGCGCAGCTCAAGCAGTTGGCCGAGCAGATCCCGTTCGATGCGGACATTCCTTGGAAAGACCTGCCCGCCAAAACGCGTGACGTGTTGCTCAACGGGGCGGGGGATCGGTTGTTTTCCTTTAAGCTGAAACGCATGCGCGAACCCAAGGCCATGCCGTTCGCGGGCATCATCGGAGACTTGGAGGAAAGTTTTCGGGAAACGGACAGCGATGGTTTCCGCGCGCGGCTGACGACGTTCATGATCAGTGGCGAGTGCCCCGAGTGTCATGGCACCCGGCTTAACGCCCGCAGTGGTGCGGTGAGGGTTTCCGGAAGAACCATCCCCGAATTCTTCGCGCTCGACGTGGGCGATGCCCATGTGTTCGCGACCGCGCTGGTCGCCGAACTCGCCGGCAACGAGGCGTTGAAGGAGATCGTCACCGGCATCGAACAACGCCTCCGTTTCCTCCTCGAAACGGGTCTCGGCTATCTGACGCTCAATCGTGATTACGACACGCTTTCCGGCGGCGAGGCCCAGCGCGTGCGCCTGGCGACGCAGCTCGGCATGGGACTCATGGGCGTGATCTATGTGCTCGACGAACCGAGCATCGGCCTGCATCCGCACGACAACCAAAAGCTCCTGGAAACCCTTCAAGAACTCCGCGATCGCGGCAACACGGTCCTCGTGGTCGAGCACGACGAGGACACGATGCGCATCGCCGATGAGATCATCGAACTCGGCCCCGAGGCCGGCACCGAGGGCGGACGTATTTTGTTTCAAGGCACGCCGTCCGCCTTGATGGCGATGTCCGCGAAACAGTCCCGCACCGGACCGTTTCTCGCCCGCAAACTCAGAGTCACCAAGGACGCGGTGACGAAAAAACCCGACGGGCACTTTCTCACCGTCCGAGAGGCGCGCGCCAACAATCTCCGCGATGTCGACGCGCGCTTTCCCGTCGGCTTGCTGACGGTGGTCACCGGCGTGTCCGGCTCGGGCAAAAGCACGCTCGTCAACGATGTCCTCGCCGCGGCCGCCGCGCGCAAGCTCAACGGAGCCACGCGCATCACGCCCGGTTTGCACCGGCACATTGAAAACCTCGATCACTTCGAGAAACTTGTGCAGGTGGACCAGTCGCCCATCGGACGTTCACCGCGCTCCAATCCGGCGACCTACGTGGGACTGCTCGATCACCTGCGCGACCTGTTCGCTCAAGTGCCACTCGCCAAGGTGCGCGGCTACAAGGCCAGTCGTTTCTCCTTCAACGTGCGTGGCGGACGTTGCGAACGTTGCCAGGGTGATGGTGTCATCAAGCTCGACATGCAATTCATGGCCGACGCCTACGCGCCTTGCCCAAGTTGCGGCGGACATCGGTTCAATCGCGAGACCTTGGAAATTCTTTTCCACGGCAAATCGATTGCCGACGTCCTCGGCATGACCGTGCGCGAAGCGATGATGCTTTTTCGAAACATCCCGCGCGTGATGGACAAACTCGAAACGCTCAACGCGGTTGGTCTCGGTTATCTCACACTCGGTCAGTCTTCGACCACGCTCTCGGGTGGCGAGGCGCAGCGCATCAAGCTCTCCCTTGAGCTCAGCAAGCGTCAGCAGGGCGGCACGCTCTACATCCTCGACGAGCCGACGACCGGCCTGCACTGGGTGGACATCCAGCACCTGATGGATCTGCTTTTCAAACTGCGCGATCAGGGCAACACGCTCATCGTGATCGAGCACAACCTCGACGTGATCGCCCTGGCCGACTGGATCATCGATCTCGGTCCGGGAGGCGGCAGCGCGGGTGGTGAAGTGGTCGTGGCCGGACCGGTCGCCGAAATCGAAGCCGAGCCGCGCAGCCTCACCGGCGAGGCGCTGAAACGCTGGCGCACGGGTGGATAAGACGGTCGCAACCATCGAACCCGATCGGGTGCGGACCGGGCGTTACTTCTTTTTCGGGGGCATCGTGAACTTGATCGTCGGTACTTCGTCCGCAGGAGCGGCGGGCGTCGGCGCGGCGACGGGCGCCGCCGCCTCCACCGGTGAGTTGGAGACCGGCGAGGGACGGGTGTCGGGCATACCCATGATCGGAGATTCGACATAGCCGCGGAATACGGAGTCGGCCGGCACGAGCGGGAAAGCCTGTTCGATCAACGAGGCGATGCGCAGGTCACGCTCCTTGGAGGAGGCGCTGCCCATGGTGACCACGATGATGCGTTTGTCGCCGCGCTGAGCGGTGGCGGCGAGACAGAAACCGGCTCCCTTGGTGTAGCCGGTTTTGAGTCCGTCGAGCCCCGGGACTTTGCCGAGGAGCTTGTTGTGATTGAGCATGTGCAGCGGTTCGGCCCGCACGCCGCCGCCGAAAGGTCGCGTGCGAACGGAGGCGTAGCGAAGCACGTCTGTCCGGAGTACCAGCTCGCGGGAGAGAAGTGCGAGGTCGCGCGGTGTGGTGAGATCTCCGTCGGCGATGTTGCGCGAGGACGGGGGCAGGCCATGCGGTGAACGGAAGGTGGTGTTCTTCATGCCGAGGGAGCGGGCGCGTGCATTCATGAGCGAAACGAACTCCTCGCGACCGGAAGCCGCGGCGTGGGAGAGCGCATGGGCGGCGTCGTTGGCCGACTCGACCATCACGGCGTAGAGTAATTCTTCGACGGAGAACGTTTCGCCCGCGGCGAGATGAACCTGGGTGCCACCCATGGATTGGTCGACGGCGTTGGCGGTGACCGGTGTCGCCAGCGTGATACGACCGGCGGCGATGGCATCATGCACGACGAGAAACGTCATCAGCTTGGTTACGCTCGCGGGTGGAGAGATGAAGTCGGCGTTGTCCTCGAACAGTGCTTTTCCCGTGGCGGCGTCGATGACGATGGCGCCTTTGTACTGAGCCACCGCCGGGGCGACGGCCAAGAGGTTGACGGCTACGAAGAGGCCGAGACTGAACAAGTGGAGGCGGCGGAGACGCGCAAAAATCATCGCGAGAGCAGACGGCGTTTTCCCGTCCTCGGGCGAGCAAGAAAAGAGGTTTATGGCGCCGCCGTCGGACGGAAATTGGCTACTGCATCCGATGTCCGTCGTTATGGATTTTTTATATGCGATCGCCTGGGGAAACGGAGGTTTTGACCACCGATGACGCGGATGATCGCAGATGTTGGAACATCGGCGGAGCTCGCTCCCATGTTCAAACCCCGATCTGCAAGCCGAACCTGTTTCGGTCGGGTGCGGCGCTACTCAGGTTCGCAGACGGATTGTGTGTCGTTGGTCGGAGGTGATGCCGAGGTCGAGGTGAAACGCATCCGTCGGTATCCAAGCCGCGATTTTATCCGGCCATTCGATCGCCAGGCACCATGGGCTCACCAGAAAATCCTCCAGCATCAGCGCATCAATCTGCTGGTCGTTCTCCAACCGGTAGGCGTCCATGTGGACCAGGGTCCGCGAACCGCCTTGGTAGAGCGTGAAGATATTGAAGGTGGGACTCGTGACCGGCGCGGTGACGCCGAGACCGCGGGCCAGGCCTTGCACAAAGGTGGTTTTGCCCGCGCCGAGATCGCCGTGGAGTGCGAGCGTGGTGTCGGGACGCAACGCGGCGGCCAGCGTTTGGGCGATCTCCTGCGTTTCGGCGGCGGACGACGTGATGACGCCTTCCCGGAGTTTAGCGTAGATGCTCATAGCCATGAAAATCGAAGAGGTTGAGAGCGTCGGGGTCGAGCGTGCGGGTGAAGCGTCCGATGCACGTGAGGCGGGTGGCGAATCTTCTGCGCCAAGCCGATTCGAATTTGTTGCGATCCGCGCGGACGCCGACGGAAAACAAAAGTTCGAAATCTTCGCCGTCGGTCAGCGCGTGGGCGAGGGCGGTGCGGCCATCGCGTTTGGCCAGCGTGCGGGCGGCGGCACTGATCGGGATCGCGGAGTCGCAGAGCGAGGGCACCGCGTTCTGTGGTGTGAGTGCATGGAGGTCCTTCGCGAGACCGTCACTGACGTCCATGAGCGAGCGAACCTCGGGGCGTCCGGCAAGCCAGGTGCCTTCCGCGAGCCGCGGGGTGAAGCGATGGTGGTGGCCGAGGATGCTGCCGCCGAGCGCACCGGTGACATAAATCCAGTCGCCGGTTTTGGCGCCTGTGCGCGTGAGAAAACGGGGTCCGCGTGACTCACCTACAAGCGTGAGCGTGGCGGTGAGCCCGTCGCGCTGGCTGGTGATGTCGCCACCCGCGATGGGCACCTTGTAAGTTCGGGCGATCGCGGCGAGTCCGCGATAAAACTGCTCCAGCCAACGCCGGTTTACCGTGGGGGCGAGCGCGAGGGCGATGACGGCGGCGCGAGGGTGACCACCCATGGCGGCGATATCGCTCAGGTTGCGCTTGAGCAGTTTCGCGGCGACCGCGCGAGGCGGCACGGCATCGTCAAAGTGTTCGCCGTAGACAACCGGATCGACGGTGAGGAGCTGTGAATGGCGTGAGGGTGGAAGCACCGCGCAGTCATCGCCGATCCCGAACGGTGACTTCGGTGAAGCGGCACCCAGCCAGCGTCGAATCGCCGCGATCAACCTCAGCTCGCCCAGGGAGCTGACGGATTCGGCGGTGTTGGCGGTGAAAGGATGCACGTTCGCAAGAAGGGGCGTTTTGTTCCTAAAACCAATCTTTCTCTTTCCGTTTTATTGAAGCGGGATGCCGACGTTTTGTGCAAGCGTTGGCTAAGCGTGTCCATACAGTCCGTCATAGGCTGCGAGCTTGCTCGCGCTCCGGGAAGCGCCCGCAAGCGGGCTGCCTATCGGTTCACTGCTCACTTCCGAAACCACGAAGTGTTTTCCCTCCGACCGCATGGACACGCTCAGCCGATGAGTGGTTAGAGTGCGTTCCTCCCCTGTTTCCAATCCCATGGGCAGGATGCCCATGCCACTTCCCCAGTCGGCGCTGGTTGGCAACCGCTCAGTCGCTGATCCCGGCCATCACCAGAATGATGGTGTGCAGGTTGAAGAGCGAGTGGGCGATCATGGGCACCGCGATGCGGCCGGTGTATTCATACGCGAGCGCGAAGAACACCCCGAGTGCGAAGAGCGGGACGAAAGCCATGAGGTTGCCGTGCAGGATGGCGAAGAGCAGCGCCGGGATCATCAAGGCGAGCCAGCGTGGAATCCGCGTGCGAAGATAACGGAAAACCCCGGCGCGGAAGATGAACTCTTCGGTCATGGGAGCGATCACCACGGCGAGGAAGATCATTACGAGGAGAAGCCCGGGGTCGTCGGCTTTTCGAAAGAGATCCACCATGTCTTGTTCAGCCGGAGGATAGCCGATCGTTTGGAGAAACGTTTTCCATCCGTAGCCGATTCCCCCGATCATCGGGAGCGCGATGAGAAAGGTGACAACTCCCGCCAGAAGCGGATGACGGGTCGGATTTGCGGGAGGTGGCGCCACTTCGGCGATCGCGACGGAACGGGACCAGCGGAGGATAATTCCACTGACGAGGGCACCGCTTAAGAGTCCCAGTTGAAAAGCCGCACCCTGAACCGCCATCCACCAGTCTCCATCGTTGGCGGCCGGTCCGAGAACGTCGTTGTCCAGACGGGCGACACCGTGGGGCACCAGTAACCCGCCGGCGGCAACCAACAAGAAGCTCATGACAAAGCCCTCGAGTGTGATCGGCCAGTGCGCGAGCGCGGGTTGACGCGATCCGATCCGGCCGGAAAGAAATCGATACAGAAGAACCACCCCGCCCAGTAACACGGCGACTTCTGCGGCGATGAATAACTGGGTCGGGGAATCAAAGACGGGCATGAAGGGAAATCAAAGGTTGATGGGCGAAGTGCGAGGGGAGAAGTCCGAGGCGTATCGGGACGGTGGATCAAGCTTGGCGATCAAGGGTGACCGGCGGGAAGGGAACGAGGGAAACGCCATGGGCGCAGCGGGCATCGGATTGAGTAAACTGATCGCCACAGCGGGGGCAATAGGCACGGGTTTCCGGAGTTTCGCGTGGTGGAGGCGCAAGCAACGCGGACACGTCCAACGCGGCCGGGTGCGCGGAGAGTTGGGCGATGATGAGTGGTTCCACCAGTGCGGCGGCCGAACGGGCAAGACCGGAGGCATCGGGCGGCAGCGTGTCCGGCTGGCGCGGATGGCGCAGGTCGCGAACGGTATCGATCGCCATGTCGCGGAGGGTATCGGGATGGCCGGCGGCGAGAGCCGCCGCGAGCGGGTGAACGCCCTCGGCAAGTTTCCAGACCAGTTGCTGCCGAAGCCGCAGAGCCTGTGGAGGAACCAGGATCGCCGTGAAGACCAGACTCGCCCGCTCCTGACCGGCCCGAGGGAAAAACCTGCGATGGAGGAGAAAAAAACGAAACACCGCCGCGATGTGTAGAATAAGGCAGCCGCCCAAAAACTGCGGAAGAAGGGCGGCGAGCGCTTCACCCAAGCGCGGGTCGATTCGCGACGGGACGTCGAGCAAGATGTAGGCTGTGAGGCTTGCGAGCAGTGCGACTTGAATCGCGTTTAAAACAACCAGGCTTCGACTCCGTGCCAAAACGGAGCGAAGTCGGCGGCGCAGGCGTGCGACGGAGAGGCGACCGGCCTGCCAGCGGCGCAGGGCGCCGGCGCGATCCGCGGTGGAAAGTGGACCCAGTTCGCGGGCAAGTCGCCCGAGGGTCGCGGCGGTGAGTGCGGGAGTGGACGGGGTGAATCGGCGACCGTTGATGTGAATCCAGCCACCGTGTTGCTCAACGCCTTCGACGTCCTCCCAGCGCAGCGAAACCACGGAGTCGGGCAGCGGCGGCGGGCGTCCGGCGGAGGCGGCCGGCCAATTGGTCAATCCTTCCGGGGCAAGGGCGGCGGGCAGGTCGTCGGCGAGGAGCGTCCATGCGCAGGGCAGGGGAATCGCGCAATGCCACGAGCCATGCGCGACGCGGGCGTGGGGAGAGCGTCCGCCACGCCAGGCGAAGAAAAAGAACCGGCTGCGGCGTCCGCCCCGCACGCCGTCGACCAGGTAGAGGACCCAGAAGACGGCGAGGATCGACCACCATTCGGACGACATGGAGACGTGGACGGGAATCAGGATTCCGGGTTCTTGCCCGTGATCTTGTTCCAGAGTTTGCCGAGGCCGGCGAACAGAGCGACGGCGCCTGCGGCGAGCAGTTTCCAGAATTTTTGGAAGAAGCCGAATTTGAGCGCGGCGGCGCCGGCACCGCCGAGAACGAGAGCGGCGAGTCCGTATTGGGCGACCTTGTCACCCTCTTTGAATTCGGCGTAACGCTGGCCGGCGACGTAGGTGTAGCGCTGCGAGAGAACGGAGGCCGCCGCCGCCGAGTCGGTGGCGAAGGTGTCATTGCCGGTGACGAGGGTGACCTTCATCACGCCGCCGCGTCCGAGCAGGCGGATGCTCTCGTTGATCCAGTAGTGTTGGTGGTTGTCGGCGGAGGACGTGAGCTTGATGGCCCACTTGAGGTTGTTGGTTTTGGCGTCGTAGTGGGGCTCGGCGGCCCAGCCGGCGACCTTCATTTCGTCCCAGCCACGCTTGGCGCGCTCCTCGTTGGCGGCGTCCTGATTAGCGGTCATCGACTTCATCAGGGCCGACGCGTCGAGAGAGTTTTTTTCATCGTCCTTCACATAGCCGGTGGCGTCGTAATCGAAGAACAACATCCAGTCGCCGGGGGCGATGACGACGCCGACTTCCTGTCCGCCCATCGAGTTGCGGGTGTACTCGTAGAACTTCTTCAACGAGCCGCGTTCGACTGCGTGGAAACCCTCGGGAAGGGTGAGCTCGGCGACGTCGCCCAATTTCACCGTGGCGGGGCTGGCAACCAGCTTGATGCCGTTGGCCCGAAGGTCCTCGACGAGGGTGGCGGGCTCCGCTTGCGCGAAGAGGCCGGTTGCGGCGCAGGCGAGGGCGAGGAGGAGGCCGAAGCGGCCCAGGAGGCGGGTGTGCATGGGTGTTGGATGTTGGCTGGAGATGCGGTGCTGCGGACGAAACGGCGTCGGGCGTCAGGCGGTGATCTTGCCTTGGTTAAAGACCACCTTGCCGTTGACGATTGTGGTTTTTACGCGGCCCTGCAGGGTCTGGCCGTGCCAGGGGCTGTTGGCGGATTTGCTGAAGCCGGCCTTGGCGTCGTAGACCCACTTTTCGTTGGGATCGAAGAGGCAGACGTCGGCGGGGGCGCCGGCGGCGAGGGTGCCGGCCTCGAGCTTGACGATCCGCGCGGGTTTGCGGGTGAGCATGTCGATCACGTGGATGAGCTTGAATTTGCTGCGGCGCACGAGGACATCGAGCGAGACGGAGAGGGCGGTTTCGAGGCCGAGGATGCCGTTGGGGGCGTAGTCGAATTCCTTGTCCTTTTCGTAGTCGGTGTGGGGGGCGTGGTCGGTCGCGATGATGTCGAGCGTGCCGTCGCGCAGGCCCTCGATGATGGCGAGCCGGTCCTCTTCCGTGCGGAGAGGAGGGTTCATTTTGAAATGGGTGTCGTAGGTGCCGAGGGCATCGTCGGTGAGGGCGATGTGGTGCGGCGTGGCTTCGCCGGAGACCGGGACGCCGCGGGCCTTGGCGCGGCGAAGAATTTCGACGGAGTTGCGCGACGAGACGTGCTGCATGTGGATGTGCGCGCCGGTGTAGGTCGCGAGGATGACGTTGCGCGAGACGATGATGTCCTCGGCGGCGTTGGGCCATCCGCGCAGACCGAGACGGGTGGAGACGACGCCCTCGTTCATCACGGCGCCGGCGGTCATGGAGTGATCCTGGCAGTGGTCCATGAGCGGAAGATCGAACATCTTGGCGTATTCGCAGGCGCGACGCATGAGTTCGTTGGACTGCACGCAGTCGCCGTCGTCGGTGATGGCGATGACGCCGGCGCGTTTGAGCGAACCGATCGGAGCGAGGGCCTCGCCCTTCATGCCCACGGTGATGCAGCCGGTGGGATAGACCTTCACGCAGGCGGTGCGGGCGATGGAGTCTTTGATCTGCTGGATCGTGCCGGCGGTGTCCGCGACCGGGGAGGTGTTGGGCATGCAGACGACGGAGGTGAACCCGCCGGCGGCGGCGGCGCGGCAACCGGTCTCGATGGTTTCCTTGTGCATCTGGCCGGGCTCGCGGAAGTGGACGTGGATGTCCACGAGGCCCGGGCAGGCGACGAGGCCCGAGGCGTCGATCTTCTTCGCCTTCTTTTTGTCGGCGGCGGAGAGGGATGCGACGATCCGGTCGCTGGAGATGAAGAGGTCGCCGACGGAGTCGCGCTTGGCAGCGGGGTCGATGACGCGGGCGTTTTGGATCCAGAGGGAGGGCATGATAAAATTCTTTCTCTTTATTCTTAATCTTTCTCTTTCTCCGGTTTTTTTTCGCCCTTGGTACTCGTCGGCTAGTTCGGACGAGAAAGAGAACGATTAAGAGAAAGAGGAAAGAGGCTATTCGGCTGAAACAACGTTTTCGGGCTGGCCGCCGGAGCAGAGGTAGAGGACAGCCATGCGGACGGCGATGCCGTTGGTCACCTGTTCCAGGATCACGCTGCGGTTGCCGTCGGCGAGCTGGCTGTCGATCTCCACGCCGCGATTGATCGGCCCGGGGTGCATGATGATGGCCTTCGGATTGAGCCAGCCGGCGCGGGTTTTGTTCAGGCCGAAGAGGCTGGTGTATTCGCCGAGCGAGGGGAACATGCCGCACGTCTGACGCTCGTGTTGTATCCGAAGCAGCATGACGACATCGGCGTCGGAGAGCGCGCTGCGCAGGTCGTGCGAGACGGTCACGCCGAGCGGGGTGAGCGTGTGCGGGACCAGGGTGGACGGGCCGACGACGGTGACGTTGGCCCCGAATTTGACGAGAGCGTGAATGTTGGAACGAGCTACGCGACTGAAGAGGATGTCACCCAGAATGACCACCTTGCGGTTGTTGAGGGAACCGAGGTGCTCGCGCATGGTGAACGTGTCGAGCAGGCCTTGCGTGGGGTGCTCGTGGGCGCCGTCGCCGGCGTTGATCACCGGAATCCCGAGGATCTT
>JANJTQ010000138.1 GCA_024711005.1 Opitutaceae bacterium | reverse complement strand
GCGGCCGTTCAGGCTCTTGACGACAAACCGGTCTGTCCGGACCTCGCCCTGGGTTTGCCAATCGCCGCCGCCGAGATCGGTCTCGATGACCTTCGGAAGATTCCACGTGAGCAGGCGAACATCGCCTCGCGATGAACGCGTCGCGCGGGCGGAGGCGTGCGCGAGCGGAATCTCATCGTCGTCGAGTTGCGCGAGCCAGCGATAGGCGTGGAAGACCGGCTTCTTAATCCCGTGTTGGTTGACCAATCCGTATTTGCCGGTGAAGGGACGCAGGCTGAGTCCGGTCTCCTCGAAGATGTCGCTGACCGTCCACCACATGTAGGAGTCGAGCAGACCGGAGACCTCCTTGATCGTTTGCAGGGCAAAGACCGCGGTGAAGGCGGTGTCCTTTCCATAGACGTCCTCGTGGGCGGGCGAGATGTTCCACTCGGTGAAGTGGAGTTCGGCATTGGGAAATGCGGACGCGGCGATCTGGGCGCGAACGCGTTCCACGTCGCTCTTCATGGCGCCAACGCCGCGATAGTGCATCGGGCCGTCGGGCACGCCTTGGACCAAGGCGGCGTCGACGCAGTAGTGGTGTGTGGAGATGAAATCGAGCGGCGCATTTTGTTCGGCGCAAAACGCGAGCAGCTCGCCCACCCACATCGTTTTCGAGGTGGCGGGACCGCCGACACGCAGGCGGTCGTCCACCGACTTCACCGCGCGTGCCGTCTCGGTGTAGAGGTGGAAATAGTCGGCCATCGACCCGGTCCAAAACGCGCCGATCAGATCGGGTTCGTTCCATACCTCGAAGTGCCAGGTAAGCACCTCCTCGATGCCAAAGTGCGAGACAAGGTGCGCAACGAAGCGGCGTACGAGACGCGACCATTGAGCCATGTCTTTGGGGGGAGTAACGTTCGCACGGTAGTCGAAGATCGTCCGTGTGCCGCTCGCCAGTCGTGCGGGCATGAAGCCGAGTTCGACGAACGGCTTCATGCCTTGAGCCACGAAGAACTCGTAGATTTTGGTGACGTTTTGGAAGTTCAACCGCGGACCATCGGCGTCGTCGGCATGCTGACCGACGCCGACGTAATCATTGAAAATCCCATGGAAGCGAACGCCGCCGAAGCCGATTTCTTTTTGCGCCAGTCGCACGTGATCGCGGAGATCCTCGCGCAACGTGAGGTAGGCGTGGCAGGAGCCGACGGCGCGTTGGAAGAAACGGTCAAAGGTAACGGTCGGTGCCGTGAGGTCGATCGGCGTGGCTGTCGGCATGGAGGTCATAACGGGCGTTTTAAAGATGGACGAATTATCCGTAACGAGCATCGACGAGGCGGGCGTACCCGGAAAGCTTGTCACTTATTAAGTGACAAATTTTCCGGGAAGCGGCGAACGGGCGGAGGTCTATTTTAAGGATTTCGGACCGTCATCGGGGGTCGCGAGGTCCTTGCGTTGCCAGACACGGACGTAGTCGATCACGAGGTCGGCGGGGAGCGTTGCGGGATCGAGCGGGTCGTATTCGAAGCCGCCGGGCAACAGGTCGAAAATAAGGTACGACTGCACCGAGCCGACGCGTGGCGAATCCCAGCTGCCGCCTTTGCGACCTTGCGAATAGACGGAGATGTGCCCGGGCGTCCACAGCATGCCGATGGTGAGGAATCCGTCCTTGTCGGGGAGGTTGTAGTGAAAGCTCGTTCCGGCGGACTTGTGATATTTGACGTAGGAATCCCAATGGGCGCCGAAGGTCGTGCGATAGGGACCCCACATGGACTGGCCTTCGAACACGTCGAACTCCATGCCGCCGTCCTTGGTGTCGGTGCGACGGTGTTTGGGCCAGTCGGAGGGACCGCGTTCGGGCATCAGCCAGAAGGCGGGAAACATACTGGGAGCGGTCGGCAACTTCACGCGTACTTCGTAGTAACCATAGCGCTGCGTCCACTTGCCGTAGCTGTCGAGCCAGCCGGTCGCGAACTGGGTGGGACGGCCGTTGGGATCGTCGTTGTGGAAACCGTCGCGCTTCTCGATGCGCAGCCGGGCGAAGCCACCGCCGAACAGGATGTTGTCCTTCGAAAAGCCCACGCGTTTGTCCCACCAGTTGTCGGCGTAGGTATTCCAGACGGCGGTGTTGAGCGTGGATCCGTCAAAGTTGTCCTCGAAGGTTTTCACCCAGTCGCCGGCGACGGGCGGACGCTGGCCCAGCCAGGCGGGGGCGGGCACGGGCGCGGGCATCCCGGCGGTGATGGCAATGATTTGGAAGGAGGCGGGTTTGGCAGCGTTGTCCGATTGGAGAAGCACGCCGGTGGTCTGATGACTGGTGAAACGTGAGCCGGGCGCTTCCTTCACGCCCCAACTCTTTTTGTGTTCGAGTTGTTCCTGCTCGGGGTCGGAGATGATTTCAAAAGGCGTCTTCGGGATGAACGGGATGACGAGATCGACGGTCGCCCCGGGAGCGAGGGGTTTGTCGAGTATTCCCAGATCGGATACGCCTCCGCGGCTGGTGAGCTGGGCGGTGAGTGCGGCGGGAGCGGAGCCGGTGTTCTTTACGCGAACAGTTACTTGGAGGAAATGACCGAGATCCCAGAAGCCGCGCACGGGGCGGATCAGGACGTTTTGCGCGGGCTGTCCGGTGAAGGCGACGGCGATGGGTTTGCCGGCGATGTTATCGGCGATTTCGGCCCCGGCGCCTGCGCGGGCGAGGAGCTGTTTTTCGGCATTGAAAGGCGCGGTGCCACCGAAGAGCGCGCCGGCCCTGGGTTTGACGCGGATGAGATCGGGATTGGTCGGGGCTTGGTCGCCGGGCCTGCCGCCGGCGTTGATCGCCTCGATGCGAAAGGACCGGGCGACCTTCTCGTTCTTTCCGAGGAAAAGCAGGATTCTGCTGATCGCCGCCGGATCGACGGGACCGGATCCTTTTCTCGGGGAGGCATGGTAGGCGCGGGCCGTGCCGGACTCGCCGGGCTTGAGGTAGACGGAACCGGCGCTGGATCCTTTGCCGCCGGCATTGTCGATACGCAGAGTGGCGCTGATGATATGCTCGCCGGTGTTGACGATGCGGGCCTCGACGTAACCGGTGCCGGACAAGTCGTAGACAACCTCGGGCGAGGTGAAGTGGACGCCGGGAAAACCGGCGGGGCCGGCTTCGATGGCAACGTCGATCCCGACGCCGGACGCGGCGCGCGTGACGGTGACCTGGGCGTGGGTGGGTTCGGCGAGCCGTTCGGCCTCCTGCACCGAGAGGTTCATCACCGGACGCACGACGGACTCGACCGTGGGTGACGGCATGGAGTTTTCAGCGCGTGCGAGGGGCATCGCAAGAAGGCCAAGGGACAGGAAGAAGAAGATGGCGGGTTTCATTTTAAAGATCGGATGTCACGGGCGGGCGAAGCGGTCGTCATTATGGTCGAGACTGGGCGCAGGGATGCGGAAAGTGTGGTCGCGATGCGGCAACCACACTTGGCCGTGTTCACACGAAGGCGCCTCGAGCGCGTAAGGTTTCACGCAGGAGTTGCGGGTCTAGGTCACGCGTCGAGGCGAGCCCTTGTTTCACGCAGAGGGCGGCGGCGGTGCCCGCGCCCTCGCCGATGGCCATTACCTGCGGAGTGATTCGGATGGCCGCGTGCGCCTCATGCGTGCTGTCGATGCAGCGCGAGGCGACGAGGAGATTGTCGAGGCCTTGGGCGCGAATGCTGCGATAGGGAATTTCGTACCAACTGCCCGCGGGCGGGTGGGCGCGTTCGGTGCCCTCGCCGGTTGGGCTGTGGATGTCGATGAACCAATTGCCGCGCGCGATACAATCGACGACGGGCGTGACGCCCATGATGTCGTCGGCGGTGATTGTGTAATCGCAACGGACACGACGCGTCTCGCGAACGCCGATGTGCGGGGCGGTTTCGGAGACGACCGCGTTTTCGAAACCGGGGATGCGTTTGCGGAGGAAGGCGGCGACCTCGAACACCTGACGGCGGCCCTCGATCATCGCGTCGGTGACATCGCGCAATTTCGTGCCGTCCTTGTTCACGATGCGGGTGGTGTTGAAATTCCACTCGCCGGGTCGGGGGTTGCGGCCGAGGAGCACGTCCTCGCGGGGCACGGTGACCTCGCCGCGCGCCTTGGCGGCCTGCCACTCGGTGGTGAGCTGGAGGTCGATCTTGCGATAGGCCTCGAGCGCCTCGTCGTTCACACCGGTCATCTTAAAGATCATGGTCATCGGCTGTAACGCGCCGTCGCCGTTGCGACCTTGGTCGACGGGGACGCCGGCGAGGGCGCTGACGTCGCCGTCGCCGGAGGAGTCGATGACGACCTTGGCGCGGATGACCTGGCGACCTTCCTTGGATTCGATGATGACGCCGGTGATGCGCGAGCCCTCGCGGATGACGGCTGTGGCGTGGGCAAAAAAGAACGGGGTGATGCCTGCCTCGACGATGAGTTGGTCGAGGACAACCTTGGCGGCCTCGCTGTCGTAAGAACCGCCGGCGCCGTATTTGTCGCCCCACGTGTTCCAGCCGCCGGCGGTTTCCCAGCGGTTGACCACCTCGAGGAAGATGCCCTTCACAAACGGATAGGGCATGATGGCGCTGAGAATCCCGGCGGTCCACGTGCCGCCGAAGCTGCCGAAGCGCTCCACGAGAATGGTTCGGGCACCGTTGCGCGCGGCGGCGACTGCGGCGCCGATGCCGCCCGGACCGCCGCCGATCACGAGCACATCGGTTTCGGCAATCACCGGAAGTCGGCGAGCGGGCTCTTCATAAAAATCAGGGAGCGGATTCATCACGTCTTCAGACTCGGCGCACGAGCGCGGAGAGGCCAACCGGGATGCTTGCATAAATTACATAAAAACTTACGGAATATCGCCGCGTTGGCGATGAACGGAGCATCAAACAATCTGCGGGTCGAGGAAGAAGAGGGGTGCGCGGCTGGCTTCACGCACGCGCAGGGGCCTCCCTCTTGTCGTCGGCTTGGGAGCTCTCTCGATGTGATAAGACGCGGCGGTCGCGCCCGGGCGAAACTCATTGTGGGTCGCAAAAAAAAGCCGCCCGCCCCGGACCGGAAGCGGTTGGGAGCGGACGGCGAGAGCGAGGCCGGTACAGCTTAGAAGGCGCGACGGCGGCGACGAATGGCAGCGAAGCCGAGCATCGCGAGTCCGCCGATGACGGCGTAGGTGGAGGGCTCGGGGATGGCGGAGACGATCTGTACGGAATTAAGGAAACCGCGGGTGATTCCGTTGCCCGCTACCGCGAGGTTAAGATACTCTCCATCGCTAAGCGTGATGCTCAACTTGACGTAGTTTTCGCCTTCAGACCATGCGGAGGTGCGGTAGGTGTCGGGGTTCTGGTTGGCCGCATAGCTGATTGTCGAAGAGATGTAGCCGGTAAAACTAAAGTCCCCTAAGTCCGAACTCTTTCCGGCATAGGCAATTTGGTCGTAGGCGGCCTGGCCGCTGCCTGTGTTCGTGTTGCGAGCTGTAATGTATATATCGTAGGTGCCCCCCGACAGACCGCCGATTTGCACACCGATGTAGGGATTGCCGGTGGTGTTCGTAAACATGCCATCGCGTCCCACGGAATTGCCTGCATAAATAAGACTGTCCGTCGCGCTTCCAGTCAGTTGATTGAATGTATTTGCATCCAAGTCGATGGTGGTCGTGGTGCCTGTGCTTACGCCCATATTCACGCTTACGCCCGCAGCGGCAGTGGTGTCGCTAAAGAAGAGGCCGCCGGAGCTGACGTCAGCGGTCACGGTGTTCCACTTTATATCCGTGAAACTTGGGCTGGCGGCGGTGTGATAGGGGCTGTTGGTTTCAGCGCCAGTCGAAGCGGTCGAGCCGAAGTCCAACATGAGAACTTGGGCGTGGGCGCATGCGGCGAAGCCGAGCGCGAGGAGGGGGGTGGCTAGTTTGGCGTTCATGGGTAGGCGTATCCTACGGTGACCTGAAAGCTTGATGACGGAAGTCCAAGGGCCTGCGGAAAGTTACCAAAAAGGTTCAAAATCCCACCATGCGTGTCTCCCGCCGACCGGACGCTGGACGGGTTTTTGGGAGTGTCGGCGATGACGTCGCCGCTGGTGCCGGCGTTGGGACAAGAAAAAGGGGAACGGACATTCTTGTCCGTTCCCCCGGGGAGCTGGAGCTGTACACTGAACGGACAGGTCTCGAAGCCGAAGGCTGACGGTCCGCCATGTCCGTTCTCCTTTTGGCTACGGCGCGGTGTAGCCGGTGATGACCAGCTCGCTGAGCGCGGCGTTGTGGCGGGCCTCGCTGTTGATCACCGGATACAGCGACGCGTCGTTGTAGAACGTCGTCGAACTGGTGAACGACGGCACGTTGACCGTCGCCAGCGTCGCGCCGGTCGAGCGGTTCTTGAGCTCCACCGCCGCGCTCCACGCCGAGGCGGAGGCTCCGCGGACCAGGGTGTAGCGCAGTTGCAGCGGCACCGACACGTTGTCGCCGCCGCCGGAAGCGAGGCCGAGGTTGGCGCCGGCGACGTTGGTCACGACGCTCGTGGCGGGGCTGCCGTTGCTTTGATAAAAGCCGATGCGGTAAAGATCGGTGCCGGAGGCGCGGCCGAAGTAGGCTTTCACGTTGGTCGAGCCGGAGGTCGCGTTGAGGAAGTTGCTCAGCGACACGATGGTGGTGGTGCCGGCGGTGGCGGCCGACTGCGTGAAGTCGAAGTCGAGCACGGCGGTGCGCGAGGCCGTGGCGGTGAAGTCGGCGGGCGTCTGCCAGACGGCGTTCTGCGCGGCGGTCTGGGCTCCGTTGACGACGAGACCCTTGGTCAGGTCAATGTTGAAGCTGTTGGAGCCGGACACGAGCTGCCATGCGGGAGAGGCGCCGGGCTGGCCGTGCAGCGAGCCGTTGGTATAGCCCTCGGAGGCGGTGAAGTTGACGGATTGTAGTCCTTCGTGGATACGCACATTGGTGTAACGGGCGCAGACTTTGCCGCCGACGTCGTTGTCGTTGGCGATGGCCAGATGGGACATCGCGCCGGTGTAGAAGGTGCCGAGAGGGATGACGTAGGTCTTGGGGCCTGAGGCGGAGACGTAGTCTTTGTAGTCGGTCCAGATGCCGGACCAGATTTGCGAGCCGGAGAAGTGGAAGAGGCGTTTGCCGTCGGTGTGACTGTCGTTGTTTTCGAGGCCGAGGGCGATGATCTCGCCGGGGGCGGCGGACTCGACGGTGACCTCAAGCACGGTGTCGGGTGTGACGGTGTAGTTGAGCGGGAACTTCCACCAGGCGTCCTTGTGAAGGGTGACGGCGTCGCCACCATCGGCGATCGTAACCTGGCCGGTGGTGTTGGCCTGGGCGGAGTAGGCGGTGAAATCCGTGCCGAATGTCACGGTGCCGTCGACGGAGAGGGACGTGGCGGAGGGGACTGCCGGAGTGGTCTTGGCGCCGGACCAGACGCGGACGTAATCCACGTCGAGTGTCTTGTTGTGGATGGCGGAGGTGACGTTGTTGTTGCCGTCCCAGCCGCCGAGTTGGAGCGAGAGGATGAGATAGCCGGGGGTGGTCATCACGCGGGAGTCGGTGTAGGAACCGGTCTTCACGCCATCGACGTAGAACTCGACGAGCTCGCCGGGGACCCAATGGCACCCGTAGGTGCGGTAAGTGGTGTCGGTGTCGAGGGCGGGGACGGGGCCCCAGCCGCGGGACTGCTGGCTGGTGGTGTAGCCGTCCCAGTGGATGGCATGGGAAGAGACGTGGTTCCCCCAGATGCCGAGGCTCTCCATGATGTCGAGCTCCATGCCACCGTCGAAGGTGGTGGTATTGTTGGGCGACTGGGCGTAGGCGGTGCGGACCTCGATTTCGGCGTGATTGCCGTAGTTATTCGACGAATACGAACCCCACTTCACGGAGGCGTCGGCGGCGGGGACGACGTTGACGGAGCCATTCAGGACGAGGACGGGGCGGTCGGCGGCGTTGGCGGCGTTGCGGCTGTGGAAGCGCATGCCGCGGGCGCGGCGGAACTCGTCGGAGAGGGCGACGGACATGACGCCGTCACCGGCGAGTTGGGACTGGGCCCAAGCGGTGACGTCGATCTCGACGATCTCTCCGGCGGCGGAGTTGAAGCCCCATTTGTGGTCGAGGTGGAGGGGGTTGAGAGGCGGCTGGTTGTTCCAGTTGATGCCGGTCTCGGTCCAAGAGTCATCGGCGACGGCGAGGGTCTGAAGGTTGTTGGGCTTTTCGGAATCGTTGCCGACGACGATGGTCTTGATGCGAAGTTTGGCGCTGGTGATCGAGGAGACGCCCGAGCCGGCGAGGTTGAACTTGAGGAAGGCCCGGCTGAACCACTCCTTGGTGCCGTAGCCGTCGCGCTCGGGCATGACCCAAAAGGCGGGCCAGAGGCCGGTGGCCTGATCCCAGCGCATGCGGGCCTCGAGGTAGCCGCCGGTTTGTTTGAAGCGCATGTAGCTGGAGATTTCGCCGGTCGAGTAGGCGAAGTTGGTGCCGGAGAAGGCGACCGGATCGGTGGAGGCGCGGAGGGTAAGCTTGCCGTTGGCGACCGTGGTGTTGGCGGGGTTGTTGCCGCCGGGCCCTTCGATGCCGGCGTCGCCCTGGCCCAGTTTCCATTTGGAGCCGTCGAGGGTGGTGCCGTTGAACTCATCCTCGAAGGTGAGAGTCCACGTGCCGGGGACGCCGACGGGGGCGGGGGTTTGGGCGAAGGCAGGGGTGGCGAGGGTGGCGGCGAGGCCGAGGATCGAAGCCAGTCGAGTGGCGGAGAGCGTCGGCGCGGATGCGCGGACGCGACGGTGCCCGGGGGCACGCACAGGGTCGGGTGTATTCATGGGGTTGGGCGCGGGGGATGCGCGGTCGGCATCGTAACAAAAACCTCGGCCCGGCGTGAGACGTCTGCCGACCGGCGTTGTGCCATTGTCAGACGCTGGGACATTTGCAGATTGGTTTTATCCCGGTAGGGCGGCCACTCCGTTGGCCGCATTGGTGACGTGTTCGGCGGCCAGCGGAGCGCCGTCCGGGCTGCCGAGGCCGACGTGCGTGCCGCGCAGGAGAGCCTGGCCGACACGCAGGTCTCGCTGGCGGCCGAGGTCGCGCTCGCCTACATCGACCTGCGCAACCAGCAGGCGCGGCTGGCGATCGCGCGCAACAACCTGGCGACGCAGCTCGAGACGC
>JANJTQ010000075.1 GCA_024711005.1 Opitutaceae bacterium | reverse complement strand
GGCACCAGCCGCGGCGGCGCGATCGTGGGAATCTGGCGCGAGTTGAAGCTTCCGATCTACTTCCTCGGTCTCGGCGAACAGCCGGAGGACCTGCAACCCTTCAGCGCTGAAAACTACGCAAAGGCGGTTTTCGGTTTGGAGTAGTGGTTTGAGGAGGGAGCGTGGAAACCCAGCGTGCGGTTGCGGCTCGGGCACGCTTTACGTCAAGGACACCGCCGGCAGTCCGAACTCCACCGGAAAAATCTACGAGGCGACGCAACGCGACCACGTGATGGTGTCCACCGCCGGCCGCGACAATCTCACGTTTCAAGGATTGCGCTTCGAAAAATCCAGTCTCGGCCTCGTCGTGGTCGAGTCGGGCTCGACCTACCACACCTTTGATGACTGCGAGTTCTTCGCCGCAAGTTCCAACACCATGCGCGCGGGCGCGGGCGTCCATGCCAACAACGCCGATGGCGTGCGCGTGCTCAACAGCCGTTTCACCTACCACGAGGGCGACGGTGTCTACGTGCAGAACTGCGACGACGTCGAGGTGACGACCGGGGCGCTGGCCGGCCGACGCGAACCGGGCCAGCAACGTGCCGGTGGACATCATTAAAGCCGACGGCTCGACGTCGACGGTGACCGTCAACCAGCAGCTTAATAGTAATACGTGGGTTCTGCTGGGTGTGTTTCCGCTCTCGCCCTCGAATGCGGAGGTGCGAATCCGCACCACGGGCACGAATGGCTATGTGATTGCCGATGGTCTGCGAGTGATATCGCAATAGAGATTCAGACCGGCCTCCTTCGACAAGGGCAGCCGATGGTTGCCCTTGTTTGGATCGGGCGGGGACAAGGAGGCATTACAAAATCTTTTTCGAAAAAAACGAAAACCCGGATGATTTTTTCGACTTCATGATTAGATTCATCTCGTGGCCGCAAGGCCACTAACTCCGCCGACAGTAAGACGAAGATAACCGCCATAGCCGCGGATCTCGGGCTGATACCCGAGCTGAGAATAGTCGCCGCCAGCTTCAGTGCTGACGGCGACTTCTTTTTTTCGTTCTGGTTCAATGGAACTCGTCGCAGTGCCGGATCGGGAGGAGGCGGAACGACCTGTCGGCCGTCGAAAGCGGCGACAGGTCTCCGAACTCCAAATCGATCAGAAACTAGCGCGCACGCCGACGGTGACGGCACGTCCGGGGAGCGGCGCGATGTTCTTGAGAAACGAGGTGTGCATGCGGGCTTCTTCGTTGGTCAGGTTTGTGCCGCGCAGGAAGAGATCGTAAACGACCGGACCCTTCACGATCCGATAACCGGCGTAGGCACTCAGCAGCGTGTAACCGTCGGTATCGGTTTCGCCCGGGGCGGCGCGGTTTTGGTCCGCGACGAGTTGCCAGTCTACACCGGCGCTCCAAGGGCCGCCGGTCCAGGCGAGGCCGATGAGGCCTTTGAGCGGTGGAATGCGCGGGAGGTCGTCACCGTTGCATTGTTGGGCGCGGGTGTAGTCGAGGTTGAGCTTCAGGTCGAAGTTGTGGAGGTCGCCTTGGTGCAGATGCCACAAGGTCTCCAACTCGGCGCCGTAGAAGAGCGCGTCGCGTTGCACGAATTGGTAGATCGGCAGGTCGTCGTCCGGGTCGAACGGATCGCCCGGATCGATCGCGCCGGTGTCCTCCTCAAAGATGAAACCGTCGAACCGGTTGGCGAAGAGGTTGAACGACCCGGTCACAAAACCTGTGAGCTTGCGGACGCTGAGTTCCACGCCGATGGATTTTTCGGTATTGAGCGACGGATCGCCGACCTCAAAGGACGCGGTGCCGATGTGGGGACCGTTTGAATACAATTCTTGTGCGTTGGGCGCGCGTTCGGTGCCGGTGACGGAAAATGCCGCGGTGTAATCGGGATTTATCGCGTACACGACGCCGCCGGAAAGGCTGACGGTGGTGTCATCGCGCGATTGCGAGCCAGGGAAGTTGGCATTGGCGCGGGTGTCGATGGACTGGTGCTCGACGCGGGCGCCGAATTGCCAGGTGAAGGCGTTCACTTTCGTTTCTTCGAAAATGAAGAGCGAGTTGGTTTCGGTGAGAGAGGGAGACATAAACGCCTCCGCGCCTTCGATGTCGAAGTCGCTGCGCACGGACTGCACGCCCCACACACCGGTGAAACCGGCCAAGGGCGCGTGCAACAGTTCGAGACGCCCGTCGTAACCGGTGTTGGTGAATGTGGTGCCGGGCGCACCGGCTTCCAGTTCAACGTGCTCGTAATCGGCTGTGGCGAACTTCAGGCGTGCGCCGGTGAAGATGCCGAAGTCCTGTTTTACTTCGGCGGCGAAATCCACGCGGCGCTGACGCAGGTCGATCTCGACGTCGGGTTCGGCCACCGTGCCGTAGAGCGAGTTAAATCCGTTGTAGTTGATGCCGGCGTTGAATGTATCGCCGACGTAGGACAGCCCGATGGACGCCCCGTCGGAATCGATGGCGCTGTTGACGAGGCGGCCGGCGGGGGTGCGCACGTCGTCGGCTTCGCGTTTGAAGCCGTCGAGGTGGAGAACCCAGGCGTGGGTGTCGGCTTTGACGAGGGCGATGTCGGCGGCGGCACCGTAGGCGAATTCGTCGGAGACGGAACCATGGCGGGCGTCAACGACCCCGGATATACGGCGGTCGGGCAGGTCGGTTTCGATGCGGTGATCGATGACGTTGACCACACCTCCGACGGCGGAGCTGCCGTACAGGAGCGACGCGGGACCGCGCACCACCTCGATGCGTTTCACAAGAAACGGCTCGACGCTCACGGCGTGGTCGGGGCTGGTGACGGAGGCGTCCTGGGTGCCGGTGCCGTTTTGAAGGACACGGATGCGGTCGCCGCCGAGACCGCGGATGATCGGGCGGCTGGCGCCGGGACCGAAGTAGGAGGAACTCATGCCGGGCTGGGCGGAGAGTGTTTCGCCCAAGGTCGGCTGTTGTTGAAGGTCGAGTTCGCGACCGACGAGCACATGGGTGGCGGAGGTGAGTTCGGCCTGGCTGCGTGCGAGTGGCGAGGCGGTGACGACAACGTGGTCGAGCATCACGGGAGAATCCGGGGCTGCGGGGGGATGGGTCTGGGCATGGGCCAAGGATACGATGGGAAGGAACAGGGAAACACGGACGGGAAAGTGCATGATGGTATACGGGACCTCTGAAAAGGAAATGGATTCGCGCGCGATGAGACGCGGCGATAACAGGGCGACGGACACGGGGCTTCGGGTTGGGGAAGCCGCCGACGGGGCGATGGATTTATCCGATCCGAGGAGGTCCGCGTACGGGTTGGAGCAGATGACGCGGAGCGCAGACGGCCGGCGTAGTGCGCGCAGGCAATACCGTGGCGATGTGAATAATCCGCGGCGTGTCGAGCCGCGGCAGGTCCAGTGGGGCGGTGACGCCTTGTTGGAAAAGGGTGATGGCGCAGCCGCTGTCGTCGTGTGCGGGAACGGAGTTGGAATCGTCGTGCGCGGCGGGTGTGTCATGGCCGTGCAGGTGGGCGTGCGCCGCCGGAGAAACGGTCAGCAGACCGAGGGCGAACACCAACCCCGCGAGCACCCACGCGAGCGCGCCTTGAGAGCGACTGACGGTGGATGGCTGGTGGCGCGGTGACATGGCGAGTTGCTGGGGATACAGTATTAACAGATGCGTCAAGCGGATCGACCCAGGCAGTGGACGGTTTGGCGTAAGGGCTGTATTGTGAGGGACGAGCCCGCTTCCCGTTGTGACTGACGGCAGCTTCCGGGATAAAGAAACCCGAGCGGCATGGCGCGCGTCTAACCGAGTAACCCCTCCCACCGTGAAACCTTTATCATTCGGATTCGTACTCGCCTTGGTGTCAGCCCCGTGGGTTTTTGCGCAAGAAACCGCCACACCCGTCGGGCCGCCGCCTCCGGTTTCGTCACCCGCTGACGTGGTGGAGTTTACCGAGGCCCAGCTTGAGGAGCTCATGGGCCCCATCGCCCTTTATCCGGATGCCTTGATTGCATTGATTTTACCCGCCTCGACCGAGCCCGCGGAGATCGTCCTGGCCACGCGTTATCTAGCGACCAAGCCTCCGGCCGACTCGATTGATCGGCAGCCGTGGTCCGAGAGCGTGAGAGGCCTTGCGCGTTATCCCGATGTGCTTGCGTGGATGGATACCAACCTCGCCTGGACCCGGCAGGTGGGAGATGCGTTCCTTGCCCAACCCGCCGATGTGATGAACGCGGTCCAACACCTGCGTGCCCGGGCGCGTGCGATCGGAACCTTGACCGACACTCCGGAGCAGCGGGTTGTCGTTGAAGAACAGATTATTCGCATCGAGCCGGCGCGGATCGACGTGCTCTATGTTCCGCGTTACGACCCGGCGATTGTCTATGTCTCCCGTCCCCTGGGACTTCGCGGTTCTTACATTTCGTTCAGCTATGGCTATCCGACCGGCATATGGCTCGCCTACACCTGTGACTGGCACCACCGCAGGGTTTTGGTGATCAACCACAGTCACCGAGTGCATTATCATAACCGCCCGTTCTATCCGGTTTATAGTCATCACAAGCCGCATCCCGATTACCATCGGTGGACCCCGCGTCCTGGCTACCAGCGTCCGACTGTTCATCACCATTCGAGGACCGATATCGCCCGTCCGGCTCCTATCGTCGGCACGCCTCCTCGCCGGACGAGCGATGTTAGGATTTCGCGTCCCGAGAACATCCGTCCCGAACGAGTTCCGACTACAACGCGCGTTCCGACAACACGCGTTCAGTCTGATGACCGCGAGAATCGGAAGCGGCCGGCCGAAGTGCGCCGGGTGGCCCCGGTGAAACGAGACCCTCCGCCACCGGCGCCCTTGGTGACTTCTCCGGTTCCCGAAAAACCGTCGGCGCCGGTCCTCGTGCGTCCCGCGCAACCCCGACCCCAACGCCAACCCGAGCCCGCCATTCGCCCGGCTCCGCAGCGGGAGAACCGCTGGCCGGCCCGGTCGAAATCCGAGCGCACGAGTATCGAGCAACCTACCGATGAAGAAAAGCCCGTCCGGCGCTCGCGGTCGTGATTGGAAGCCGAGGGACGAAGGGCGAACCGTTCAATCTTCGATGGCCAACGGGGCGGCTGTCCGTCGTTCTCTGAATCTGCGTCTGAGCGGCAGCCAGCGGTAGACGAGGTAAATGTACAGCACGAGCAGCCCGTCGGAGGTGATCCAAAGCCAGTAGGGCAGGTAGTTTTTCCCCTGTACGGTGTGCGAGTACGGATAGAACAACGAAACGCCGCCCGTGATCGCGTCACAAGCGATGTGGCCGCCGTAGGCGGCAATACAAAGCAACGAAATCGGCAGGATGAATATTCTGGGGAATAACCATGCCAGCGCGCCGATGAACGGGACGAACAGGAGAAACGCCCAAAGCGTATGCGATAGCGCGGTGTATCTGGAATCCAGATACAGATGCGGGCTCAGGATATCGGGGAGGGCTCCGCACAAGGCCACAAGCGAGACGAAGCGTGGCGAGGGGGTTTTCCCGGTTTTGGGAATCCATCGCCGGCCAAAAAACACGGGCAGGAGCGCATGGGAGACCGGAGTCATCGGGCGGCCGCTCCTGATGGTTGGTCGATTTGCATTTGGGAGGCGTTCGCTTTGCGTAGGCGGAGTTAAAAAGCCCGGTCATCTCCATGGAAAACCCGAATCTTCTCAAGTTGATCTTTCCCGCCGTGTGTCTGGGCCTGCTGTCGGGCTGCAACTCGTCCCCGACTCCGCCCCCGATTCGCTGCGTGGCCGTCGAGGCAAACGAATCCCCGGCGAACACGGGGGCGATCGGCGTAAACCTGTTCGGTCGCGAAAGGACCATCGACATGGCCCAGTTCGAACGGGTCGAGTTGGATATTCCCTATGCGGACGGCGCGAATGAGCGTCAACGGCTGGACATCGCGTATCCGCGAAGCGGTCGGGCGCCGTTTAAATTTATCGTGGTGTTTCACGGGGGCGGCTGGCTCACGGGTCAAAAACAGTCCGAGGCGATTGCACCGATATTTCAGGCAACCACGCAGGGCTACGCGGTGGTGTCGGTGAACTACCGGTTGGATCAAGCGGGTCGATGGCCCTTGAACCTGCATGATGCCAAAGCGGCGATTCGCTTCATTCGCGCCCATGCGGCGAGATACGATCTGGACGCGACGAACATCGTTGTCTGGGGGAATACGGCCGGTGGCTATCTGGCTCAAATGCTCGCCGCGACGAACGAGCGGCTGGAATTCGAGGATCTGGGCATGGGCACTGTCGGAACGTCGAGTTCCGTGCAAGGCGTGGTGTCGTGGTGCGGGGTGGCCGATGTAAGCGCGCTCGCCGGGACGAACGCCGGGGGGATTCCGAGGATCATGGGACGCGCGCGGAGCGACTACGCACCGGGTGGCGCCATTGGCAACACGGCCAATCCAATCGACCATGTGCGGAGTGTTTTCCCTCCGATTCTACTGGTTCATGGTACCCACGACAAAGTGGTCCCTTACGAACAGTCGGTGCGGATGAAGGCGCGCATCAACCGGATGACGGGCAGGGAGACCGCGATTTTAAAAACCTTCGAAGGGGCGACCCACGGTGATCCGGTGATCAAGGCCAACGCGAATGTAGCCGACAACCTTCACTTCGTGGATCGGATTTTGTATCCCGACGGAATCAATCCGTACCGAAGCAGCCACTACATTGACATCAGGTTGAAGGAACCCGAGGCGGCTTTGCGGTAGGACTTTCATGAGTTAACCGTAAGGCCGTACGGGCGGCCTATCGCGCCAGCAGCTGTTTCGTCAGAAACGCGGTCTGGAGTCCGGCGATTTCCTTGATGCCCTTTTGCGCGAGGCCGATGAGGCTTTGGAGTTGTTCGTAGCTGAACGTCGCCTCCTCGCCCGATCCCTGTACTTCGACGAATTTGCCCTGGCCGGTCATGACAATATTGAAGTCCACCTCGGCGTCCTTGTCCTCGGCGTACGGGAGGTCCAGCAACTCGCGGCCCTCGAAGATGCCCACGCTGATGGCCGCGACGCTGTCGACGAGCGGGTTCTCGGGAATGCGTTTGGCATCGAGGAGCGTCTGGATGGCGAGGCGGGCGGCGAGGTAGGCGCCGGTGATCGACGCGGTGCGGGTGCCGCCGTCGGCCTGAAGGACGTCGCAGTCGATCCAGAGGGTGTTCTCGCCGAGCTTGCGGAGGTCGAGCACGGCGCGCAACGAGCGACCGATCAGGCGCTGGATCTCGACGGTGCGTCCGTCGAGCTTGCCGCGGGAGATGTCGCGCTGCTTGCGGTCGTGGGTGCTGTAGGGAAGAAGCGAATACTCGGCCGTCAGCCAGCCTCCGGGCACGCGCTGCTGTTTCATCCAGGTCGGGACCTTGGGTTCGATCGTGGCGGCGCAAATGACGCGTGTCTGGCCGAAGGAGACGAGGACGGAGCCGGTGGCATGCGGGGCGATGCCGGCCTCGAAGGTGATGGGGCGGAGCTGATCGGCTTTGCGGCCGTCGGCGCGGGGGGCGGGTGACGTCATAAAGCCGGGGACCGTAGCCATGGGGAACGACGGACCGCGACAGCAAAATCAACAGGCGGGTGCCCTCATGCGGTTGTTCCGAATCGATGTGCAATAAGGAAGCCGTGCGTGGTCAAACAATGGCATTGTTAAACGACGCCGGATCGGGTGGATTCACCGCTCATGACGCCCAAGGGCCTTTTCATTCTCGATCCTCATGCCTTCGAATTAATCTATGGTGATGCGTTGCGCGCCAAAATCGCCCGTCGGGTGGATCTGGTTGCGGAGCTGCAAACCAAGACCTCCATCCAGGCGCATCCCGAACTCCTGGCCGACGTGGAGGTGATTTTCTCGGGTTGGGGCGCGCCGGTGATGGATGCGGCGTTTCTGGCCGCGGCACCGAAGCTGCGCACGGTGTTCTACGGGGCGGGTTCCATCAAGGCGATGACGCCTGACGCATTTTGGGAGCGCGGCATTGCGGTGACCAGCGCCTATGCGATGAACGCGATTCCGGTGTCGGAGTTTACGCTCGCGAGCATTCTCCTTTCGTTGAAACGCGCCTGGTATTACGTGCTTGAGACGAAGCGGCTTGGCGCCTTCCCGGAAAAGGTGACGCCTCCGGGCGCCTATGGCAGCAAGGTGGGGCTCATTTCCTTCGGCATGATCGGGCGGCTGGTGCGCGAGCGACTGCTGCCTTTCAATGTCGATGTGTGGGTTTACGATCCCTTTCTCAAGCCGGAGCAAGCGGCCGAGTTCAATGTGACGCTCGTGTCACTGGACGACATTTTCAGTCATTGCGATGTCGTGTCCCTGCACACGCCCTGGCTCAAGCAGACCGAGGGCATGATTTGCGGGCGTCATTTTGAGCTTATGAAGGACGGGTCCACCTTCATCAACACGGCACGCGGCGCCATCGTGAATGAACCCGAGATGGTTGAGGTGTTGGCACGGCGGTCCGATATAACCGCGATGCTGGACGTGACTTGGCCCGAGCCACCGGTCGACGGCTCGCCGCTCTATTCGTTGCCGAATGTCGTGCTCACTCCGCACATCGCTGGTTCGCAAGAGCACGAATGTCGTCGCATGGGCCAGCTGATGATCGACGAGTTCGATCGTTGGAAGAAGAACGAGCCGATGCGTTGGGCCATCTCCAGGGAGCAGGCCGCGATCCTTGCGTGAGGACTGGATGAACGGGGAGCGATGGCCGGCGCATGCTTTTCGTTCTCTTTCTCGTAATCGTTCTCGTTCTCCCTGCCTGGGAGTTCCTGACGAACGAGAAAGATTACGAGAACGAGGAACGAGTCGGAACAGGCGGACGTTGATCCTCGTTTTTGGGCACAAAAAAGCCGTGGGAGATTCCCACGGCTTTTTTATGTCCGCCAACCCAAGCCGGGTTTCGAACCGCGGCCGGGATGTAGCTTAGAACTCGGCGCGGAAGCCGACGTAGTAGTTGCGCTCGGCACCGGGATCGATGCCGTCGCTGCGGTTGCGGCTGTAGTAATCCTCATTGAAGAGGTTGTTAATACCGGCGAGTGCGGTGAACGGGGTGCCGGGGATTACCGCTTCGGCGGTGAGGTCCCAGACCATGTAAGCGGGGATCGGGCGAGCGTTGTTATCGCTGCCGTCATTGTCGCCAACAAAGGTTCCGAGGAGCGCGAGCTTCAGGCCGTTGCCAACGCTGTAAATCGCACCGGTGCGGACGGTGTAGTCAGGGGCGTATTGCGGGGTGAAGCCGTCGGACGGACCGTCGGTGTATTCGGCATCGAGCAGGAGGGCGTTCGCAAATACGTTGAGCTGGCGTTGGCCGTCTCCGCCGAAGGCGCGAAGGACATCGTATTGGGCGGACAACTCCACGCCGGAGTATTCGGCTTGGCCGACATTTTGGATGACGCCGCCCACGGTTCCGACCTTGTCGTCAAACACCATGTGGAAGACGCTTGCGTCCAGCACGAGCCCGGCGACCGGTTCGCTGCGGTACCCGAGCTCGGCCTGCCAAACGCGGCCCTCGGCGAGATCGTCGGCGATGGTGACGCCGGCTCCGGTGGGAACAGAGTCGCTGAAGACGACCGGCCGGTAGCTCTCGGAGAAGTTGGCATAAACCTGCGAGTTGCGCGGAAGGTCGTAGGCGAGGCCGAGGCCAAAGAGAGGAACGGTTTCGGAGTCGACCCGGTCAGGTGCGGTGGAGTTCGGGGAAACGTCGACCGTCTGGCGGAAGGTCTCGACGCGCACGCCGGGGGTTACGGACAGGTTGCCGAAGCGGAAAAGGTTCTCTGCAAAAACCGGTGCGTAGAAAATTTCGCGCTGCGAGCGACGGGTGACGGTGGTGTTGTCGAAGGCGGACGTGCCGGTGCCATCGGTGCGCGGCGAATCGGTGTAGTAGGCCTGCACGCCCGAGCTGAACACGTGTTGGCCTTCGGTTCCCCAGTCGCGACGGTAGCGCGTTTCGGCGCCGAAGGTGCGGAACTTCTGCTCTTGATTCGAGAACAGTGCGTTGGGGAGCGGGGCGACACCATAGCCGCCTCCCTGCTGCCGGGCACTGGCACGGAGGTATTCAACGGCCCAGAAGCGGGCGGTCAGTTGGCCGGCGTCGAGATCGCGCTCGTAGGTGAGCGTGGCCGCGTCGCGTTGGAGTTCGAAGCGATCGCGCGGGCGGGTGGTCAGATCGCGGTTGGAGGCAAAATCCGCGACCGTGAGTCCTCCGGGCTCGCCGTGAAGATCCTCGTAGCTTTCGAGCGTGAGGAACCAGCGGCTGGGACCGGTTGCGTCGAGCGCGAGTTTGACTTCCCAGGCGTTGACCTCGACGTCGCTGTTGGAATCGCGGAACCCGTCGGTTTCGCGGCGGTTGAAGTAGCCGTAGTAGCCGAGCCGGCCGGTGGTGCCGTCGAGCCAGGTGAAGCTGTTCCACGTGTTGTCCTCGCCAAAGGTATTCTCGGTGCCGCCGGAAAGCTGGCGATCGGTGCGGGGACGGTGGGTGATGAAATTGAGCGCGCCGCCGGGCTGGGGACCGTATTGCAGAGCTGCGCCGCCGCGCACGAATTCGATGCGGTCGACCGTGTCGAGAGGCGGCGTGTAGTAGGCCTCCGGATACCCGAATTGGTCGGCGTGAATCGGAATGCCATCCTTGAGGACCTGGGTGTATTGGGCGCGATGGGGTTCGAGGCCGCGGTAGCCGATGCTGATGAGGGGCGTGGATTCTTCTTCTAGAATCAGACCAGGCGTCTGGATGAGCGCCTGGCGGTAGTTGTTGCCGGTGATGTCGGGGAGGGCGTCGAAATCGATCACCGAGGTTTTCTTGCCCGCGTTGATAGTGGTGCCCTGCACGTCAGGGAGGAAGGGAGCCTGAACGGTACGATCAGATTCCGATTCAACGAGGACGGGCGGGAGCGTGACCGCGGGAGCGTCGCTGGTTGAGTCAACCGGCGTGGATGGCACTTGGGCGACAGCCGGGAGTGCGGCAATCGCTGCAAGCAGCGTGAGGGTGGGGATCCGGGAGGAGGATGCGTGAAAAGACATGGCGGCGGGAGTGAGCATGAGACGCATTCTCACGTCAAGAGCGAGTTGAGAAAGCATCTCATTTTGTCGTATTGGACGAGATGAACCGTGTAGATCTTGGCCAATTGCGGTTCGCCTCTGTTGGTCAGGGGGCGTGTGAAACAGCGCTTCGCCCGCTTCGAGCCCCGGAAAATGTCCGGCATCCCTGATGATTGGTGTGAGTGCACAAGTGTGTTCCGACCGGAACACACTTGTGCACAGCCAGAGGGGAGTACCTCGTTCGTGATGGA
>JANJTQ010000068.1 GCA_024711005.1 Opitutaceae bacterium | reverse complement strand
GGATTCGGGCTCATGTCGGGGCGGTTCACCAGTTGATCATGCGCTCGTCCACGATGATGAAATCGCCATCGTGAAGCTCGACGTCCTTGTCGATGCGCCCCCGGCTCAAGACTTCGCGCAAGTCGACGGTGATCGTCTGTGCCTTGCCATCGACGCGGCGGATAATGCGCACGTTGCGCGGATCGCCAAAGTCGGCGAGACCGCCGGCGGCCAGAATCGTCTGTCCGAGAGTGGCGCGTTCGGAGAGATCGATTTCGAACGGACCGACGCGACGGACCTGTCCGGCCAGGTGCACGCGACCCCGGTTGACGGCACCCTGGCTGTAAGCGAGCACCTGGAGACGCACGGTCGCGCGCACATAGAGTTCGGTTTCAAGGGCCGCTTTGATGGCCGAGACGAGTTCCTCCACGGGACGACCGGCGGCTTGCATCGGACCGAAGTAGGGCAGGTCGATCATGCCGGTGTTGCTCACGACCAGTTCGACCGGGGCGTCCTTGTCTTCAAGGACCTGATACCGCAGGTGATCGCCGACCGCCACCAGTCGATCGGCGGAGGCGGTCGAGGTGGCGCTCGAAGAGGCGGCGGCCGGTTCGTTCGCGGCGGACGCGATGCCCGCGGGCAACAGGAGCAGAACGGAAATGCAGAACGAGGCGGCCTTCATTGGAATCAGAACGTGTAGCGCACGGAGAAATAGGCGCGGTTCTGGATGTAGTCTCGGTCGGGTTGATCGGAGAACTTCTGGTGGCGTGATACGCCGACGGAGCCATCCACCTTGCGGCCGAGCGGGCGGCGGGCTTCCAGGCTGAGACTGAGCCGCTTCGCGCTTTCGCCGGCGGAGCCGGACTCGTCGATCCATTGCCAGCCGGCGTAGCCGACCATTTCCCAATTGTTCACGATCTTGAGCTTGGGGGAGATGCCGATTTCGGTGATGCGATAGAAATTGGTGCCATAACCATCATCCATGTCGTGCCGGGCGGTCAGTGTGTAGCTCAACGTGCGGCGCACCTGATGAGACAAACCGAACGAACCGTAGAACCCGGCGTAATCAGTCCGGTCGAGAATGGACCCGGCGGTTTCGTAATCGGTCCATTGCATGCCGGCGGCGGCTTCCAAGGTCATGTTGCGGCTGACCGCGAGCTGACCGAAGACGCCGGCGCTGCGGGTTTCGGAGTCGTTTTGAATCGCGACGTCGTAGCGGTTGAGTGAATACGCCGTCGAAACACCCCAGGCCGTGCCGGGTCCCACGGGAAATACGGCGCGGAGACCGACGGCGTAGCGCCAGAGATCGATCTGTTCGTTGACGCGTTCGGTCGCGAGTTGCCGTCCGACCGAGCCGGTCGCCTGCCAGATGACCTTGTTCATATCCCAGTCGATCTGGGTGCCGGCATGGGCATTGAAACGCCCGAAACGCGACGTGTTGTTGACGACCGGACTGGCGACCGGGTCTTCGGTGAGTTCGGTCTGCAGGAAATTGCGCACCCGGACCGGGCCGGCGAAAAGGGTGAACGTGGTGGCCGTGCCGGGCAAAATACTGTTGTAGCCTTCGGTGCCCGAAACGCCCGCGAGGTAGACGAGCCGTTCCACCGAAACGTCGAAGGTGAGTTCGTTTTTCTCGCTGATCGGGTAATGGATGCCGGCGGTCACGCCTCCGCGGAACGCCAGGCCGGATTCACCCGATGACGAAAGGTCGATGTTATCGTTGTACTCAAGACCCCCGTAAACCGCCGTCGTGATACTGAACGTCCCGCTGCCAGACCGACTGCCGCCACCGGTCAACGACTCGGGGAGCACCGTGGAATCGCGCACCCAAAACTGGGCCTGCGCAACCACGGTAAACGAGCTGAACAGCGCGGCGTAACCGAGACTCCGTCGGAAATGTAAAAGGGGGCGCGCGGAGAAGGCGAAGAGCGAGACTTGGGCGAAGGACACGTTGATAACTTATTGCGGATATAAGAGCTGAGTCCTCGTAAAAAAGTCGTCAAATAAATGCGACGCGAGCAAAAAGCCCTGCGGATTCCAGTTATGAGATCGTCAGCGATGGCGTGCGCGACCGGAGCGGGGCGGGCGCGGTGCAGGAGCGAAGGCAACGTGGCGATGCAGCCGAACGTAGCAGCCAACGTAACGAGTTGGCTGGTTGGAGGGTGGATTAAGCAAACCCAGCCTCGTGACCTCGACTGCTACCTCAATTCGGATGGCGCAATTATTTTACTTCATCACCGGCGCACTGCGCCACATGTGGCGCGGCACGTAGGCGAGCGCGAGCAACGCGAGTTGGGTGGCGACGAACGCCACCAGGGCGATGAACGCCTGGTCCATGAAGCCGTAGCTGTGGAGGCCCACGCCAAGCATATTGGTGCCGAACCAACTCCAACTCGTGACGATGTTGCCGAAGATCGCCAGCGCCATGATGCCGCGGGTGCGGGCGATGCCGCCCCAACGGACATGGAGGATGATGGCATTCCAGATAACGATGATCAGGGCCCCGTTTTCCTTCGGGTCCCAGCCCCAGAAACGTCCCCACGATTGGTCGGCCCAGATGCCTCCGAGGATCGTGCCGATCAAGCTGAAGAGCGTGGCGAAGCAAATGGTTCCGTAGACCATCCGGGTGAGAGCGTCGGCGGTGGCCTTGTCGAGCGAGCGGGTTAACACACCGCGGCAGACGTAGATGATCGCGAGGAACCCGGCGAGGTACGTGGCCGCGTAGCCGATCGTGATGACGACAACGTGGGTCGCCAACCAGAAGTTCGAATCGAGCACGGCGCGCATCATTTCCAGCGTGTCGCCGCTGAGCGACAGGTGGTGCGCGATCAGGAGCGTGCAAAACCCGGTGAGGCCGGCGGCGACGCTGCCGATGCCGTTGCGGAAGATGCGCTCAAGAATGAGGCACAGGCCGACGGAGCCCCAGCCGACAAAGAGCGCGGAGGAGTAAAGATTCGTGACCGGCGGACGACCTTCGAGCCACATGCGCACCGCGATGCCGACCGTGGTGGCGATCCAGGCCAGCAGCACCAGATTAAAGGCGGAACGCTGGAGCGGTTCGGGCCACTTGAGCCAGGAGAACGCCGCGAAGATGAAGGCCAGCACGTAAAGATAGATGCTGGTGAAAAACGGGGCGGCCTGGTTGAAGCGCGTCTCGATGTCGGTCTTTTTCAGGATCGACGGATAAGAGCGTTCCAGCTCGGAGCGTTGCTTGGCGAGCAGCGTGTTGAAGTGCTCGGGCTGCTGATCCTTCCAGGTGTGCTGAAGTCCGGCGAAGGTGAGCGCGTGCACATTGATGGAGCCGTGCTGGAACGTGCCGAGGAGCGCCTGGCCCGCCTTCGTCCAGGTGGAGCCTTCGGAGCCGGCGGCGGGCGGGATGACGAGCAGGTTGCCGATCTGTTCCATGCGAAGGAACTTGGATCCCATCCCCATGGTGAAGGTGGCGAGTTCGGCGTCGGCTTCCTTGCCGGCGGCACGATTGCGGATGGCCTCCACGCTGGCGGCGAGGTTGTCCTGCAGGCGCAGGAGGTCGCCGAGGAAGTCGGAGCCGTCGGGCACCACGAGGCTGTGCTTGAGTTGCTGATACAGGATGACGTGGTCGCGGAGATTGAGGACGGCGCGCTGGTAGGAGGTGCGCACGGGCGCATCGACACCGGCGGCGAGTTCGGCCTGACGATCGATCTCTTCGAGCTTTTCGACCAATTGGAGGTAGGCGAAACGCTTGTTGCCGTCGCCATCGGCGGGGGTGAGACCGAGGACGTCGAGCACACCCGGGTGGACGATCTCGAAGTGTTTGTAGGTGTCGGCGAGCTCCGGACGGAAGAACACGTCGAGCAGCCATTCGGCGGGTGCAAGGCTTGCACCGTCGGGTGTGACGATCCGTTGGCGTCCTTGAAGAAGGAGGAGGCTGTTGCGCGCAACGCTGTCGAGCGGCTTGGTGCGACCGTTGGCGACGACCGGAATGCGTCCGAAGGCCTCGATGTCGAAGACGGACTCCTGTTTGCGGAGGAGCGGGCTGGCCAGAATGAGCGCGCCGAGGACGAGGAACAGAAAAGGAACGAGACGTTTCATGACGGTCAGACGGTCGCGCGGCGCTTGGAGACGAAGGCGAAAAGGTGAATGCCGAACTGAATGACGAGCCCGACGCCCATCATGAGGCAGGCGATGTAGGGCAGCAGCCAACTGGGATTGCGCACGACCTGGAGGATGGTGGTCTTGTCGTTGTTGGCGAAGCCGGCCTGGTAGAACGTGAGACCGTCGTGGCGCAACGGATTGTTCATATAGATGAGCACCTCGCGGTCCGTGGTGCCGTCCTCGCTGTGAAGGCGGACCCGGCTGGCGAAATTCTTGGGGATGGCGGTTCCCATGTAGCGGTCGTGCGAAAACTTTAGCAGGGTGAGCGAGTAGGGCTTGTAGGTGCGCGCGAAACGCATCGCCAGGCGCCAGGTGCGGCCCTCGTAGTCGAACGTCTGCGGTTCCACGAGCATCGTCGAAACCACCCAGGTGCCGAGCGAGGCGTTGCCCGGGCCGAGCAATTCGATCACGGCGGCGGGGAGGTTTCGCTCGTCCTGTTTATAGGTGACCGGCAGCGGGATGATTGCGAGACGCGATCCGATGTCGCGACTGGCGGGCGGAGGAGCGGCCGTGTTGCCGAGTTCCTCGCGCATCTGCACGGCGGCGTTTTCGTAATAGGCGCGCGTGACGATGCGGAAGGGGAGACGCTCGTGCTGGATGGCATGACCGTTGCGAAGGCGCTTTTCGGGAATGGCGACGACGTGGTCCCACTTGGGATCGGTGGCGTCGATCACCGCGAGCTCGTTGTCGCGGAAATGTTCGGAGTAGTTGCGCGTTTGGCCCTCGTCGAGGCGGAGTTGGTAATCCTCCTGCCAGAGGCCGGTGAGGAGTTCGCCCACGAGAAGGACGATGAGGCCGGCGTGGGTCAGGAGAATGCCGGACTTCTTCCAGGTGAGTCTGAAGTGGTAGAAGTGGGAGGCGACCAGGTTGATCAGCAGGAGTCCGCCGATGAAGTATCCGCCCGGGAAGACGGGAACGGGAAACCCGTTGACCTTCCAGAACACGAAGAACGAGCGAAAGTATTTCTCCTGAACGGCCCAGATGCCGAGATTCACCTGATCGAGCGTCGCAACGAAGATCAGGATGATCGACAACGCCAGCAGCACCACGGTGACGCGGAGCGACGTGAAGAAGCTCACGAACGAATCCCAAATGTCGCGCATGACTTAGCGGACGGGTTGGAGGGTTTTGATGAACGCGTAGAAGGCGTCTTTTTCGCGGGCGACGAGGGCGTCGGGACCGGTCAGCTTGAAGAACCAGGTGGCGCCGTTGAACGGCACGATACCGCCGAGGATGCGCTGGCGCGGTTTGCCGTCGGCGGGTACGGGACCGAGAATGTCGGCCACGTCGATGTGGAGGTCGCCGGCGTGAAGATGATCTAGGGCGGAGCTCAACCCGGCCGCGGCGATGGGCGGGAGTTGGATCTGGGATCGCCAGCGATTGACGTTGGCGAGGTTGCCGCCGACGTCACCCGGGAACGCGGTGACGGCGAGTTCGGCTTGTTCGCCGGCGTTACCGGAGATGATGAAGGTGGCCTTGCGCATCGAGGAGACGGGGCGCGATTCCCAGTGGGCGGGGGCGGTCCAGGTCAGGTCCCCTCCGGCCGCGGTGGGAACTGCGGTCGAAGCCATGTCGGATGAGGGCATGGGCGCGGCCGGGGCGTTGGTGTTGGTATTGGCCGGAGGGATACCGAGGCCGGCGTGGGGATCGGTCGAGGGCGCGGTTGGCGCGGAAGCGTTGGCGGCGGCCGGAGGCGGGGTCTCCTTGGGTACGCGATAGCTTTCGATCTTGGTGTCGCGGCAGCCGGAGACGGCGGCCAAGGTCGCGATGACAGGAAGAAGGAGGAGGTGGCGGGACGGCATGAGCCGTCACAGTTCCGGGAATCGGTCGAAAACTGCAATCCTATCCGCCTGATTTATCCGCCGGGGATGGGTGGACTCTGGCGGTATCCGGTTCGTCTTGATGCGATGACGGATTCAACTACGTGGACACGCCTTGGTTCCGAAGGGAGGCGGGGTTGTTGCGAGTCTTGAGCTTGTCGGGCGAACACCTACATTCCCGCGCATGCAATTAATTCCGCTTGGGGACTGTGCCGTTCTCGTGGTGCTTAAAGCCAGAAGCAGCGCGGTTGCATTGGAGGCGGTCGCGCGCCTTGCTCGATCGCTCAACATCGACCCCCTTGCCGGTGTCACGGACATCGTGCCCGCGTTCACGACGATCACCGTGCATTACGATCCGGCCATCGTGTTTGCGAATACCGGCGCGGGCACGCCGGTCGAACGGGTGCTGGCGTGGATCCGGACCGCTCCCGCCGCGTCCGGTGGCGGTCGGCGCAAGGCGGCGCGCAATGTGATTGTGCCGGTGTCGTATGGCGGGGAACAGGGGCCGGACCTCGCGGAGGTGGCGGCTCATGCGAAGCTGACGGAGGCGGAGGCGATCCGCTTGCACACCAAGGCGGTTTACCGGGTTGCCGCGGTTGGATTTTCACCGGGATTTCCTTATCTGCTCGGTTTGCCTCCCCGGCTCGCCATGCCGCGACGGGGGACGCCTCGCTTGCAGGTGCCGGCGGGTAGCGTGGGGATCGGCGGGGCGCAGGCGGGTATTTATCCGACTGCCACGCCGGGCGGGTGGTCGATTATTGGACGTACGCCGATCCGGCTCTTCCGGCCGGAGAACGAGGCCGCGCCGACGCTGTTGGAGACCGGGGACACGGTGAAGTTCATCTCTGTGACCGAAAGCCAGGCCGCGAAACTGGAGGAAACACCGGCGGTGGTGCCAAAGATTAAAGTCTCCCGGCTGGCGGCGGTTTTTGAGGTCATCAAACCCGGCGCTTTGACCACGGTGCAGGACTTGGGCCGGACCGGTTGGCAGCATTATGGCATTCCAGTCGGAGGACCGATGGATCGGCAGGCGGCGCGCGTGGCCAACATTCTGCTCGGCAACGACGAAAATACTCCGTTGCTCGAGGCGACGGTCACCGGGCCCGAGTTGAGATTTTTGCGGGACACCTGGATCGCGGTGACGGGCGCCGAGGTTCGTGGCGTACCAGGCTGGAGGCCCTGCCGGGTGAGGGCCGGACAGGTGGTGTCGCTGACCGAGCTGACCAACGGGACGTGCATTTATATCGCGGTCGCGGGCGGGCTGGAGGTTGCGCCGGTGATGGGTGGCGCCGGCACGCTATTGAGCGCGGGTGTCGGTGGATGGAACGGGCGGGCGTTGCAAGCCGGAGACCGTCTCGGGGCGCGTCCGGGAGAACAGGAGATATCGGTCAACTGGAGCGCTTCCGTCGGGTTCAAGGCTCCGACCGGGGGCGATGTGGTGGTGCGCTGCTTGTGCGGGGCGCAATGGGAATGGTTTTCGCCGGCCAGCCGGAGGGCGTTTTTCGCCAAGCCGTTTAAAGTCACCGCCAAATCGGATCGGATGGGAATGCGGCTCGACGGGCCGACGCTGCGGCTGGAGGAAAAGCGCGAACTGGCCTCCGAAGGCGTGGGCTTCGGGTCGGTGCAGGTGCCGCCGGACGGCAGCCCGATCGTGCTGATGGCCGACCGGCAGACAATCGGTGGGTATCCTAAAATTGGAGACGTGATTTCCGTCGATCTGCCGCGACTCGCCCAGGCACGGCCGGGAGACCTTGTTCGCTTCAAGGAAACGACCATCGAAGAGGCGCAGGCGCTGTACCTTGAGCAGGAGCATGCGCTGGCGCTGCTGGCGGCGGGCGTGCGGAGTAAATTCAAACGCGAATGACAATCGGTCCGGTCATCGATCTCAACTGCGACCTCGGCGAAGGCGCGGGGCATGACGAGGCGTTGATGCCGCTGATCACCTCGGCAAACATCGCCTGTGGCGCCCATGCGGGCGACGAGGGGGTGATGCGCGCGACGGTGCGGCTGGCGCTTCGTCATGGCGTGGCGATTGGCGCCCATCCCGGATTCGCGGACCGGGAGCATTTCGGGCGTCGCGAGCTGAGGCTCGCCCCCGGAGAGATCGTGGCATTGGTGCGGGCGCAGGTGGAGAGATTGCGGGCGATCGCCAAGGAAGAAGGCGCGGTGGTGACCTATGTGAAACCCCACGGTGCGTTGTATAATTTGGCGGCGCGCGAAGCGACGGTGGCCGACGCGATCGCCGAGGCGGTCACCGGCTTGGATACGAGCCTCTGGCTTTATGGGCTGGCGGGCGGCATCTTGCTGGAGGCCGGCCGGGCGAGGGGACTGCGGGTGGCGGCGGAGGTGTTCGCGGATCGGACCTATCGGGCGAACGGATCACTCACGTCCCGCGACCGGCCGGACGCGTTGATCAAGGATGAGGCCCGTGCGGTCACCCAAGTCCTGCGCATGATTCGCGAAGGACGGGTGCGCACGATCGACGGAGTCGACCTGGAGATTCTGGCGGATACGGTTTGCCTGCACGGCGACGGCCCGCATGCCGTGGCGTTCGCAGGCGCGTTGCGGGCGGCGTTGATTCAGGCGGGCGTCGCCGTGCGGGCACTCGACGGTGACGTTTTGCCAGGCGGGCGTTGAGCCTTTC
>JANJTQ010000060.1 GCA_024711005.1 Opitutaceae bacterium | reverse complement strand
TCCCAGCGGGACGGCGAAAGAGGTGGTCAGTAATACTAACAAGGCACTGATGGCTTTTTTCATGACCCGCCGAGTGTGCCGATTTGTGATTTTTTAATTAATCCGTGTCGGTCCGATTAACCTGTCGGCCTATGCGCAGTCTCCTTGTCCGTGTTTGTCCGACATGCCTCCGTCGGGGGCGCAGGGGGCGCTCCCGGGCAAGGGCTTGCGCGGGCGGTTGTGTGAGAAATCAGGCGAAGACGGAGCTTCGGGCATCAAAAAACGACGAAGCGGACTTCACGAGTCCGCGTCGCCAAAAACGAACGACCCCGTGCCCGCGCCTGAGGCGCGGGCACGGGGTCGTGATCGAACGAGATCGCTTGCCGTTACTGGGTGATCGGCACGTTCACGCCCACCGCGTCGGTGTCTCTCTCGACGGCGCGGGCACCCTCGTTGACGCCCACGGCGCGGGCGAACGTATCGAGGATCAAATTCGCGTAGCGTTGCACCGTGCGGTACGGCGTGAAGGGCACGTAGATGATATCGTGCGGCTCAAGCAGCACATCGCGACCCTTGCCGTGACGCACAGCCTGGTAATCGATGATGGAAATCTGCGGGCTGGTCAGCGAACCGCGCACGATCGCAACATGTGACACGTAGGCGTCCTTGACCGTGCCGCCGGCATTGGCCACGGCCTGAAGCAAGGTGAGCTGATTCACAAAATTAACCGTTCGCGGCTGGGTGACCGCACCGAGTACGTGCACCTCCTGGGCCGATGCGGAAGGCAGGTAGATGAAGTCGTCGGACTGAAGGTAGATGTTTTGGGAGAAATCGCCCTGACGCAGCAGCCGGTTGAAATCGACCGGCAGCAGCTGGCCCTGACGGATGACAAAACTGCGGCTGAGATCCGCGGCCTCGTCGGTTGCTCCGGGTAAACCGATGCCTTGACCGCCGGCGGCCAGCGAGGTGAACGACGACGCCGAAACGGGACCGCCCGCGAGCGAGATCGCTTCGAGCAACGTGGTGGGTCCGGTGAGCGGATAAATACCCGGGGTGGCCAGCCGGCCGAGCACCCAGACGCGTTTGCTTTCGACCGCGCGCAGGGTGATGGCGACAGGTTGCTGTTCGCGCACGTAGGTCTGCATTTCGCGCACAATCAGTTCCTGGACCTCCGGCAGCGTGAGTCCCCACACGTCGAGTCCGGGAAGGACGTAGAAGTAGATTTTCCCATCGGGGCCGACGAGCAGCCGGGAGCGGCTGGCGGTGTCGCCCATGACCTCGACCTCAAGCCGGTCGCCGGGGCCGAGCCTGAACGTATCGGCGGGTTCTTTCAGCAGGGCGGGATCAAGCAAGCGCTCGGGGGTCAGGGGAACCGGCGTCATGGTGGCCGAGATGGGCGGGGTGTTCGCGTCCGGACGAGGCACGCTGTAACAACCCGCGAGGATGCCGGCCAGGACGGCGGCCGTAAGCAGGAGAGCCGGGAGTTTCCATCGAGGTGTTTTCATGGAGATAGCAAAGGCGGTTAATTGGGATAGACGTGAATTCCGGTCCAGGTCACGGCGGCGGCTTCCACGAAGGCGGTCGCGGCGATGTCGAGCAGTTCCTCGACGCGAATCCAGGGACGATGGCTGACATAAACGATGTCCTTGGGCTGAAGCTTGAAGTCGGTGGTTCGGGCGGAGAGCACGTCGTGGGCGTTCACGATGAACGTCTCAGGCGTGTTGAGTGAGCCGCGGATGACCAGCAGCCGTTTTTTCCAGGCGCGTTCGGTGAAGCCGCCGCTCGCGGCGATCGAGGAGAGCGCGCTGGCGCCCTGGTTGAAGGTCCGTGCGCCGGGCTGCATGACTTCGCCGAGCACGTAGATTTCCTTCAGATCGCCGGCGGGGAAGTAGAGGTAGTCGTTGGGTTCGAGCGGGACGTTTTGACTGAGATCACCTTCGAGGAAGAGCTTCTCGAAATTGACGGGCATGTGCTGGCCGCCGCGGGCGAGGAAGCTGCGGGAGAGATCGGCGAGTTCGACTAGATTGCGATCGGCGAGGCCGGTTTCGAAGCCGCGGGCGCGGGCAACCGCCTCGATGATCGTGACCGGGCGGTCGAGCATGAAGGCGCCTTTTTGCATCACCTTGCCGAGGACGAAGTATTTTTTGCTCCGATAGGCCACGGGGTTGATGATCGGCTGCGGGGCGCGTCGAAATTTCCCGAGTTCATCGGAGAGGCTTTGCCGGAGTTCGTCGATCGTGAGGCCGGCGGCGTTCACGTTGTGCGCTTCCAGGTAGCTGATCCGGCCGTCGGGACCGACCATCACTTCCTCGCGCGTCAGTTCGGGGGCGCCGAAGAGGCCGAGCGTGAGCACATCGCCGGGCCCGAGGGTCAGCTTCTGCTGCCACGGGGCGCGCGGGGTGGTGGAGGCGACCGAGAACGAGGAGGACGTCGTGGCGAGGGAGGAGGAGGAGGGCGGCGGCTCTTTCGCCTCGACCGTCATGTAGGAAGGGACGTTGTCCTGAGCGTGTAGTTCGTTGGCGGATACCAGAAGCGACGACAGCATCGCGAGGCAGCCGAACCAGCGGGCGAAGCGTCCGTTCAACAGGGTGGACGGGGCGCGGTTGAGCACGGAGCCGACGAGATTGCTGCGGCCCTGGCGGAGTGTTTCCAGTTGGGTACGTGTTTCCATGGCATCGGAGCGGCCGCTTTCAGTCAGCCAGATGAGGTTGGGGAGGTTCTCCGCCAGAAGCACGGCTTCGGGAACGGAGGCGGGGGGGAGTTCGACGAGAATGACGATGTTATCGATCTTGCGCCATGTCTCCAGGGCGCTCTGCCACTGCTTGCGCCGTTCGAGATTCCAGACCCAGCCGGGCAGGGGAATATTCACCATCGGCTGCGAGTCGGGGCCTTTGAGTTTTTCGGCGACCTGCGCGGGGGTGGAGAGAATATTGGACGTGATCGAAAGGTATTCTTGAGAGGAGGGGTCGGCGGCGTCGGTGGCCGGCTCCTCGGTGGCGAAGCTGCCGCTGGTCCGAGGCTCGCTGGAGACGGGGCCCGCGGTGATCGTGAGCACGCGGAATCCGCACTGGCTGGCCGCATGGGCGAGCAGGCTTATCCACGTCGAGCGCCCGTCACCGGCCATGGCGGAGGTCACCCCGCAGATCAGACCGCGGTTCGGCGACCGGTTCATCCGGTTTTGAAGCGCGATCCACGTGCGGAAGGCCCAGGCGTTTTGTTTTTCGGGAGACATCCGGCGGAGATCGCCGAGGGTGGCAAGGAGCGGCAGCTTGGTGATCCGTTTCACATCGGCGGGGGTCTTCACGCGGTTGTCCAGGAGCTCGCGTGAAAGGGCTTCACCCAAGCCGGCCGCCAGACCCAGCATGCCAAAGAAGATGGAGAGCGCGCCGATTTTTGCCCAAGGGCGATCGCCCTTGGCATCCTCAAGCGCGGCGGGCAGGAGAACGCGGAAATAACCGGGAGGACGGGTGTTGATCAAATCGAGGACCCGATGGCGCGAGACGAGTGCGGAGTGATTGGTTTCGAGTGTGCGCAGCTGGTTGAGCGCGATGTCGTAGTTTTGCGACGAAATGGCGGTGCTGGCACCGGTGCCGTTGACGGCGGGCTGGGGGGCCGCGGCTTCCTCGGCGGCCTGCGCGGTGAGGGCGGCGAGGCGGGCGCGTTGTTCGCGGACCAAGGGATGGGCGTCGGTGTAACGCACGAGCAACGTGGTCAACTCGTCGCGGGCGAGCTGCAGTTTGCCGGGAGTTCCGCCGGCGGGGACCAGTGCGCTGACCGCGGCCGGCATGGATTTGCGCAGCGAGACGAGATCGGCCTCCGCGTCCTCGAGTTGACGACTGACATAGACGGCCGCCGAGGCCGCCTCCTGCCGTTGGAGGTCCTGGGTGTAGCGGACGGCCTCCTCGGAAAACGCATTGGCCAAGGCGGTGGCGGTTCGGGGATCGGAGGCCGTGGCGGTGATGACGGTGATGTCCGTGCTGCGCTCGGTTTCGACCTCCAGACGTGCGCCGACCTGGGCGCCGGTGAGGGGGGGACGGAGCCGTGCACCGGTTTTTTGCAGCACTTCGGGAGACTGGATCATGCTGATGAGCGTCCCGGTTTCGAGGGGTTGCGGTTGGTAGAGATCACTGATCGCGGTGGGATCGGTGGGCATCAGCCGGGCCGTGCTGGAGTAACTTCCGGCCCACATCGAAAGCCCGATCAACACGCCGAGCGAAAACATGATGGCGACGCAGAAAAGGATGACATACCAGCGGCGGAGCACGGCTTGAATCAACGAGCCCGCGTCGACGTTGAACTGCGGTTCCTTCTCGGCAAAGGCTTCGTTGGAGGAGGGTTCACCACCGGGCGGCCGGTCCATCGTTCGCAGGTGGGACGACAGGGTTGTACCATTCCGAGAACGGCCATAGAGGCCTCCGGTTGAATAGCTGCGGCGCGATTCCAAGTCGTCGGGTGTCAGTGTGTGTTCCTCATTCATACCATTTTGGGTCATCGGTGCGGATCAGTGAAATTGAGCAGAGTGGCTGAGACGGAGAAACTAGCTGGTCTTGCGAACCATCAGAAGTGGGTCGGGCCCTACATCGGGCGGGGCGTAGACCCCAGAGGCGCGAAGGATCTCCGCGCGGCGTGGACGGTAACTTGTTCGGATGAAGGAAAATGGCGCCTCCGGGGGTGAAGGGCGTCGAAGCCTCCCGGATATTTATCCGCGACCGGATTTTTTGTGTTCGCGCAGGTCGGGGCGACTCACTCGACCAGGTGATTTTGGATGGCGTAGTGGGTGAGCTCGGCGCTGTTCGCCATGCCGGTCTTTTCGAGAATGCGAGTCCGGTAGGTGCTGATCGTCTTTACGCTGAGGGAAAGTTCCTTGGCGATCACACCGACCGGCTTGCCGGAGGCGATCATCCGCAGGACGAGAAACTCGCGATCGGAGAGACGTTCGTGGGGCGGCGTCTGCACGTCGATCGACAGGTACGAAGCCATTTTTTCGGCGAGCGCGGGACTCACGTAGCGCCCGCCTGACATCACTTTTTTGACGGCGCCGACGAGTTCCTCCGGCGCGCTTTCCTTTGTCATGTAGCCGGAGGCGCCAGCCTTGAGCATGCGCACGGCGAACTGGTCCTCGGGGTGCATGCTGAGCATCAGCACGGGAATTTTCGGGCGAAGTTGTTTGATGTCCTTGAGGACCTCCAAGCCGCTGCGACCCGGCATGGTCACGTCGAGGATGATCACGTCCCAGTGATTTTCGGTGACCTTGCGGATCGACTCCGTCGCGTTTCCCGCCTCGCCGAATTCGGCTTTCTTAAACTCGGCCGCGAGGATCTGTTTCAATCCCTGCCGTACAACCGCGTGATCGTCTGTGATGAGGATTTTCATCGGGATTCATTTTTAACGGGCGTCTGACGGGCCGGAGATTCCGTGGGCGGGCCGGGCAGGGGAATACGAACGACGACGGTTGTACCGTGTCCGGGCCGGCCCTGGAGTTCGATGTCGCCGCCGACGAGCGCGGCGCGCTCGCGCATGCCGATCAGGCCGATCGAACGGGTGTTCGCGATTTCCTCGTCCGTGATGCCGCGGCCGTTGTCGCGCACGGTGAGCACGAGGCAGCCTGTCTCCACCGCGAGATGCACGTCGACGCGGGTGGCGTTGGCGTGGCGGATGATGTTCGTGAGCGTTTCCTGGAAGATGCGGAAAAAGACCGTGTTGAAATCCTGATCCCACAATGTGTCGCTGACCGTGGTGGAGACCACGCAGGCGATGCCGGTGCGTGTTTGGAACTCCGAGGCCTGCCATTCGATGGCGGCGACGAGCCCCAGGTTGTCGAGGATGCCGGGCCGAAGTTCGGTTGAGATGCGACGCACGGTTTGGATCGTGGTGTCGATTCCGGCCGACATGGTTTTTATTTTTTGAAGGAGCGAATGGGCGTTTCGCGGGAGGTTCCCGGCGATCCAGGCGAGGTCGAGTTTGAGTCCGGTGAGGGCCTGGCCCAGTTCGTCGTGCACCTCGCGCGAGATGCGCGTGCGCTCCTCCTCGCGCACGTACTGCAGGTAGGTTGTCAAGGCGCGGAGCTGTTTGTGCGAGCGGCGCAATTGTTCCTCCGCGCGCCGCCGTTCGCGACGCTCGGCGGTTTCCCGCAAGGCTCGCCACACCGAAGGCACGAGGCGCACGAGACGTGTTTTCAAGACGTAGTCGGTGGCGCCGTTTTTCAACGTCTCGATCGCGACCTCCTCGCCCATGGTGCCGGTGACGAAAATGAACGGGATGCCCGGTTTTTTTTCCTTGGTGATGGCCAAGGCGGTGCAGCCGTCGAACGAAGGCAAGGCGTAATCCGACAGAATCAAATCGGGCGGAGTGGTTTCGAGCTCCTGTTGAAACGCCTCCCGGGTTTCCACGCGAGTGAGGGAAAACCGGATGCCTCCCTCCCTCATGACCTGCTCGACGAGTTCGGCGTGCGAAGGGTTGTCCTCCAGAAGGAGGATGTGCAGCTCTTTTTGCCGGAGGCTGTCGGGCGGGATGCTCGTTGCGGAGTCTCCGCTGCCGGCATCCGGCGGGAACATACAGGCCATTGACGGACGGAATGAGTTCACGAGGAGATTCCGGTCGTTTCGCGTCGCCACGGAAGCGAGTTCCCCGCCGGAGGGGGGGAGTGATTGATCTGGGTCCAAAAAATTCCGAGTTGTCGGACGACGGTCATGAGTTGCTGCAGACCGACGGGTTTGATGACGCAGGCGTTGGCTCCGGACTCGTAGCAGGCGAGCAGATCGTGGGCGTTCTGCGACGACGTGAGCATCACCACCGGAAGCAGGCGAAGCCGGGCGTTGTTCTTGATTTGTCGCAGCACTTCGAGTCCGCCGATCTTGGGGATCGTCAAGTCGAGGATCACCACGGAAGGCAGACCCGAGGGACCGCCCGGGATCCTGCTTCGCGAATGCAGGTGGTCGAGCGCCTCAGCGCCATCGGGCACGTGAACGATTTTGGGCACGGGATTCAGCTCCTTCAACGCGTGAAGAAGGTGGCGGGCGAGGCAGGTGTCATTCTCCGCCAGCAGGACGTGTGGAACCGGGCTCATCGGATGTTTTTTTTGCGTCGGGCAGTGAGAAGTAAAAAGTCGCGCCCTGGTCGACGACCGCCTCCGCCCAGGTGCGGCCTCCGTGGCGTTTGACGATGCTGCGGACATTGGCCAGGCCGATGCCGGTGCCTTCGAACTCGGAGGAGGAGTGGAGCCGCTGGAAGACGCCGAAGAGTTTCGAGGAGTAGTCCATGTTGAAGCCCACCCCGTTGTCGCGAACGAAGAACAATATTTCACCCCCGCTGGGAGTGGCGCCGATCTCAATGCGCGCCTCGGCGCGTTTCCGGGTGTATTTGAGCGCGTTGGCGACGAGGTTGAACACGGCCTGTCGGAGCAGGAAGGGATCACCCTGAACGTCGGGCAACTCGTGGATGTTCCAGGTGATCGTGCGCTCCTTCATCTCCGGTTGAAGATCGTTCATCACCTCCTTGACGATCTCCGCCATGCTAACACGCACCTTGTGAAGCTCGGCGCGGCTCGTGCGGGAGAAAGCCAGCAGGTCGTCGATCATCCGAGCCATCCGCTTGGTGGAATTGACGATGGTCTGGAGATACCGGCGGGCCTTGTCGTCGAGCACCGACTCGGTGTCGGTCGTGAGCAGTTCCGCGAAACCGGCGATATGAATGAGCGGGGCGCGCAAATCATGGGAAATTGAATACGAGAATGCCTCCATTTCCCGATAGGCCTCCTGCAACTCGGCGGTGCGCTCCTCGACCCGCTGTTCCAGCCGGGCGTTCAGGCGCCGGATCTCGTCATCGGCCTCCTTGCGCATGCTGATGTCGCGGGTGATCACGGAGAATCCGGAGAGCGTTTCCTTCTCGTCGCGCAAGGCGGTGATCACGATGACGCCCCAGTAACGGGAACCGTCCTTGCGCAACTGCCAGCCCTCGTCGCGGAAACTGCCCTCGACGACGGCTTCGCTGAGGGCCTGCTCGGGTTTTCCCCTGGCCCGGTCCTCGGGCGGATAGAAACGGTTGAATTTTTTCCCGATGATCTCGCTGGAGCGATAGCCGTAGATTCGTTCGGCGCCGACATTCCAGATGATGACGCGTCCGTGCGGATCGAGCATGAAGATCGCGTAGTCGTCGACATCCTCGACGAGCATGCGGAAGCGTTCCTCGCTCGCGCGCAGGTCTCGTTCGGCCTGTTTGCGCCGGGCGCGTTCCTGCGCGAGGTCCAACGCCCGACGCACGGCGGGGGCGAGATTGGGCAGTCGCGCCTTGAGCACGTAATCCGTCGCGCCTTTTCGCAGGGAATCGATGGCCACTTCCTCGCCCATGGAGCCCGTGACGAAGATGAACGGCGTGTCGGGACATTTGTCCTTGGCGATCGAGAGCGCGCTGAACCCGTCGAACGAGGGCAGCCCGTGGTCGGAGAGAATGACGTCCGGAGGATTGCTCTCGATCTCATGAACGAAGTCGTCCCGCGTCTCGACCCGCTTCGACTGGAAGGAAAACCCCCCGCGGCGCAGTTCGTGATCGATGAGGACCACGTCGGCATCGACGTCTTCCAGAACCAGGATTTTGAGGTCTTTGTTCACGACATTGAGAAACAGGGAGCCGTGCGACCGGGGGGCGTCGACACCTGCTGGTGGATACGATCGGAGGGCATCTTCATGGGCGAGGCCGGGTATCTGGATTTGGAGGGGATTGCCGGTGGTTCGCCGGCGGGGAAAGGGCGGTTAAGAATAGGTCCGGTTGGACGGGGCCGACAGTGGGTGCGCACCTAAAATGTCCGGGTGATCAGCCCCATTGGTGTTCGGTGGCGATGCAGAGCGGGTCGTGGGC
>JANJTQ010000012.1 GCA_024711005.1 Opitutaceae bacterium | reverse complement strand
CGAAAGTGAGGGTAAGGGAATGGGTATCCGAGCCGGCTCGATTGGTCGCCGTGATGGTGACGTTGAAGGTCCCGGTTTGCGAGGTGCGCCCTTCGATTTCTCCGGTGATGGCGTCGAGCACGAGGCCGGCGGGAAGGCCGGTGGCGGCGTAGCTGTCGACGGGCTGCGGGGCGGTGATTTGATAGGTGAACAAGGTGCCTTGGGTCCCGGAAGCCGAGGCGGGACTGGAGATGGCGGGACGTTCGACGCGTTCGCTTTCGGCCGGGCCCGCGGCGGCGGGCGTGAAGGTGGCGTCCTGCGTCGCCACGAGCTTGTCCACGATCACGCCGTCCTCGCGCATCCAAAGGTCTACGGAGTGGATGCCGGGCGACGTGACGTTGAAGGTGATGCGGGTGGAGCCCTCGGTGTTGTCCCAAGCGAAGGCGGTCCCTGCGGTCAGCCCGCCGGCGGTGGTGCGAAGACTGTTTTTGTAGCCGGCGTGGACGGAGTCGCTGGACGTGGAGGGGCCGGAGAGCCGCACCCACAGGTAATACACGCCGGTCTGGGTGAAGTTGACCTGGTAGGCGGCGCGCGGACTGGCGGAGGTGTTGCTATAGATGCCTCCGTCGGGCGAGGCCTGGATGGCGGTGTCGCCGGAGGCGGTCGGGGAGGCGATGTCGAGCCAGTCTCGCGAGAGGGCGGAGATGCGCGCGCTGGCGTTTTCGGCCTCCATCGAGACGAGACCGCCGGCCTCCTGGAAGACCTGGAGGGCGAGGCAGGAAACGGGGGCGAAGAGACCAAGCGAGAGAAGCACGGCGAAGCCGGCCCTCCGCGAACGGGGCGTATTTGGGGTATTCATGGGGTAACTACGTTTCGGGCGGCCGGCGCGTCCGCGATGGCGCGGAGGGGTGTGCGCGTCCCGTTCGACCGGGGGGGTGGCGACGAAAAAAAGCCGCCACGCGAGGTGGCGGCTTGCGGGGGGAGGAGGCTCAGGCGCGACGACGGCGGCGCCAGAAGGCGAGTCCGAGTCCGCCGACGCCGGCGAGCGCGGCATAGGCGGAGGGCTCGGGGATGGCCGAGACGTCGGTGACGTAGAGATTGTCGATGAGGAAGTCGACGGTCTGAGTCGTATTCGAATTGAATCCCAGGCGACCGAGGGTGGCGTCACCGGTGGTGTTGCCCGATCCGGTCACGGTGCTCATGACGAAGCCGCTGGTTGCATCGCCCACCAACGTGCCGTTCAGAAACACGACCGCCGAATTGGCGTTCAAGGTCGCCACCGTGGAGGTGCCGGGCATGAGGTAGTCCAGCGTGTTGGTGTCATGATCGTTCAGGAAGATGCTGACGCTCACCAAGGCGCCCGTGTCGTAGGTGCCGGAGTAGGTGCCGCCGCCATGGCGAACCACCACTCCGCCGGTGGACTGGTTGAATTCCAAGCCGAAGGAGCGCTTGGCGGCCGCGTTGAGCAGAACGGAGGTGGATGTGTTCCAATTGCCCACGCTGAAGTAGAGTGGGTCGCTACTCAGGGTTGGATTGTTGTTGAAGAGGTCGAATGAGATGTGGAGCGAGCCGAGCGCGGCTGCGCCTGCGTTGTATTCGAGGATGCCTCCGATGGTCGTCGAGTTGTCGGTGAATGCGGCGACCTGGCCACCGGTCCCGATGTCGTCGTTTCCGGCGGCGACCGTGACGAGCGTGGTTCGTTTCAAGGGTGTTTCGCCGGCGACCACGGGCGGGGCGGAGCCGATCGTGTACGAGTCGAACGTCTCGTTGATATAGGTGATCTGGGCGTTGGCTCCGAGCGGGAGCGCGGCGAAGCCGAGGAGGGCGATGAGTCGGATCGAGGTGGGGTGTTTCATGATGATGTGGGAGGAGGCCGGGTGATAGGGGAGGATTAGTTCGTGATGGTCTCGATGTGCACCGAGGTGAGGGTGAAACCGTGCGCGGCCTTGGTGCCGGCATGGAAAACGACCGTGTCGAAGCGGGTGACGATATCGGAATCGTCCGTCGCCGAAACGGAGTGGGGTGCGGGCAGTCCGTCTCCCGAGAACCCATGGGTGACGGTGACCTTGCCGGCGGTGTCGCGCTCGATCCGGAGCGAGCCGGTGCAGGTCTTGCCGTCGGGCAACGCTTGCAGTCCGCCGTCACCGCCGCCGAGTGGGGAGAAAGGCGTGATCGCGGAGACGAGGGTCTCGTCCTTCAGCGTGCGTTCGTAGATCCGAAGCGACGGAGCCTTCGATGGCGTGGGATTCGCCGCGCCCATGTAGCCGCGGTAATCGGCAAAATCGTCGGAGCGCGCCTGCTTGTCCGTGACGATGCGATCGCCGCCGGAATCGAACAGGCCGACCCGCAGCGACCCGGGGCCGTCCAGCGGAGTGTTGAGGGCGATCTCATAGGTCAGGACGAGCGCCTCGCCGACGGCGAGTTCCACGGGGGCGTTGGCCGGGGTGAAGTAGGCGAGCAGATGTCGGCCTCCGCCTTCCTGGGTGAGCGAACCCCGAATGACTGAAACGGTGCTCGGGGAGCTGGAGGTGAACCATTCGGCGGAGGCGGGGAGGGCTTGGCGGGATCGTTCGCCGTCGGCGAAGCGCTCGTCCAGCCAGACCTTGGGCTCGGCAACGGCGGTCGCGGTGGCGGCTATGGCTGCAAAAAAAACGGAGCGGGGTACCTTCATGAGAAGCGGGGGGGTGGTGAAAGATGGCCGGGTTGTTCAGCGGCGGCCTTCCCAGAGCAGCTTGTCATAGGCCGCGGTCATTTCGGCGAGGGTCTGGCTGCGAACGCTGCCATCGGCGAAGGCGACGTTCATCCGTTCTCCGTGGCGGAAATCGAGGTAGACGGTGTCTTTCGGCGAGGTCTTGGCGATGTCAGCCGAGATGGTGGTCCAGTTATAGACGGATTGGGAGGCGCCCGAACTTCCGGATTCCTTTCCTTCGAGAATCATCGGGGTTCTCGGGCGCTCGGTGAGTGTTTCCACTTTGCGGGGAGCTTTGACGTCCTGCCCCAACGTGCCGTTGGCATTTGGGCCGAAAATCGCGGCGCTGGCGAAGTAGGTACGAGAGACTTCGGAGATCGGCTTCGAGTACTCGGCAGAGGGGCACACGAACAGCGGATGTTCCTGGGCGGTCAGGGTGGTGCCCCGCTGGGGGAGGTAGGAGCGGATTTGTTTGCTCCATTGCTGGTCGCCGGCGAGCCCGGAAACCTCTTTGGGGATCGTGCCTGCGGGAAGGAAGCCTTTGTTGTCCCCGGTGTAGAGGAACATGGCCATCGCGATTTGACGCAGGCCGGATGAGCACTGCGCAGTCCGAGCGGCCTCTCGGGCCCGGCCCATGGAGGTGATCACGATGCCGGCCAAAACGCCGATGATGGCGATGACCGTGAGCAACTCGACCAACGTGAAGCCGCCGCGGCGGCGGCGTGAAGGGAAGACGGGGGCGGCGATGCGAGGGGGCGCAAGACGGATCGGAGTCGGCATGGGGAGAGGGGTATGCCCGGAAGTTGGCTCGTTCGGACCCGTGATGCAAGAATTATTTCATAGTTATTAAATCCGATGTGGCACCTAGGTATTTCGAGGGAATTTCTTATGGACGTACGCATTTTTTATTTGATAACGAATAATAGTTATTAAATGCTCCGGTCATGCCCCTGATCCCCTTTGTCTTTCGCCTTGGTTGCGCCGGTGTGTCGGTTTGGGCAGCTTGCGCCGTTCGTGCGGAGGTTTCGGTTCCGGCCTTCTTTGGTTCGGGGATGGTCTTGCAGCGTGAGGCGCCGGTGCGGATCTGGGGCAAGGCGGATGCGGGCGAGGCGGTTGTCGTCACGCTCGCGGATGAGACTGTCTCGACCGAAGCATCGCCCGACGGTCGCTGGCAGGTGAGCCTGCCCGCCCGTCCCGCGAGCACCGCCCCGTTGGTTCTGACGGTGAAGGGAAACAACGAGCTCCGCTTCGACGACGTGCTGGTTGGCGACGTCTGGCTCTGTTCGGGACAGTCCAATATGAACATGCGTCTGAGCAAGGTCACCGATGCCCAGACGGAGATTGCGGCCGCGGAGTATCCTGGCATTCGACTGTTCACGGTGGCGCGCAAGGTCGCCGATGAGCCGCTGGACGACGTCAAGGGTCGTTGGGAGGCCTGCGCGCCGAAGACCGCCGAAAAATTTTCCGCAGTGGCCTACTTTTTCGGACGTCGGCTGCATGCGACGCTGGAGGTGCCGATCGGCCTGATCCACAGCTCGTGGGGAGGCACCGCCGCCGAAGCGTGGACGCCCCGCGTGACCCTCGCCGCCTCGGACGAACTCCGTCCGATCCTCACCCGCTGGGACGCGACCATGGCCGATTTCCCGCGCCTCAAGGCCGAGTTCGAGGCCAACCGCGAGCAACTCGTCGCCGCCTGGAAAGTCGCTGTCGTCGAAGCCAAACAAGCCGGTCGCGCCCCTCCCGCCGAGCCGCGCCTGCGCACCGGCCCCGGCACCCAATACCAGCCGTCCGGTCTCTTCCATGCGATGATCGCCCCGTTGGCCACCCTCTCGTTGCGCGGTGTCATCTGGTATCAGGGCGAGGCCAACGCCTCCCGTGCGCAGCAATACCGCACGTTGTTCCCTGCTTTGATCAACGCCTGGCGCGACGCCTGGGGTCGGCCCGACCTGCCGTTCCTCTACGTGCAACTGCCCAACCTCGATCGCCAGCCCGAGCCGTCCCGCAGCGGCTGGGCGGAGTTGCGCGAGGCCCAACTCATGACCCTCGCCACGCCGCACACCGGCATGGCCGTGACCATCGACGTCGGCGACCCGGGGGATCTTCACCCCAAGAACAAGCAGGACGTGGGCAAACGCCTCGCCCTCGCCGCCGAGGCCCTTGTGCATGGTCTTCCGCCGGCCGGCCGGCTCAGCCCCGTCTTCGCTCGCGCTGAAGTCACGGACTCTCGAATGCGTATCCATATAAAGACTACCGATGGGCTCGCGATTCGCGGCGGCCGCGAGTTGAAAGGCTTCGTGATCGCCGGAGCGGACAAGGTTTTTCATCCGGCCCAAGCCCGCATCGAAAACGACACCGTGCTCGTGTGGAGCGGGACCGTTGCGGCGCCCGTGGCCGTGCGGTATGCGTGGGCCGACAACCCCGATTGCAACCTGGTGAGTTCCGGAGGCCTTCCGGCGTCGCCTTTCCGCACCGACGACTGGCCCGCCGTCACCACGGGCAAACGTTAAACCCCGATCCGCTCCGAATGACCCCTTACGATCACGCCGTCATCGCGTTCTACTTCCTGTTCATGCTGCTCATGGGCTGGCTGTCCTCGCGCTTCATCAAAAACACCAGCGACTACTTTCGCGGCGGCGGTCAGATGCTCTGGTGGTTGGTGGGCAGCGGCGCGTTCATGACGCAGTTCAGCGCCTGGACCTTCACCGGCGCCGCCTCGAAGGCCTACGCCGAGGGGTGGCCGATCTTCGTGATCTTTTTCGCCAACGCCGTGGGCTTTTTTCTCAACGCCGCCTATTTCGCCGCGCGTGCCCGTCAGATGCGCGTCATCACCGCGATCCAGGCCGTGCGCATTCGTTTTTCGAAGGCCAACGAGCAGGTCTTCACCTGGCTGCAGATTCCGCTCGGCACGCTCTACGCCGGCATCTGGCTCAACGGTCTTTGCGTGTTCCTTGCGGCCGCCTTCGGCTTCGACTTGGAAAGCACCATCATCGTCACCGGCCTGGTCGTTGTCGCGATGACGCTGCTCGGCGGAAGCTGGGCCGCGATCTCCGGCGACTTCATTCAGATGCTGATCCTCATGCCGGTCACCGTGGTCGCGGCGTTTCTTGCGCTGCGCGAGGTCGGCGGCGTTCCGGCCTTCATCGACCGCCTGCCCGCCGGCCATCTCGACATCGGAGCGATGTTCGACTCGCCGCTCATGCTTCTCTGGGTCGTCGCGATCCTCATCAAGCAGTTCATCTCGACGAACAACATGCTGGATGCCTCGCGTTATCTCTGCGTGAAGGACGGAAGCCACGCCCGCCGCGCCGCGCTTCTCGCCGGTTCCCTGTTTCTGATCGGACCGGTCGTGTGGTTCATCCCGCCGATGGCCGCGAGCATCCTTCACCCCGACCTCGGAGCGGTGTTCCCTTCGCTTAAAAATCCCTCCGAAGGCGCCTTCCTCGCCATCAGCATGAGCACGATGCCCGCCGGCATGATCGGCCTGCTGCTCTGCGGCATCCTCGCCGCGACCATGTCCTCGATGGACAGCGGCCTGAACAAGAACGCCGGCTTCTTCGTCAAAAATTTTTATCATACGGTGCTGCGTCCGCACGCGCCCGAGCGCGAGCTGGTGAAGGCGGGCAAAATCACCACCGGCATTCTTGGCGCGCTCGTCATCCTCGCCGGCATCAACTTCTCCCGTCTCGAAAACCTAGGCCTCTTCGACCTGATGCTGCGCTTCGGCACGCTCGTCGCCGTGCCCTACACGATTCCGCTCGTGCTCAGCGTGATCGTGAAACGCACGCCCTCCTGGTCCGGCTGGTCCACGGTGATCGTCTGCCTCGCGGTTTCGCTGCTCACCACGCATTATCTCGACGCGAGGTGGCTTGCGCAGGCGCTGGATCTTGCCCGTCCGCTCACCGCGACCGAGGCCAACTACTGGGCCATCGCGATCGGACTGTTTCTCAACGTCATCGCCGGCGTCGCCTGGTTTCTCGGCACGATGGCGTTCTGGAAACACGCGCCCGCCGACGAGCGCCAGCGCATCGAGGCCTTCCATGAACGCATGCTCACGCCGGTCGATTTCGAGGCCGAGGAAGGCGCCAACAGCGACCACGCCCAGGCCCGTCTGCTGGGCAATCTCGCTCTCGCCTACGGCGGCTTCATCGTCCTTCTCGCGCTGATCCCGAATCCGACCACCGGCCGCCTCGCCTTCGTCTTCTGCGGCGGTGTGGTCGCCCTGGTCGGCTACGCTCTCAAACGCGCCTCCCGAAAAACCGGCGGTCCGACGGTGGCGGCCGCTTCCGCTCCGTCGGTGACGCCCTCGTCCACCGTCACAACCGCGTCGGCCAACCCATGAGCGCCGCCCCCCAGTTTCGCCTCGATGGTCGCCGCGCGTTGGTCACCGGTTCCTCGCGGGGCATCGGACTCGCGCTGGCCACGGCACTCGCCGCCTCGGGCGCGCACGTTGTCCTCAACGCCCGCGATGCCGACCGCCTCGAATTCGCCGCGTCCGGTTTGCACGCGGTCGGTCATCCCGTCGCCACAGCCGCCTTCGACGTCACGAACGAGTCCGCTGTTGCCGCGGGTTTCGCCTCCATCGAATCCGCGCACGGACCGATCGACATTCTCGTCAACAACACCGGCATTCATCGGCGCGCTCCGCTCGCCGACATGTCGCTCGCCGATTGGAACGCGGTTCTTGAGACCAACCTCACGTCCGCGTTCCTCGCCGGACGCGCCGCCGCCCGCGGCATGATCGCCCGGCGCTCCGGCAAGATCATCAACATCTGCTCGCTGATGAGCGACCTTGCCCGGCCCACCACCGGCAACTACGCCGCCGCCAAGGGAGGCCTCCGCATGCTCACCCGGGCGATGTGCGCCGAGTGGGCGCAACACCACGTCCAGGTCAACGGACTCGCCCCGGGTTACATTCTCACCGACCTCACCGCTTCGCTCGCCGCCGATCCCAAGTTCGATGGCTGGGTCAAGGCCCGCACCCCCGCCGCCCGCTGGGGCACGCCCGCCGATCTCGCTGGCGCCTGCGTGTTTCTCGCCTCGCCCGCCAGCGATTTCGTCAACGGCCAGATCCTCGTCGTCGACGGCGGCCTTGGCGCCGTCGTCTGAAATTTTCACCACCCACCATGTCCGATCTCCGCGGCAAACTCATCCTGCTCCCTCCCAATCGCGTTTGGCGCACCTATACCGGTGGCCGCACGCTCGATACGCTCGCCGGCGCCGCCGAGCCGGCCGATTCCCACCTCGCCGAGGACTGGATCGGTTCCGTCACGGAGTCGCGCATCCCGGGTCGTGACCAACCGGGGGAGGGGATCTCCACGGCGCTCGTCGGCGGCCAATCGCGCAACCTGCGCTCCCTGATCGAGGCCGACCCCGTTTACCACCTCGGCGTCTCCCACGTCGTCGCGTTCGGCTCGCATCCGATGCTGCTGGTCAAGTTTCTCGATTCGGCCATCCGCCTTCATTTCCAGTGCCACCCGTCGCGCACCTTTGCCCGCGCCCACCTTGGCTCCACATCCGGAAAAACCGAGGCCTACCACATCCTCGGCGTTCGCGACGGAATCACCGATCCGTACTTCTACATGGGTTTCCAACACCCGCCCTCCCGCGAAGAACTGCGCCGGATCATTCTGGATCAGGATGTCGCCGCGATGGAACGTTGCTTCGAAAAGATGCCCGCTCGTCCCGGCGACACCTTCCTCATTCCCGGGGGATTTCCCCACGCGCTCGGCGAAGGCGTATTCATGGTTGAGATACAAGAGCCCACGGACTTCGCCGTGCGCTACGAGTTCGACCGCGGCGGCTACGTTCTGCCCGAAGCCGCGCGTTTTATGGGACGCGACGTCGACTTCGCCCTCGACATGATCGACGCCAGTCCGCGTCCGCTCACCGAGATCGAGCGCGACTACCGCTGCGCTCCCGTCCGCGAGGCCGAGCTCGGCACCGGCTCCCACACCGACTTGTTGATCGGCCCGGACAAAACCCCCTGCTTTCGCGTCAAAAAGACCGTCCTTGCCGCCCCCGTTGTCCGCACCTCCGGAGGCGGCTTTCACATCGGGATCGTCACCGCCGGCGCCTGCGAGGTCACGGTCGGCGGCGAGACCCTGCGGCTCAACCGCTACGACAAATATTTCCTCCCCGCCGGCCTCGGCGCCGCGCAGTTCACGCCTGTCGGCGGCCCTGCCGAAATCCTCGAATGTCATCCCCCCGCGCCATGATCCCCCCCAGCGCTCTTTC
>JANJTQ010000010.1 GCA_024711005.1 Opitutaceae bacterium | reverse complement strand
ATCATGCGACGACGCGCGCACGGGCAGCGCAGGCAGACGGGCGATGTGGTGTTTCTGCACGGAGAAACCCACCCCGCAACCGCTGAGGAGCAGGAAGAAGAACTCACGGAAAAACTCCACGCGATCGACGTTAGAGAAGCTGCAATTGAACATGCGGCTGTGATTCGTGAGGATCGCCTCGCCGCCAAATTGCATGGAGCGCATGCTGGGAAGCACCCGCTTGGCCGTGACATCGGCGAAGACGCCCTCGATCACATCGTTGAGTTTTCGTCCGCACAGCGCCTTGGCGAGCACCGGCGCAGTGTCGCCGGCCAGGGCGACAAGGTCGGCGGGGAGCTCGGCGGGAATACGGGTCGCGAGCTTGGGTCCAAAGAACTCCAGATGCATTTCCATCACGCGTTCAACGCCTTCGGCGAACGTTTCGCGGCGTCCGAGTTCGGCGCGATGGCGGGAGTATTTGGCCATCGCGATGTAGTCGGCGAGACCGCTGTCATCATACGTCACCAAACGGGTGAGCGCACGGCGCTCGCGATACAGCATGTAGGCGCGCGCAACTTCCCAATGCCCGGCGGCCGCAATGGCTTTTTCCACCGCGTCCTGCACCTGCTCGATGGTCGGGTGCATCCCTTGACGGTAGTGGAGTTCCAAAATCTGGGAGACGGAGCCGGCGATCTTCGTCGCCTCAATAAAGCGATCACTGTCCAAACCGAAGCAGGCGAGCATGTCGTCGCGGTACGGATTGGTATCGTCTTCCGCGTGCACCTCCCGAAACGCCAGCGCAACGGCCCGCGTGATCTTGTTTTGGTCGTAGCGGACGCTCGAACCGTCGCGCTTGATCACCTGACGATCGGCAGCGGCGATGCTGCGTTGCAGAACTTGAGAACCGTGACGGGGTTTTACGGAGGTGTCGGGAGAATTGGATGCTGAATGCATGGCTAGAGTAGGCGGTGAATAGGTGGGGGTGGAAGAAATGCGGATGATGCCGGGGCAACTTTCCTGCGGTTAGGCATCCCGTTCGCAGGCCTTGGTTACACCAAGATAATTCGGCTGCGTCGAGAACACATGCCCACAAGGGATTGTGTTAATTTTTCCGTCAACCACCACCTGTTGTGGTCAAAATGGTATTACAGTTTTTTCTAGGACCGTTCAGAAATCGATGAAACCCTGCCAAAACAACGTAAATTTGTGGCGAATTCGCCACTTGGCGAAGAGTGCCAAAAGCCCTCCGCGAGCAGACGAATTTCAGCCCTTTTGCAGCCGGTAATGGGGCGATGAGCAGTCACCGGAGAATTAGTTTTTTTCCTGAGCCGCGAGCACGCTGACAACCGCTTCCTGTGCGGCGGCGAGCCCGAAGGCACCCGTCACCCACACCGCCGTGCCGAAGCCGCTCGCGCAATCGAGCTTCAGGTTACTGCCCGGTTCCGGCTCCGCCTGACACGTGCCGTTCGCCCAAGGAAAGACCGGGCGTTCCATCGAATACACGCAGCGCACCCCGTAACGGTTCCCCTCGCCGCCCGCAAAACCGTGGTCGCGTCGCAGTTTTTTGCGCACGAGGCGCAACAGGTCGTCACCGGTGGACTCGCCGAGATCGCCCGCACGAATGCGGGTCGCGTCGCGCTTCCCGCCGGCGCCGCCCACGGTCACGCAGCGCATGCCGCGCCGTACCGATTCGGCGATCAAGAGCGCCTTGTTGCTCATGCGGTCGATCGCATCGACCACGCAATCGAAGCCCGGCGCCAGCATGGCGTCGGCCGTCGCCGGAGTGAAAAACTCCGCCACTTCCGTCACGCGGCACGCCGGATTGATCAGTCGAGCTCGCTCGGCCAACACGGTGATTTTTGGCCGGCCGATCTGACCGTCGAGCGCGGGCAGTTGGCGGTTGACGTTGGTGATGCATACGTCGTCGAGATCGATGAGCGTCAGCGCACCCACTCCACTCCGCGCAAGCGCCTCGACCGTCCAGGAGCCGACGCCGCCCACGCCCACCACGCAGATATGCACGTCGCGCAAGCGGGCGAGCGCATCGCCACCCAGCAAACGGCCCACCCCGCCAAAACGATCCAAGTAACCGGCGCTCATTTTGCGTTGGCCACAAACGCTTCCAATGCCTCGCGCGTCACCGCGTGCCGCGCCGCGCACCGCGGGCAGCGAATCTCGATCTTCGGGTCACCTTCAAACAGCGCGTCCGCATCCTGCCGAAAAACCGGCGCAAGCACTTCCAGCATGCGTCGCTGGTTGCAGCCGCAATGCCATCGAAACACGCGTTTCTCCAACTGCCCGAGTTCCTCGTGATCCGCCATGTTCGCGACCTGCTCCGTCGTCAGCGCCTCAAACCAGGCTTCGTCGTAATCCGGATGGGCGGCGACGAATGCGAACTCCTCCTCTCCCGTTTGGAAAAAGCGCGCCGGGCGCTGCTCGCTCTTACGGTAATAGGTTTCGATCGCACCCAGCGGATCCCCACCCGTGAACTCCACGGAACTGCGTCGCTTCGGCTGCTTGCCCCGCACGACGTCGGCGAAAAAGAGGTTGGACGGCAGCTCCTTCACGTTCTCGTCAAACACCCGCCCTGTCACCGAACCATCGGCGTTATCCCCGGTAAGAAACAGGTTCACGAGCGGCTGCTGAAAATTGATCGTCCACGCCGTCAGCTCGTTCCAAGGCCGCGAAACCGCGTGCAATACATACCCCGCAAGAGCGCGCTTAAACAGCGCATCGTGCTCCGGGGTCACCTTGATCGCCTGATCCGAGAGGTGCAGGTAATAGTCGACGTAGAGTTGGCTGAAATCAGCCTTGGTGAACAACGCGTTACGGCTGCGCACAAACCAGGTGGTGACCTCCAGACCGGAATTCTCGGGATTGACGGGCGTCGACTCGGACATCGCCCCAGAGTTGGTCGGAAACGCCGGAAGTAAAGATTTTGGAGCGGCGGTCGCCGACATGCGACGAACACCAGAGGGTTACCAGTGAAGAAACGAAGGATGCCCTGCATTAACCCTTATCTCGTTCGCCAGGGATCAGGGAATTCTAGCGAGCCATGGGGGGAAATTCTACGGGCCCCTCATCCGGTCCCGCCCTAAAAAAACGAGAGGCCTCACTTCGCGTTGGCCTAGTCCGAACCAGACGCACACCACAGAGGTCGTACGCGCCACTCCCGCCGGATAGTCTGCGGAGCAGCGCACCCCACATGAAAAACCTCCGTCTTTTGCTTCGATCCCGAGCCATGGTGGTATTCAGCCTCCTTGCGGGTTTTGTGTTGGCAACCGGCACCGCGGTCATCTCGGCCGTCGCCACGCGCGATGTCACCCGGACGTTGCATCAAACCGCGGCCGAACTCGAACAACACGAACTCGCCGGACTCGCCACCGATTCCGCGGCTGCCGAGAAGCGGGCGGAACTTTCCCAAACCATCGTGGCGGTGATGGCGATCGCCGCCTGCGTACTGAGCGGAGCAGGCGCCTTGTTGCTCATCCGTTGGAAGAAAGAGTTGGATACCTTGGTCACCGTCTGCGCATGGACCCGGCGGGTGAAGCTCAACGACTCATGGGTGACGTTCGAAGAGTATCTTCAGGCTCGTTTTAATCTCCAGTTCACTCACGGAATCTCCGAAGAAGCCGCCGAAAAACTCCGCCAAGAGATGATCGAGCTCGCGGAAGCCGACTCGCTCCGATTCGGGTCACGATCCGATTCCGCCGCGCCGTTCGAGGATCTTGCCGTTCATCAGCCGCAGGCTAAAGCCGCGTAAGCGGACGGTATTTGATGCGGTGCGGTTGATCGGCTTCCTTGCCCTTGCGGCGACGGAAATCCTCCAGGTAAGCCGAGTAGTTTCCGTTGAACCAGTGCACCTGGGAGTCGCCTTCGAATGCGAGAATGTGCGTCGCCACGCGATCAAGGAACCAGCGATCGTGCGACACCACCACCGCGCAGCCGGCGAAGGTTTCCAACCCTTCCTCCAGCGCGCGAATCGAGTTTACGTCGAGATCGTTGGTCGGCTCGTCGAGCAGGATCAGGTTGGCGCCACTCTTGAGCAGACGCGCAAGGTGCACGCGGTTGCGTTCGCCACCGGAGAGCACGCCGACTTTTTTCTGCTGGTCCGCACCGGTGAAACCAAACTGCGCGCAATAAGCGCGGGCATTCACTTCGCGCGGGCCAAGTTTTAGAATCTCCTCCCCGCCGCTGATCGCCTCGTAGATCGTCTGCGCGTCGGGCAACGAATCGCGCGACTGGTCGACATGCGCCACCTCCACCGTCGGACCCACGCGCAACGTGCCGGCGTCAGGTTGCTCCACGCCCGTGATCAGCCGGAACATCGTGGTCTTGCCCGCGCCGTTCGGACCAATCACGCCGACAATGCCTCCCGGAGGCAGCGAGAAATTCACGTTCTCGAACAGCAACCGATCCCCATAACTCTTGGCGAGGTTCTGCGCCTCGACCACCAGCGAGCCAAGCCGCGGGCCCGCAGGGATGATGATTTCAAATTCACGCTCTTTCTCCGCAACGTTCTCCTTGAGCATCGACTCGTAGGCGGTGATGCGCGCCTGGCCCTTGGCCTGCCGCGCCTTCGCGCCGGAGCGGATCCACTCCAACTCGCGCGCCATCGCTTTCTGGCGGCGATCGTCGGTGCGTTGCGCAACGGATGCCCGCGCCTGCTTTTGCTCCAGCCAGCCGGAATAGTTGCCCTTCCAAGGGATGCCATGGCCGTGATCGAGTTCGAGGATCCACTTGGCGACATTGTCCAAAAAGTAGCGGTCGTGCGTCACCGCGATGATCGTGCCTTCGTAGCGGGAGAGGTGTTGTTCGAGCCAGTTGACACTCTCCGCATCGAGGTGGTTGGTCGGTTCGTCGAGCAGCAGAATGTCGGGCTTTTGAAGAAGCAGCCGCGCAAGCGCGATACGCCGACGCTCACCGCCCGAGAGATGATCGACCACCTGGTCGGAAGGCGGACAACGCAGCGCATCCATCGCCATCTCAACCTGCGGCGAGACGTCCCATGCGCCGAGATGATCGATCTTCTCCTGAAGTTGCGCCTGCTTCTCGGAGATTGCATCGCGCTCGGCGTCGTCACTCGCGGCGGACAGCTCGTCCCACGTTGCATCGTAGGCGGCGGTGAGATCGGTGAGGTGTTTCACGCCTTCCTCGACGGATTCACGAACCGTCTTGCCGGCCGTCAGATGAGGCTCCTGTTCGAGCAGCCCAACCCGATAACCGGGCTCAAAGTGAACGTGGCCGTCAAACTCGGTGTCACGCCCGGCAAGGATACGCATGAGGGACGATTTACCGGATCCGTTGGCGCCCAGAACGCCGATCTTCGCGCCGTAGTAAAACGACAGGGAGATGTCGCGGAGGATTTCCTTGCGCTCGATCTTCTTCGAGACGCGCATCATCGAGAAAATGATCTTCGGTTCGTCAGGCTTGGCCATCCGAGGATGGAAGCCGTGCGGCGGGCGGGGTCAAGAAGTGGCATGGCCACCCTGGCCATGATCCGATGCCTTGAAGTGAACGGGGCTCTCGCGAACGAAAAGACGTCTTGCTCCTTCAGTTCCGATCCACGGGCAGGATGCCCATGCCACGACTTCAGAACGTCCGGCCGGCGGCGATTTCCTCGGGGAGTGGTTCGCCGTTGGCTTCAAGAATGCGGCGGGCCAGCGGGGCGAGGTCCTCGGCCGGCACTTCGACGATCTGCTCGTTGCGATACTGAATGATCGGCAGACCGAACCGCAGATTCTCCAGCACCGCGTCGGCGAAGGCCTTGCGCATCGCGCGCATCGAGCGGCGGGTTTCCTCCTCGGGAGTGACCGCCTTCGACTCTTCTAGCAGATTGTCTTTCGGCGCTTCGGTCATGAAGGAAACGCTGGCCGCCTGCTCGATAAGCGCAAGCTTGGCGGCGTCGGCCAACGCCAGGTTGCCGTCCATTTCTTCGGCCACCAAGTACGGCTGGTCATGGGTGTTGTCATAGAGCCGCCAATGATCGAGCAGCGGACGATAAAGTGTCGCAAGGTTACGCACACCGAGGTGAAAGCGCCGCTGCTGTACGTCTTCAGGAATATCGTGTCCGCCCTTGGCGACCCGTTGCCGCACACGCTTACGTGTAATACCAAGTTGAGGGATCCACAGGAAATCCATCCGAATTCGATAACCCGCCGCGCGCATTTCACGCAGCAAAGGTGCATAGGCCCGGCCGGAGAGCGTGGTCTCGAAGGAGAAATCCGCCCGCTGCGCTGTGAGTTCACGCAGTTTTCTTAACATGATGCGCCCCGCCTCGAAGGCGGCCCGATCCGGCGCAAAGGGCGACAACCCCGCCGCGATCAAGTCGGCGTTAACGAATTCGCGCGTGCGCATTTCCTCGGGGAGGAAACGCCGCGCGTAGGTCGTCTTGCCCGCACCGTTGGGGCCCGCGATCACAAAGAGGTTCGGCATGGCGGCGACGTTGCCAGCGTCACGGACGTGTGGCGAGTTCAAGCGCCTCAAGATAAGCCATCGCCCCGGAGGTGTCGGCGCCACACATCTCCTGGGTCGGCCGCAGACTCGCGCAGAACGCCGGGCGCTCCGGCTTGCCGAAGATCGCGCAACGCAGGTTGGGCAACAATTGCACACACCGCTCACCGGCTTTTTTCCCGTTCGGCATGCCCGGAATCGGCGACGTAATCGAGGGCGCGATACAACACGCGCCGCAACCGGGTCGACAGTTCATGCGCGCTCTCCGGCAAACGAGGTCAGCGAAGCCCGCTGACGTCCGGTCTCGTCGAAATTATCCGGCGACAGCCAGCGCTTGAACGCCGTCCGGCGGGCGGGCCACTCCGTATCGATAATTGAATACCACGCGGTGTCGCGATTGCGCCCTTTCGTGACCTGGGCCTGCCGGAAAACGCCTTCTTGGGTGAAACCAAAACGCTCCGCCGCCGCGCGCGAGGGCGTGTTCAACGTGTCGCATTTCCACTCGCAACGACGGTAGCCCAGCGCGAACACGCGGTCGATCAGCAGGTACATCGCCTCGGTCGATGCGGCGGTCCGTTGCAACGCGGGCGCATAGGCCAGGTGGCCGACTTCGATCACTCCATTCGTGGGATCAATCCGCATATAAGCGGCGACGCCCGCGGGCAGGTCCGTCTTCAGATCGACGATCGCAAAGAAAAGCGGATCGTCACCGCAACAGACGCGCTCCATCCAGGCATGATAATCCGCCCGCGTCGCGAAGGGCCCGTAGGTGAGATAGGTCCACATGCGTCCGGCGGCGTCGGCCGAGTTGGCGGCAAACAGCGCGTCGGCATGGGCAGCCGGATCAAGGGGTTCGAGCCGGCAAAATCGTCCGGTCAAAGTCTCCCGCACCGGACGCAGCGGCGGCTTCCATCCAGGCAACGTGACGCCCACGGGTTGATGTTCGGTGTTCACTCGACGACTCAGCGTAATTGCAGGAAAACCTTCGCGCCTTTGCCTTCGGGCGCAGGCGGAGTGATGAAGAGCCGCTCGGCTTCAATCTCCCCACCCTCAAGCAATGCATCGCGCACGCGTTGGGCACGGTCGGCGGCGAGTTGACGCAGGTCGTCCTCATTCACCGGAATGCCGGCGGCCAGCGCCCGGCGAGCCTCGTCGAGCGAGAGCGCCGGGGTGCCTTCGGGTGTGGCTCCGGCCTTGCCGGCCTCGGGCGCGACCACCACCGGTACCTCCGGCTTCTCTTCGGCTTTCTCTGACGGGACGAATCGGATGGTGCCTCGATGACTGCGGCGAACAACCATTCCCTCGGACTTCTCCGGAGCCGGAGGCTGCGGCACAGGCGCCATTGATGGAGGAGGCGGCGGTGCCACGCTGCCGTCGGCCGCCACGGTGGGCGTGCCCGCCGGGTAGCGCTCGGCAATAAAGAGGCCGATGATACGCGCTTCGTCCTCGGGGGTGACCGTGACTTCGGCGGGGGGAGGTGTATCGACTTTCTTGGCACGCAGTTCCTCCCAGCGGCGGTACTTCACCTGCTTGTCGAGGATCTGGTCGCGCACGGCGGCGAGGTCGGCCTCGGCGTCGTAGCTGCCGGTGATATCGAGATTAAGCGCGGGACGTCCCTTGAGCGCCTTGCGCAGGGTTTCGATTTTCTTGAGTTCGGCTTCCTGCGGAATCAACGCCCCCGGGGAAAAGTCCTGGTAGGCGAGTTCGTCTCCGCCGCCGCCGAAGGCCGCGCCCAGAAGCGAGAATGGCGATGTCGCGGCTTTCACGAGCAAATTGACGATCACGCGCATCACGACACGACCAATGCGGAACTCGGGATCATCCAGACTGCCCTTCACGGGAAGATCGATGACGATGTTGCCATCGGTATCCTTTAACAGGGCGACGCCCAGGCGCACGGGAAGCTTGGTCGCCTCGGGACTGTTGGTGGGCGCGCCGAGGGTGAATTGTTTGAGCGTGACGACATTCTCGCTGTCGAGTTTGCGTTCTCCGAGCCGGGCCTTCACGTCCACCATCAAGCCGCTGCGAGCCAGTTCCTATCCGGCGTAGGTGCCGATGTAGGGAGAAATTGGAGACAAATCCACGCCCTTCACATCGACCAGCACTTCGCTAAGCGCGCCGGGGGCCAGGGTCGCGGCCTTTGCATCGAGTTTTCCGGTGATCCGGACTTCGCCGCCGCCGTTGACCTTGCCGCGAATATCCACGTCGGCGCGTTGTTTGTCGGCGGAGGACAGGCCGGAGACCGTGCCCGAAAAGCGGTCCAACGCCAAACGCACCGATGGTTTGATCGAACGATCGGAGAGCAGGACGGCGCCGTTGGTCAGCGTAAACTTGCCGAGCGACCATACGGGTTCGGGGGTGGCGGGAACCTTGTCGGAGGGCGAGGGCGATGCTGCCGGGTCGCCAGCGGCGACCGGAGGTTTGTCGCTTCGCAGAATGGCGGACAAATTGGTGGTCTTGTCGGCATTGATCACGATGTTCGCCGCCGGATCGGTGAGACGAATCTCTTTAATTGCGGCGGTCAGCGGCTCGGACTTGGCGTCGATGCCGCGAATCGCGAGTCGGGTGAAGTTCACAAACTCCTGCGCCTTCACACCGTCCACGGTCGCGAATTTGTCGACGACCACGTCGCCTTGGAAACCGGCGACCGGGCCGGCAAGGCGCGCATTGCCATCCACCGAGACCGTACCGTCGGCGATGCGGATGTTGAGCAGGGGTTCGACGTAGGGCGTCGTGCCGGCGAGCGGAAGCGCGGCGACTTTCACCGCCAGATCGGCGGCGAGCGGTTCGCGCACCGCCGTGCCCTCGACCGTGATCGTGCCTTCCGGGAGGGTCTCCGCGAACAGTTTTAAGGCCACGGGCGCGGCGGGCTCGGCCAGCGAAAGATCCCGCACGGTGACATCGAGGCGACGGAATCCGTTTTTCGGCGGATTCGCCAGGGTGCGATCTTCGAAATCGATCGCGAGACCGGTGAGAGAGAACTCTGCGAGTTTCACGTCGGGCAAGGGAGCGGACGGAGCTGGGGTGGACGCGGGGTCGGCGGCCGGCGCGGGGGTGGACGCGACGGAAGCGGATGACGCAGGGGCTTTGAGGAGGTTGAGCAGGTTGATCGTTCCATTGGCTTCGCGAACAACGGCGAGATGCCCGCCCTCAAGCGCGATGCGCCGGATGGTCGCGGACATTTTCAAGCCGTCGGCCGAAAGCCCATCGATCGTAAACAGGGGGAGATCGATGATTGGGGTGGTGGTGTCGCGCGCGGCGACTTGCAGGCCGGACAGTTTGATCGCGCCCTCGGTGAGGGTGAGTTCGCGCGCGTTCTCATCGAGGTTGATGGAGTACCGCGCGGTGATATCGAGCGAGCCGTCGAGGAGATCGGCGTTGATCAGATCCGCATAATAGGGCGCGTATTTTTTGAGGGCGATCTTGCCGATGGTGAATTCACCCGCGGAGCGCACGGCGGGATCGACGGACACGGTGCCCTTCCAGCCAAAGGTTTCGCCGGCTTCGGTGATGGCGGAGAATTCGTAGGGCGCCTTCGGATCTCCGGCGGAAAGGAAGTTTGTAAGCGAAAAGCTCAGCGGCCCCACTTCGGTGGCAAAGGGCTCGCCGCGGCTGGCATCGGCAAAGCTCAGGGCGGCGGATGTCACCGATAAACTGGCGATACGAATCGGACGCGGCGCTTTTTCGGAGGCGGGCTCCGCCGGCGCGGTGGGTTTCTCCGCGGGCGCAGGGATCAGATCGGCGAAATTGAATGTGCCGTCGGGCGCGATCGCCACTCGCTGCGCAAAGCCATCGAGGGAAATTTCCTGGAAGCGCCATTCGCCGGTGAAGAGCGAGAACGAGTCGAAATTCACATAGAGCCGCCTCCAGCCGGTGAACGGGCCTCCGTCGCGGTCCTTGATCTGCAGACCCTCGACGGTCACCGAAAGCACCAGGGGATTGAGGCGGACTTTGTCGATGGTCACCTCGCGGTTCAACTCGGCCGAGAGCCGCTTGACCGCCTGCGCACGGATGATCGGGGGCAGAACGAAGAAGCCGATCAACAACAGACTCGCGACGGAGCCGGCGACAATCAGCCTGCGGCGGTTGCGCAGACGACGGAGGCGTTTGTCACGAGCGACAATGGAGGCTGCGGAGGGTTTCGGGTTCATGGATGGAAGGAGATGCGTTTACGCGACGGCGAAATAAAAAGCCCCGCGTGGGCGGGGCCGCAACATGTCAAAGGGCGGCCAGCACGGCCTTAAGCTGTGCGGAATGATCCTTGGTGTCCACCTTCTCGATGACCGCCAGCACGGTGCCGTCGGTATCGATCACATACGCCGCGCGGGCCGGTCCGTGAAACGCACGTCCATACATGGATTTCTTCACGATGGAATCGACCGCCTTCGCAAAAGCGTCGTCCGGATCGCTCACCAGGACATAGGAGAGGCCTTTCTTCGCGGCGTACTTTAAATGGGAGCCGCAGGTGTCGCGACTGAGTGCGACAAGGTTGTATCCGAGTTTGTCGAACTCGCCCGCATGCGCGGCCAGCGAGTCGTTCTGGCGATCGCATGAAGGCGTGTTGTTCTTCATGTGAACCGACCCGATCGCCGGCCGCGTGAGGAGATCGGCAAGCGTACCGTCATGCCGTTCGTTTCCGTGAACGAAGCTCAGGCGGAGGCGGGTGTCGATTTTCTGGCCGGGTTGAATCATGGCTGCTCCGCGTTTTCGGCGACTTTCGTCTTCGCGGTTGTATCCAAAGCGACAACACGCGTCTGGTGCATGCGACGCACCCCGAGTCGCAGGACGCCTCCGGAGGTCATCGCACTCTCGAAAGCGGCGACCGTGCCGACCGGCTGGTCGTTGATCGCGGTGATCAGTTCGTAGGGCTTGAGGCCCGCCACCGCGGCGGCCCCGCCCGCCTCCACTTTGGCGATAATCAGAGCCTGAACATCGTCCGCCAATTGATAGAACCGGCGGGTTTCAAAGGTGAGTTCGCGAACCCCGAAGCCGAGTTGATCGCGGGTGGATTCAGGCGCGGTCATAAAATGCACCGGACCGGCTTCGACCTTGAGTTCAATCGAGGCGACCCGACCGTCGCGGGCGTAATCGAGCTGATAGGGCGTGCCGATGCCGAAGTCTTTGAGCTGAAGATGCAGCGCGTTTTCGGCCGGAAGCCAGGGGCGCGGAATCCGATCATAATACGCTTCGTTCACCTCGTCGTAGCGATCCCAAGGGAACGGCTGATCGGTAAACGCGTGACGCTCCACCCGGATCTCGATGGGTTTGGCGGCCCCTTCCGGATGCACGCGCAACAACACGTCGCCCATCTTCAAACCAACACGGGCGGCGGGGGAGTCCGCATAAACGTGCGTGACGAGCGCGCCATGGCTCCCGTTCTCGGTTTGCGCGGCCACGCCATGCGTCAGGGCGAGATCGGCGTCGAGTGGTTGCAGATCCACGCCGAGCCAGGCGAGCCGGCGCGACTCCGCCTCCGACATCGGCTGGTTCCGCGGATCGGCCCAGACGGCGGTCTCGCCGTTAAACCGCGCCACGTCTCCGGCGGCTACGATGAACGCGTTCGAGCTCTCCCAACTGTTCTGCTTGGCTTTGACGCGCCGGGCCATGGGCAGACCCACCAGACGTCCGTCGGAATCAAAAAGGAAGGAGGTTTCAACACCCCGGCCAAAGGAGGGCACGAGCCGGTTTTTGTATCCGGGTTTGAGAGAAGCCAGGCGCAGATGTCCGCAGTGAACGACGCATTCCTCTCCGGACACGCGGACATCGGACGCCCACAGCAAACGGTCCCGCAAGGTTTCCCAGGGCGTGGCGGTCAGCGCGGCCGGCGTGGGCAGGTCGCGACCGGGGTCGACCACGAGCGCTCCGTACTCCTCCGATGAACCGACAAACGTGGCGTTAATCGCCGAGCCATCTGCGAGCCTCAAGCGAGCCGATTCCAAACGAGCGGTCTGGCTCGGTGTAAGCGACGCCAGCACCAGCACGCGACGAGGCGAAATGACCACGGCGGTTTGCGGAGCATCGAGCTTCTTCTCGGATTCGTCACGATTCCATCGGTTGTGCTCCTCGCCCGGGCGCACCGGCAGGGCCCGCAACTTGAGTTCGGCCCGAAGGAAGAGCGCCTTGGCCGTCTCGCGGTTTTTTTCGAGCATCGCCTCGTAGGCGTCGTGTTCGATCCACGGCCAACCGGTGTAGACGGCCCGCCAGGCATCTCCGGGCGGGATGCGATCCGCCATGGTGATCGCGACCGGTGTGCCGGATGCGTCGACGAACAGCGAGCCGGCCGTGACCGCTCGTTGGCGAAGTCCATCCTGCAACAACCAACCCGCCGCCTGATACGGTTGAACCCAAGTGCTCCAGCCATTGCCTTGATCACCGTGATGCACCGTGAAAAGCGGCTCCTTGGCCTGGGATGAAAACGCCAGCGGACGCGCCGAGGCGGGCGCGTGATCCAGCGCCAGCAGCAGCGCGGGGCGATCCAGCGCCCAAGCCGCCGGTCGTGCGGCCAACACTTCATCGCCGATCCGGACCTGCCAGCGTCGCACGAAACGCGCCTGGATCAGCGGATCGGACACCAGCACCCGGTCGGCCGCCACCAGAAAGCCGGCCACCACCACGGGCCGGTCGTCGACCAACGCGTTGTCCAGGGCGTTGTCGTGGTAGTTGCCGCACTTGGGACAACGCTGATTCCAACCGGCCGCCTGAGGCTCCTCGCCATTGGACGCCTGCACAAAGACCTCCACTTTCACCAACGCCGAGGAGATCGTCGGCGGCAATTCGCCCTCCGCAATACCGGCCTCCCCGCGGGACAGGCCAAGCGAGAGGAAGACCGCGAAAACGGACAACCAACCGAAGAGACGAGGTGTATTCATAAATTGATGACGAATGAGGTGCAAAAAAGGACCAGGGAAAGCGCGTCGCACGCGGCGGGCGGCGATCACGGGTTGGCGTAGTCGCGGGAGATATCCACGACGACCTGCATCTGCTGGCCGTTGCGGAGGACCGAAAGCACCAACCGGCGGTTCCCGCCGTCGCGCAATTTGGCCAGGGAGTCTTCGTGCAGTTTGCGCACCTCCTCGATCCGGGTGACCGGCAGGCCGTTGATCCGCAGCAAAAGATCGCGCGGCCTGAGACCGCTGCCGGCGGCGTTGCCCGGCGACCGCACGCCGCGCACATAGAGCCCTCCTTGGGTTTGGAAATACAGGTCGGGCACCTCGAATTGGTTGACCTCTTTGACCGTGAAATCCCACTGCGGACACGACAGCTCTTCGCCCAACACGCGGCCTTTGGCCCGGGACGACAGACTGAGCGTGAGTTCGGTGCCGTCGCGGGAAATCGTGAGCGGCAGGGGCGTGCCGACGGGCAACAGGGCAAGCCGGCGACGCACCTCGGGCAAATCCTCCTCCATCAACGCCGTGATCGGCTCGCCCGCGATGGCCAGCAACCGGTCGGATGGTTTCAAGCCCGCCTCGCGAGCCGGACTGTCCGCATCCGTGCCGGCCACCACCACGCCGGTACTTCCCGGGAAAGTGATGTTGCGCTGAAAATCCCGCAGCGGTTGCAACTGCAACCCGGTCCAGGCCCAATCCGCGCTCCCGGTCGCACGCAATCGCGGGATAACCAACTTCACGATCTCGGCCGGCACCGCGAAGCCCATGTCGCCCCCTTGCATCGCGCCACGCGTGTTGATTCCCACCACGCGCCCCCAGGTATCCACCAACGGCCCTCCGGAGTTTCCCGGACTGATCGAGGCATCCGTCTGGATCCAGGTGCTGTATTCACTGCCTTCCGGCAGATAACGTTTCGCACAGGCGACGATGCCGAACGACACCGAACGGTTGAGCCCCCACGGGGCACCGAGCGCCATGACAAAATCCCCTTCCTGCACCGGTCCCGCTTCCGACAACACCGCGAACGGAATCGTTTCCCCGGGCGGAAGCTTCAGCTTCACCAGCGCAAGGTCGGTGTCCTTGTCGCTCCCGACCACCTCGGCATCGAATGCACGTCCGTCGTTGAGCAGACAACGCACTTCCAAGGCCCGGTCGACCACGTGCCAGTTGGTTACGACTTCACCGTCGGCCGAGAGCACCACGCCGCTGCCGGACACACTGTGTCGCAGCCGCTTGCCCATCTCGAAATTCTCGACCACGCAACGCAGGTAAACCACCGCCGGGAACACGTTTTCCTTGGCCCGGTTGATCACCTGCCGGAAGTCATCCGGATGCCGCTCAAGCGGAAGGGTCCCGGCTCGCGCCGCCGTGGGCGTCCACCCCACCCCCGCAAGAACCATCGCCATCACGGGGATCAGTCCCGTCGTTCCAAACAGCCACTTTCCCAATCGCGCAGGAGGTAACATTTAAGCGATCCAATCCACGCCGCGCGTCCGCACAAGAACAAGCTCGTCGCCGCGCGCAAAAAACCCCTGCGCACACGTCGACGGGTACCGTGAGCGAGGGGTTCAGCGCCCCCTTCGCTCACGTTCGCCACCACATTCCTCAACCAACCGGATCTCCTCAGATGTGCTTCGAATCGTCGGCGTTCTTTTCGGCGTAGCCCGACTCCTGGCGCTGGTGATTGACGGCGTTTTTCTTGAGATACGCCTGATAAACATCCTCGGAGGTCATGCCGAGCGTCTGCGCGAGCGAGACAAGGAAGTGAAAAAGATCCACGACTTCGACCTTGGCGTTCTGTTCGTCAAACTTTTGGTATTTGGCCCACCACTTCCAAGGAACGCTATCGATCAGTTCGGCGGTCTCCTGCTGCATCGCGCGGGTGTAGTTGAGGATCCACTTCGTTTTTTCCTCCTCGCTCGGGGGCGGGAGAACGACACCGATTCGCGCATTGAGCGCCGCCTGCATGCGGAAAATTTCTTCGAGCTTGTCCATGCGCGGAGGCTTGGCGGCCCCGCGTCGCGGATCAAGTGGCAAGTGCTCCGCCCTCTTACTCGCGCGCCACCTCGGCCCAGGACCACTCGCAGATGTTGTGGAAATTAGGCGCGCTCAACGCCGTCGTTGCCGAGGTGACCGGACGCGTCCTCCCCGGCTGGTAATCATAACGACTGAATGAATACCGGAAACGCCGCGAGCCATCGGTGCGCGGCTCATCAAGCACCAGCGCCAGCTTGATGCGCATGACCGCCTCCCACTGCGTCCGGTCATCATTGACGCGCGTCGCGCTCTCAAAACGGCTCTCGGCAATCGCCCAAGGCCGGTGTCCGCGAGGTTCGAGGAAAGCCGCCCTGCTCGGAAAAAACAGCTGCAGCCGGCAGTTCTCCGGTGTCACATGAAACTCATAATACCCCGGCCGGTCTTCCGCTTGGAAAAAAAACTCCAGCACATCGCCCCGCATCCAAGTGGGATCATTCCACTGGGTCGACCGATTGGCCGGCTGGTCGTCGCGAAGCACGGCATACGCGACCAATTCGTCTCCTTGGATGCCCAACCACACCTGCCCCGGCTTAAAGTCCGCCTCCGCCTCGGGAAACCAAGGTTGCGCGAAATCCAACCGCACTCCCGCGGTCATCGCCCGCTCCATCGCCTCCCAGTCAGACAAGGCAAAGCCCTGCACGGGCGGAATCACCAGGCACACAGACACACCAGTTTGGACGTCACACATGAAAAAAGTTGGGTTACAACCGGTCTCTTCGTCCGCGAAACAGTCCCCAATCGCAAGCCGTCGCCTTGGCCCGCCAAATAAGTTCGTTCATATGAGAAAGTTCCACCGCGAATCGTAGCGTTCCTCGCTTGGTGCCGCACACCCGATTGCCTCCCGGCCAATCTCAAATTAAAAGTTGCCCCCTAGGCGCAAGCTCGCGACTTTTGAGCCTTGTTGCCCGCGTCGAGCGCTCTCGCGCCTCCCCCGGCAACTGATCCTCGCAGCTCCCGCCTTCCGCGGTGAGCGCGATTTAACCAACAGACAAACAAAGACATGTCAGATACATCCACGTCCGGCAGCACGCCCCCTGAGGCCCCTGCCGAGACCGCTGGTGCGCCCTCCGCACCCATAGCCGACTGGGGTACCGCTTCCGGTGCCAACCGCGGCTCGGGACTTGCCCGCGGCAAACGCGTCAGCCCTCCGGCCTCACCGGCCCCTGCCAGTAACAGCAACACCGCCAACGACACCTACAAGCCCTCTGCGGTTCAGGTGATTAAGGCCGAGACGGAATACCAGAACCCGTTCGCTCCCGTGAACGAAGCTCCGTCCGCTCCCGCTCCCGAGGCCGCCCCGGCTCCCGTAGCCGAGGCCCCGGTCGCTCCGGTTGTTGCCCCCCCCGCGGAGGCTCCGGCCCCCGCTCCGATCGCGCCCGCCGCGACCGTCGTCAAACCCACCGCTCCGGCCCCCAAGGCCGAACTCAACATCCTTCCCCCCGCGGAAGTGAAACACCCGGCCCAAAGCTGGGAAACCCCCGCCTTCCCCTACGAAGGCAACGCCCCCGCCTCGCAAGCCGCCCAACCCCCGGCTTCCAACGCCGGCTCCCCGCTCCGCAGCGAGCGTCCGGTGTTCCGTCCGGAGCGCCGCAGCGAAGTGCCGATGCTTGAACCCGCCCCGAACGCCGCCGGCAGCGCCCCCAAGGGCGACAACCGCGGTCAGGGTCGTCAGTTCCGCGGTGGTCGCGACGGTGGCAACCGTCCTCAGCAGCAACGCGGCGGTCGTCCTCAGCAACAGCGCGGCGACTCTCAACAGCCACGGGACCGCAACCGTCCTGCCGGCAATGCCCCTTCCAGCACACCCGCTGCCAGTGGCAAGTCCCCCGCCAAAAAACCCGGCGGTCTTTTCGGCTGGGTCAAAGGTCTCTTCGGCACCGCACCCGAGGCCGGCAAGCCCGCCCTCCCCGGCGCCCAGCCCGTCCAGGGCGGCGGCGAGCGTGGTCCCGACGGCAATCGTCGTCGCCGCCGTCGCGGCGGTCGCGGTCGTTCCGGCGGAGCCCCGGGTGCTCCCGGCGGTCCGCAGGGCGGCAACCAAGCCCAAAGCCACGGCCAGGGACATCCCTCGCATGGCCACGGTGGCGGCGAGCATCGCCCCCAAGGTCAGGGCGGTCGTCGTCGCGGTGGTCGCGGTCGCTCCGGCGGCCAGGGCGGCGGTCATCGGCATGATGGCGGCGGCTCCGGCATCCCGCCGAGCGCTTGATGCAAGCCGCATGATTTCCCACGACGGCGCGTGAAATTATAAACCTTGCCAAGGGCTCACCGGCCCCGCGCATTTCAAAGGCGTCCGCATTTTTGCGGGCGCCTTTTTTGCGTCCTCGTCGCGAGACGCCTACCGTCTCCTTCGTCCTCCTCTTTACTCCGAGCTCCGCGCTCCCCGTCACCTCCCACATGTCCGATCTTATCGTCCACGGCGGCAAGCCCCTCACCGGCACCATCACGCCTTCGGGCAACAAAAATTCCGTCCTGCCCATCTTCTGCGCCACGCTCCTCACCGACGAGCCCGTGACGTTGAAAAATGTCCCCGACATCACAGACCTCAACAAGCTGGTCGCCTTCTTCCAGTCGCAGGGCTCGCAAATCGAGTGGAACCGCGAACGCGCCGAGATGCGCGTTTGCCACGCCTCTTTCAAGAGCACCCTCGCCAACGACGAGCTCCCGCAGGACATGCGTTCCACCGTCCTGCTCTATCCCGCCCTGCTCGGTCGCCTGCGCCAGATCGCCATTCAAACGAACACCAAGGGCTGCTCCCTCGGCGTACGCGAAATCGATCCGCATCTCGAAATCCTTTCCGTCCTCGGCGCCACCGTGAGCGAAGGCGACACGCTCGTCATCGCCCTGCCCCACGGCTTCAAGGGCGCCCGGCATTGGTGCGACTACATGTCGGTCACCGTCACGGAAAACTTCGCCATGGCCGCCGCCCTCGCCTCCGGCGAATCCACGCTCATCAACGCCGCCAGCGAACCCCACGTGCAGGACCTCTGCGCCGCACTGGTCGCGATGGGCGCCAAAATCGAGGGACTCGGCACCTCGATGCTCAAAATCGTCGGCGTCGAAAAACTCCACGGAGCCGAAATCACCATCAATTCCGACTACCACGAGATCGTCACCTTCCTCGCGCTGGGCGCCATCACCGGCGGCGAGGTCCGCGTCACCAAGGCCCTGCCCCACCACTTCGACCTGATCGGCCGCGCCTTCAAAAAACTCGGCGTCATCATCGAGCACGAGGGCGACACCGTCGTCGTTCGTCGCGGACAGGAACTCGTGATCGAAACGCCCTTCACGACCAACCTTCTCCCCAAGATCGAGGCCGCGCCCTGGCCGTATTTCTCGGTCGACTTGCTTCCCCTGATGATCGCGCTCAGCACGCGCTGCGACGGCACGATTCACTTCTGGAACAAGGTCTACGAAAACGGATTTTCGTGGATCCCCGAGCTTGCCAAATTCGGCGCGCACGCCCTCGTGAGCGACCCGCACCGCCTGGTCGTCTTCGGCAACCGTCCGCTGCGTCCCGCCGTGGTCGAATCGCCCTACATCATCCGCGCAGCCGTGGCGCTCTACATGGTCGCCGCCTCGATCCCCGGACAGTCGGTCGTGCGACACGCCGAGATCATCAAACGCGCCCACCCCCGCTTCGTCGAAAACCTCCGCACCCTCGGCGCCGAGGTCGAGTGGAAATGAAGAAACAGCGAGTTGCCCACGAATCACACGAAATGCCACGAAAGTCGGAGAGTTGGATTTCGTGTCTTTTCGTGTGTTTCGTGGGCCAAAATTCAGACCTGTCTTAAAACCTCATGCCCGCACCCGCTCCCGACCAAAACAAAGGCCTCGGCTACATCACCTCGACGCTCGCCGCGCCGCTCTCCTCCGCCGAGGCCGCGCTGCGCCCGCTCTCCTTCGCCGACTTCACCGGCCAGCCCAAAACGATCGAGCGTCTCCAGGTCATGGTCGGCGCGGCCAAACGTCGCGGCGAGGCGCTCAATCACATTCTCCTCAGCGGCCCTCCCGGCCTCGGAAAAACCACGCTCTCCTTCATTCTCGGCCACGAGATGGGACGCAATGTCCGCGTGACCAGCGGCCCCGTGGTCGAAAAAGCCGGAGACCTCGCCGGCCTGCTCACCAGCCTTGAAGAGGGCGACCTCCTCTTCATCGACGAGATCCATCGCATTCCCAAGACCGTCGAGGAATACCTCTACTCGGCAATGGAGGACTTTCGTCTCGATATCATGATCGACCAAGGCCCCAACGCCCGCAGCGTCCGCCTCTCGATCCCTCGCTTCACCTTGATCGGCGCCACCACCCGCGCCGGCCTGCTCACCGCCCCGTTGCGCTCGCGCTTCACGCTCCAGACTCGTCTCGAGTACTACGACATTCCCACGCTCATGGGCATCGTCACGCGCAGCTGCGGGTTGCTCAACGTCGACCTCGACGAGGGCGGCGCCAGGGAGATCGCCACCCGCTCACGCGGCACGCCTCGCATCGCGAACAATCTCATCAATTTCTGCCGCGACTTCGCCCAGGAACGCGCCCAGGGAAAAATCACCAAACCCGTCGCAGCCTCCGCGCTGGAGCTCCTTGAGATCGACGGCGCCGGACTCGATGAAATGGACAAGCGCGTCCTCCGTGTAATGGCGGAAAACTACAAGGGCGGTCCCGTCGGCCTCGGCACCATTGCCGTCGCCGTGGGCGAAGAAGCCGAAACGCTCGAGGAGGTCCACGAGCCCTTCCTCATCCAGGAGGGTTATCTGCAACGCACCCCGCAAGGCCGCATGCTGACCTCAAAAGGCTACCACGCGATCGGCCTCAAGATTTCCCCCGGCGGCGCCCAAGGCTCGCTGCTCTGAAAATTCCGACGTGGCATGGGCGTCCTGCCCATGATTTGACCCGCAACCACGGGCAAGCTGCCCGTGCCACCATCCGCCCATTTTTCAAATGGTAGGCTATTTCAGAACGCAAGCTGAGCACTTCGCCCTATGTCTTGTTTTCATAATAATTTTATATTTCAGCCGTCAGCCCGCCCCTCGTCTCTCGGTTCCTCGTCGTTCCGGCCATGCGTCCCCCTCCTCCAATCCCCTGCCGAATCTTGGTTGTGGATGACAACGAGGCCATCCACGTCGACTTCCGCAAAATCCTGCTTCCCGCCCCCTTGTCGAGCGGCCTCGCGAGCTTAAACGCCGCGGAGGAGGCACTGTTCGAATGTCCGTGCGCCCCGGCCGTTGCCGAGGCGCCTCCCTATGAACTCGACTTTGCTCATCAGGGAGCCGAGGCGGTGGTCAAGGTTCGCGAAGCCCTCACCACCGGCCGCCCCTACGCGCTCGCCTTTATGGACGTTCGCATGCCGCCCGGCATGGACGGGGTGAAAACCACCGCGCAACTCTGGCGGCACGACCCCGATCTCCAGGTCGTGCTCTGCACGGCGCACAGCGACTATTCCTGGGCCGATATGGTCGCCGAACTCGGCCGTTCCGACCGGCTCGTCATCCTCAAAAAACCCTTCGACTCGGTCGAAGCGCTCCAACTCGCCGCCGCGCTCACCGAAAAATGGCGTCTTCTCCAAGCCCACCGGGCGGACCTCGCCGACTTGGAGCAAAAGGTCACCGCGCGAACCGCCGCGCTCGACGCCATCAACACCCGCCTCCTCGCCGAGATCGAGGTTCGCCGCAATGCCGAGCAGGGACTCGCCGAAGCCAAGGAGGCCGCCGACCGCGCCAATTGCGCCAAGAGTCTCTTTCTGGCCAACATGAGCCACGAGATCCGCACGCCCCTCAACGGCGTGATCGGCATGGCCAACATCCTCATCGACACCGGCCTCACTCCCGAACAACGCGATCTCGCCGAAACCCTCTGCAGCAGCGCGGACGCCCTCCTCGCCATCATCAACGACGTCCTCGATTTCTCCAAGGTCGAGGCCGGTTGCATGGAACTCGAATCATGCGAATTCGACCTCGCCCGCCTGGTTGAACAGGTTGTCGACCTTCAGGGAACCCACGCCGCCCGCAAGTCCATCGAGTTCCCATGGGAGATCGAACCCGACGTTCCCACCCACGTTCGCGGCGACCCCACACGGCTCCGTCAGGTCCTGCTCAACCTGATCACCAACGCCGTCAAATTCACCGATTCAGGCGGGGAAGTTTCCGTTTTCGTACGTCAGATCGCCCGCGTCGATCACATCGCGACACTCCGCTTCGAGGTGCACGACACCGGGGTCGGCATTCCCGCCGAAGCCTTGGAACGAATCTTTCAACCGTTCACCCAGGCCGACAATTCGACCACCCGTCGTTTCGGCGGCACCGGTCTCGGACTGACGATCTGCAAGCGCATCATCGACCTCATGGGCGGCGAACTGCGCGTGGATAGCGAAGCGGGCCACGGATCCCTCTTCGCGTTCGACATCCCGTTCCCCATCGCCGACGGCTTTGAAGACCCACCGCCTCCGGTTGCCGACCTCAACGGCTTCCGCGCTCTCGTGGTCGACGACAACGCCACGAATCGCAAACTCCTCCTGCGCCTTCTCGGCGCCTGGGGGCTCGCGGTCACCGAGGCCGCCGACGGTCCTTCCACCCTCGCCTGCCTTCGCCGCGCGGCCGACAATCACACCCCGTTCGATCTGGTTCTCCTCGATTATCAAATGCCCGGCATGGACGGTCTCGCCCTTGCCGCCGCCATCCAATCCCTCGACGCAATCGTTCCGACACCTTCGCTCGTCATGCTCACTTCGCACGGTGAACGCATTCACGGCCCCGCCCTTGCCAGACACGGCCTCGCCGCCTGCCAGCTCAAACCTCTCCATCCCTCCGCGCTCCATGAATGCCTCGCCGGCGTCCTCGGCCGCCACACGCCCGCCCCGTTTCCCTCGCAGTCTCCGACCCGGGAACTTCTGCCTGCACTTCGCATCCTCGTCGCGGAAGACGACGCCGTGAATTGTAAGGTCATTCAACTCCAACTCCGCCGCCTCGGCTTCTCCGCCGACTTCGCCGGCGACGGCCATCAAGCCATCGCCGCACTCCGCAACGAATCCTACGACCTCGTATTCATGGACTCTTGCATGCCCCTTCTCGACGGCCTCGAAGCCACCCGCCGCATCCGGACGCTCCAGGCATCCGCCGATCCCGCCCTCCCGGCGCGCCTGGTCATCATCGCAATGACCGCGAACGTCATGCCCTCCGATCGCGCCGACTGCCTTGCTGCCGGCATGGACGACTATATTGCAAAACCCGTCACCCTTGCGACGCTCCAATCCGTCCTGCTCCGTCATTTCCATGATCGCCCCACCGCGGTTGTGACCTGAAATCCATTGTAACCCATGCACCAACAGCGATCGGCCTGCATCGTTCCCGAAGAAACGCTCCGCCATCTCCTGCACGCGTTTTTGGACAACATCCCCGACCACGTTTACTTCAAGGATCTCGATTCGCGATTCATCGCCGTGAGCGCGGCCCTAGCGGTCAAGCATGGCGTGCCGACCGAGCAGATGCTCGGGAAAACCGACTTCGATTTTTTCAACGAGGGCCACGCCCGGCAGGCCTTCGAGGATGAACAAAACATCATCCGCACCGGCGAGCCCATCATTGAAAAATTGGAAAAGGAAACCTGGCAGAATGGGGCCCGCACTTGGAGCCTCACCACCAAGGCTCCTCTCCGCAACGAACACGGCGCCGTCATTGGAACCTTCGGGATCAGCCGCGACGTCACCGCTTCGCACCGTCTTCAGGAACAGCTCGAAGCCACCCACCGGGACCTCGTGGACGCCTCCCGCAAAGCCGGCATGGCGGACGTCGCGACGGGCGTTCTTCACAACGTCGGCAACGTCCTCAACAGCGTCAACGTGGCCGCCGAGGTGCTGGCCGAAGGTGTCCGCAACAGCCGGGTCGACGGAGTCGCCCGACTCTCCGCCTTGTTCGCCCAACACGCCGCAGACCTCCCGGCCTTCTTCGCCACCCCGAAAGGCGCGCAGGTCCCCGGCTACATCGCACAACTGGCCGATCATCTCCGCGCCGAACGCACCCGCTACCTCTCCGAGATCGCCGAGCTGCGCAAGTACATCGATCACATCAAGGACATCGTCACCATGCAGCAGTCCTTCGCCAGCGCCCCGGGTTTGATCGAACCCCATGACCCGGTCGTCCTCGTCGAGGATTCCCTCCGCCTCAACGCGGTCGCGCTTGCCCGTCACGAGATTCGCATCATCCGCGACTACGCCCCCACGCCCAGCGTTCTCGCCGACCGCACCCGGGTTCTCCAGATCATGGTCAACCTCGTGCGGAACGCCAAACACGCGCTCGCCGACGGCGCTCCTCCCGAAAAGCAACTCACGCTTCGCATCGAGTCCGGATCTCCCGGACGGGTACGCATCAGCGTCATCGACAACGGCGTCGGCATTCCCGCCGAAAACCTCGACCGCATCTTCGCCCATGGTTTCACCACCCGGGCCAAAGGTCACGGCTTCGGACTCCATTCGTCCGCCAATACGGCCGGAGAACTGGATGGATCACTCACCGCCCGCAGTGACGGCCCCGGCCGCGGCGCCACCTTCACCCTGGAGTTGCCCGCCGCGCCCGAAAGCCCTCCGGCCAACCCCAACCACGCCCTGATTCTCGGCTCCATGCTCAATCGGTGACGCCGGGCTTGTTCCAAATCGCGTTCACGATAATCCGCGGCGTCACGCGTCCCCTGGGAGTGGCGGTAATCCTGCCGCCACTCCGACAGGTTCATCTTACACGAATCGAGTATTACATCGACCGGACCGGGGCTCCGGCAACCGCGAGGGGCGGCTTTCCCGGATGATGTCCCTTGCGGGCGAAACAATGCGTCACCGCGGAATCGATCAGGTGGGTCGCACCAAGAATCACCGCGGTCACGATCCAATGGGCGTCGTCGATCGGCGCCTCCGCTTCACCTTCCGGCGCCACGCCCAACAACGGCAGGACCACGAAAACCAGCCAGAGAAAACCCGTGCCGACCATCTCCATCACGGCGAGTCCGCGATGGCCCAAATAACAGTCCCCGAGTCCGGGAAACACCAGAGAGAGCAAGGCCGCGGTGCGCGCCGATTTAATGCCGCCACCACAGTCACCGCACGAGACCGGCCAGGCCGGAACGCCCGTAAAACAGTGCGGGCACAAATGCACCAACCCGTCCGATTTCCGGCCAAGCGATCCCGCCTTCCCGCCTCCCGCGACCACGTCCTTCAGAAAATCCCGCAGAAACTTTCGGTCGACCTTGGGCATTCCGGAAAACCGATGCTTCTTCCCGTTCGCCAACACCACTTCACAAAAACCCGACCAAGTCGCCTTCACCTCCCGGATCGATGTGTACGATAGCTCGCTCACCAGTTCGCGCGGTTTCTTGTTTCCGCCGACCTGCATCAGAATGACCCGCTCCGTCGTGAAGATCAGCGCGCGCAGGTTGATGCAATAAGCGGCCCAGCCGGCGAAAAACTGCTCCACCGAACTGCTGAGCGATCCGACGCTCACAAAATAAACCCGCTCCTCCGGATGCAGCACACGCGTAAGTTTCGCGTCCAGCTTTTGAAGCAATTTGAAGCGCGCCTTCGCCCGACGCCGCGCAAACCAGCCTTTTCCCTCGAACAGGGTCGCGTAATCGTAGGACGACATTGCGACATCTTCACCGAGCAGGTCCTCATAACGACGGGCGGTTTGCAGCGTGATCATGTGCCACCACGACAGCCGGAGCCGGGTCGCAAGTCCATGTCAAATCACCGCCATTGCCCACCGCCGTCTCAGCCGTAGGGTCACCGGCCAATGACGCCTTTCACCACGATTCTCACCCACCCCGGCAGTGCGCACAAAGACGAGTTCCTCGCGTGCAGCGTGCTCCTCGCCGTCCACCCCGCGCCCATAGTGCGTCGCGAGCCGGAGCCTGCCGACCTGGCCGACGCCTCCGTCGCCGTGGTGGACGTGGGCCATGTGCACGAGCCCGCACTCAACAACTTCGACCACCACCAACTGCCTGCGGATCACCCGCCCACCTGCTCGCTCTCGTTCGTCCTCCGGCACCTCGGGCTTTACGAGGACGCCCGCTCCTTCTGCGACTGGCTCGAACCCGCCGAGTGGTTCGACTGTCGTGGCGCTTCGGATACGGCGCGCTGGCTCGGAGTCGACCGCGGTGTCGTCGGCAAACTCAACTCGCCCGTCGACGGCGCCCTCCTGCGCCGGTTTGCGCAGTCCGCGCAGCTCTCACCCGGCGAGCCGTTGTGGGAGATCATGCGGATGATCGGCGAAGACCTGCTCGCCTACGTGCGATCGTTGCGCGACCGGCTCGACTTCATCGCGCGCCATGCGGAGTTGTGGACGCTCGACGACGTCGCCGGCGCGCCGTGCGCGCTTTTTCTTCCGCGCACCGAACCGCTCCCCGACGATCCGTCCGCCGCGCTCGAACGCTACGTCGAAAGTCGGGGCCTGGGCAACCGGGTGATCGCGCTCATCTCGCCCGACCGGCGCAGCGACGGCTACGGGCTCTCCCGCCATCGCGACAGCGCGCGGCTCGACTTCACGCGCATCGCCGGCGAACCCGACGTCCACTTCGCCCACGCCCGCGGCTTCGTCGCCAAAACCTCCGCCACCGACCCGCAACGACTGCGTCACCTTCTCCGCCTGGCCATCGCCTCGGAATAAAGAGTCCGACGCGGGCCGCGGGACATTGAAACGCTGACCGCTGCTCGCCGACGATCTTGCAAGAGGGAAATGCGTTCCCCCCAACCGTGGCGCGGCATTAACCCCGTGACGACACCCGGTAAATCGCCCGATATCTGTATCCGTTATTCACCTACAAACGGATTAATTTCAAAAAAGCGGACATCGTGACTTGCACGTTGGTCGATGCGTTCCAAAAATCGACTCATGGCCACGTTACATACTGACAAGAAACGGCCGCGCATCGCCATGGTTTCGACCCATGGTTATGTCGCCGCCAATCCACCCTTGGGCGAAGCGGATACCGGAGGCCAGGTCGTCTACGTTCTCGAGCTCGCGAAAAAACTCGCTCAACTCGGCTACGAGGTCGACATCTGGACCCGCCGCTTCGAAAAGCAGCCGGAAATCGACATCGTGAATTCACGCGTGCGCGTGATCCGCGCCCGCTGCGGCGGCGATGCGTTCATCTCCAAGGAATACCTTCATCGCGACCTCATGGAATGGTCGGAGAACGCCCTGCGCTTCATCAAGCGCCACGGCCTCACCTACCAGTTCATCAACAGCCATTATTGGGATGCCGGTGTCGCCGGCCTTCGTCTGGCCGAGGCGCTCGCCATCCCGCACGTCCACACGCCCCATTCGCTGGGGATTTGGAAGAAGCAGCAGATGGAAACGGACTATCCGGAGCGCGCCGCGTCGTTCGAAAAAGAGTTCAACTTCACCGAGCGCATCAAACACGAGACGATCATCTATCGCACCTGCGATCTCGTTGTGGCAACGACCCCTCCCCAGCTCGACCTGATCATTAGCGAATACGGCGTGCCCGCCGATCACGTTCACATGATCCCACCGGGATACGACGACAACCGGTTCTTCCCGGTGAGCGAGGCGTCGCGTCAGATGATTCGCCGCCGCCTCGGATTCAAGCAGCCCACCATCCTCGCCTTGGGACGTCTCGCGACCAACAAAGGCTACGATCTTCTGATTGAAGCCTTTTCCGTCGTCGCCAAACGCGATCCCGACATCGTGCTCCACCTCGCGGTGGGGGGCGAAAAAATGGACGCACAGGAAAAACACATCCTCGCCGATCTAAAAAAACGCGTGAAGAAGCTCGATCTGGGAAAGCGCGTCAAGTTCGCCGGGTTCGTCGCAAACGAAGACCTCGCCGACTATTATCGCGCGGCCGATTTGTTCGTGTTGAGCAGTCGCTACGAACCGTTCGGCATGACCGCGATCGAGGCGATGGCTTGCGGCACGCCCACGGTCGTCACGATCCACGGCGGCCTCTACCGCGCCGTTACGTTCGGCCGGCACGCGCTCTTTGGCGACCCGTTCGACAAAGCCGATCTTGGCATCATGATGTTGAAGCCGTTCAAACATAAAAAAGTCTGGAACCGCCTCTCGCGCATGGGTGCGCACAAAGCCCGCAGTCTCTTCACCTGGACCGGCATCGCGCAGCAGCTCATCAGCTTCGTCGAAGGGCGTCCCATGCAGAAGGCGCTGAGCGACACCGAATGGGACGAGCCGTGGAACGATGGCGACTGAGGGTCTTGGCGACCCATGGAACCCATCCGACCTATCCGACTCCCTATTCACCTCTCCCCAGTCCCCCATGAGCAACGACAACATCCGTCTTTTTTGCAGCGACATCGACAACACGCTGCTTGGCAACCCCGAGTCCGCGCGCCGTTTCTTCACCACATGGAAGTCTCTCCCCGCCAGCCTGCGTCCTCTGCTCGTCTATAATAGCGGGCGGCTCGTTCCCGACATGGAACGCCTCGTTGCCGAAGGCCGCCTGATCTCGCCCGATTACTACATCGGCGGCGTGGGCACGCGAATCGTCGACGCTCGCGGAAAAAAGAAACTGGACGGCTTCGCCACCTATATCGGGGAGGGATGGAATCGTGAGCGCGCCAATGAGATCACCGCATCCACACCCGGCATTCAACCACAGCCGGATGAGTTTCAAGAGAAGTTCAAGTCGAGCTGGTTTCTCGACAATGCCACGTCCGAGGTCCTCCGCGACCTTGAGCATCGTCTCGTGTCGGCCGGCATCGATGCCTGCGTCGTGTATTCAAGTAATCGCGACCTCGATGTCCTTCCCCGCCGGGCGAGCAAGGGCGGGGCGTTGCAATGGCTCGCCAACCATCTCGGCATTCCCCTCGAACAGGTTCTGGTCGCCGGCGACACCGGCAACGACAGCAGCATGTTCCTGCTGCCCGGCGTCAAAGGCATCATCGTTGAAAACGCCTTCCCCGAACTGCTCGAAGCCACAGTCGACCGGCAGTTCTACTGCTCGCGCCTGGTGATGGCCGACGGCGTGCTCGACGGGTTGCTCCATTACGGCGTGATCACCGAAATCCCCTCCGTACAGACCACTCCGCACCCTGGCCACGAGACCACGCCCGGGTTCCGCCGACTGTTCACCGGCACGCGCCTGGGCGCCCTCGACTCCCTGGAGAAGGACTTCCTCAAGCTCGCCTACGAGAAGGCGATCGTCGCGTTGCGCAAAAACATCACGCCCCTCGGCTTCTCCGCCTGCTCGCTCAACGATAACAGTGTCACCGGCACCGACGCCAACTACCGCAGCGTCTGGGCGCGCGATGGCGCGATCACGATCATCAATACGATGCACCTCGAGGATCCCGACATCCGGGCCTGCCAGCGACAAACCTTGGAGACGCTGCTCAACGCCGCATCTCCGACAGGCCAGCTGCCCGCCAATGTTCATATCGACACGGGCTCGCCCGATTACTCCGGCGTCGGCAGCATCTGTTCCATCGACAGCGGCCTATGGGTGATCATCGCATTCTATAATTTCACCACCACGACCGGAGACCTCGATTTCCTTCGTCGGAACGCCGACCGGCTCCAACGCGCGATGGACTGGCTCAGCGCCCACGACAGCAACAACGACGGGCTCCTTGAGATTCCCGAGGCCGGTGACTGGACGGATCTCTTCGGGCGCAGCTACAACGTGCTCTACGACGAGGTCCTTTGGTATCGCGCCAATGTCTGCTTCGGGCGCCTCCTCGAGTTCATGGGCGATTTCGAGCGCGCCGCCGACTATCTGCGCTGGTCGCAGAACATCCGGGGCCGTGTGCTCGATCTTTTCTGGCCGAGCACGCAACCCTCGCCCGACGACAAGCGCCCCAATCGTTTCGCCGACCGCCAGTTCGGTCTTGGCGACGCCCAGTACCTCATCGCCGAGATCACGCCCTTCGCCTTCAACTGGCGCTGCGATGTCTACGGCAACATCCTCGCCTACCTGATGAACCTGCTCGACGCCGACCGCGCCCGCGTCGCGTTTCGTTTCATGTGGGGCGCCGGCGTCAACGAGCCGTGGCCCGGCGCCAATCTCTACCCCGTCGTGCAGGCCGGCGATCCCGACTGGCGGGCCTATTACACGGTCAATCTCCTCAACCTCCCGCATCACTACCACAACGGCGGCATCTGGCCGTTCATCGGCGCGATGTGGGTGCGCTTCATCCACCGTCTCGGCTTCCACGAGGTCGCCTGCCGCGAACTCGTGCGCCTCGCCAAACTCAACCAGCTCGGCCGCGACCAGGAATGGGAGTTCAACGAATGGGCCCACGGCCAGACCGGCCGCCCCATGGGCAAGGCCTTCCAGGCCTGGTCCGCCGCCTGCTTCATCCGTGCCTGCCAGGAGGTCGAGGTCGACCCGGCCCACCTCGCAGACTGAAAACCACATCCTCGTTACTCGTTCTCTTTCTCGTTCTCTTCCTCGTTCTCGGGTTCGCCGGATCGGACGGTGAGGAGAACGAGTAAGAGAACGATTAAAACCATGCCCCCTTCCGACTCCCCTCCCCGCGTCCTCTGCTTTGGCGAAATCCTCTGGGACTTCCTTCCCGAGGGCCTTTTTGCCGGCGGCGCCCCCTTCAACGTCGCCTATCATCTCAAACAACACGGCGCCGACGCCCGGCTGGTGTCGGCCGTCGGCCGCGATCTCCTCGGCGAGGAACTTCTCCGCCGGCTCCGTAGTTGGGATATGGATACCGACCTCATCACCCGCCACAGCGGCCTGCCCACGGGCTACGTGCGGGCCATCCTCGGCGAAAGCGGCGACGCCCGCTACGAGATCACCCCGAGCGTCGCCTGGGATCAGATCTTCATGAACGAGGACGTCACCCGCGCCGCCCAGGGCGCGCGGGCCCTTGTCTTCGGCTCGCTCGCCCAACGCTCCCCCTTCAACCGCACCGTCCTCAACCGCCTCTTCGCCGTGCTGCCCGAACGCGACCAGGCCTGGCGCGTCTTCGATGTCAACCTGCGCGCCCCGCACGACGATCTCGAACTCGTGCGCGCCCTCGCCCCGCGCGCCACGATGCTCAAACTCAACGCCGAGGAAGCCGCCCGCCTCCGCGGAGAATCCTCCGAGAAGCCCGGCGAGGAGGAGGCCCACGCCCGGGCTCTCGCCAACACCACCGGCTGCCCGATCATCTGCGTCACCGCGGGTGCCCGTGGCGCCGGCCTTCTCCGCGAAGGCCGCTGGCTATGGGAACCGGGCCGCCCGGTCGACGTGATCGATACGGTGGGCGCCGGCGATGCATTCCTCGCCGCACTGCTCGTTCATCTGCTCGGCGGCCAGTCGTCCGATGCCGAAAGCCTCGCGCGCGCCTGCCGCACCGGCGAATGGGTTGCCTCCCAACGCGGTGCCACGCCAGCCTACCCGAAGGTCTGACATCCCGCCGATCCGCGAGACCGGCGCGCGGGCAATCAGCCCGGCATCGGATCCCCGGAAGGATCCTCCACGATGATGTCGAGATTGGGCAGTTGTTGACGAAACGCCTCGTCGATCCGTCCCGCTCCGCCACAGGAAGCGCGAACCAACATCTGCGGCCGGGGCAACGAGGTGGATTGGTCGATCTCGCCGCGCGCCAACGCGAGCGCGCTCTTGATGAGCCAGTGCCCGACGTAGTTGAAGTTCTGCTGAATGGTCGTCAGCGGCGGGTCGCTGTAGGCGCTGGCCTCGGTGTTGTTGTAGCCGCCGATCTGAAAATCGTCCGGCGCACTCAGCCCCAGCTTGTGCATCGCCGTCATGAAACGAAGCGCGTGCTCGTCGTCGTAGCTGATCACCGCCAGGTCGCCGCGATACGTCGCCCAACGCTCCGCCAGTTGGTTCATCGCCTGCGCTCCCGGCCCGACCAAGCCGCAATGATTCGGGAGGTTCGCCCGCGAGGTGTAGCAGGCGTAGGCGCTCAAAAAACGATTTAACACCACATCGCCCGGAGCATCCGGCCCGAGCAAGGCGATCCGACGGTGGCCGAGCGCATAAAAATATCCGCACAAGTGCTCGGCCGACGCCTGCAAGTTGGTGCCGAACACCTCCTGCTGCTCGAAGCTGTTCGCCTCCAACCCGGGAATCACCATCGGGAGGCTCACCGGCAAGGTGCAACTGCGCACAAACGTGCGCACCTCGTCGATCCGATCATGCGGAAACCAAGGCAGGGTGATCGCCACGCAACCTTCCTGCTCCAGCAACTTCGCCTGCTCGAGTCCGTCGTCCATGAAGTCGCGCACCCAACTTGAGCGCAGATCCAGGTCGTTGTTCACCGCCTCATAGGCGAGCCCCTGCAACACCCGATTGGCATACGCGTCGCCCCCCTGCCACACGAGCACCCCGATCCGCGGCCGGGCGGTCGCCGCCGGCACACTCCGCGCGTGCCGCGCCACAAACGTCCCGCTCCCGATCCGACGCATGACCGTGCCATCGTCGACGAGCTCTTTCAACGCGCGACGCACCGTCAGGAAATTGCACCCGTAAAGCTCCGCCAGCCGGCGCTCCGAGGGCAACCGCCCCGCGATCGGCAACGTTTCCACCAACTGACGAATCTCCGCCTCGACTTGCTGATGCTTAAAACGCGGGGACGGAACTGAAATGACTTCCATAAAACGTGACGCAGACCAAGAGCGCCCCGACCCGATGTCAAACAGGATCGCGTTAAACGCTATGTTTGTTAAATTATCAGTTTAACAGTTTTAACTGTTATCTATTAAATATTTAGGTTATCAAACTGCCTAAATTTTAAAAATGTCCTGTTTTGTTAAACAGATTTTATCTTGTGAAACAAAGTGCTTGCATAGTTTTCCCTGCACCGACCTAATCACGCTGTTCTTCGACAGAATGCAGTACCCGCCGAGCCCGCCGGCCAAGCCGTTCCGCCGCGCCGCGTGCCGCCCCCAAAAACCAATACATCCCCCTCAGCCCATCCATGAAAGCAGTCACCCGCACCACCCTCGCCCTGTTCGCCCTGAGCTTTACCGGCTCGTTAAGCGCCCAGGTGCTCATGCTCGATTGGGGCACCACCACGGTCGCCTCCGACGATCTGACCAACAGCCCATATCACTCCGTCAACGGCTCGTTCACGGATACGACGTGGATCAAAATGGGGCAAGGCGACCCCACCCTCAGCTCCATCAAGTGGGCCGACGGCACTGCGGCCAATGACGGCGACGCAGGCACTCAGACCCCGGGTGAAATTTCACTTAATTTTGGCACCAACGTCTCCGCCGGCCAGACGATCATCGACCTGACGAAAGGCGCGACCGGCAATGTCTCGGGAACGCAAATCAACACCGACATCTACGCCGGAACCTCCGTCGGCAGAGACGGCACCTATATCGGCTCCGCCGCCCAGCAACGGGCGGTTGGCCTCCAGATCGGTGGACTCGCTGTGGGCACCTACGATGTTTACATCGTCGGACGCAACACGGACACGACCTTTGCTCACGTTCAAAACTTCTACGTCGGCACCAGCGCGGCCGCCGGCAATTTCAATTTCAACACCTACTCCACCGAATCGGTAAGCTACGCCGCAGGCACCACCGACAACACCAGCGACTGGACGTTCGACGCCGGTAATGCCGCCATCAGCAACTACGTTCGACTCACCGTCTCGATCACGGCCGAAAATCCCTACCTGAACCTTGCGAGTATCGGCGGCACCAGTGGCGACGAAATGCGCGGCTTCCTCAACGCCGTGCAAATCGTGTCCGTCATCCCCGAGCCCTCCACCTACGCCTTGCTCGCCGGTGCCGGCGGCCTGGTCCTCGCCTGCGCCCGCCGCCGCTCTCGCGGCCTGTAAGCCAGTCCACTCGTTATCCTTTGCTTGATGCACCGCCCCCTTCGGGCGGTGCCCTGCGTTAGCCCCGCCCCGCCCGCTCATGTCCGCCTCTTCCTTCCGCCGCCTGCTCGGCCTCTGCCTTCTGCCCGCCGCCTTCCTCGGGGCATCGCTCCAAGCCCAAGGCACCCTCGCCTCGTCGCTCATTCCCAACTCCAGCCTGGAGGCGGACACCAACGTCGATGGCTGGCCCGACCACTGGCCCACACTCAAGGCCAACGCCGCCTGGCTCCAGGAAGAGGGCAACCATTTTATCCGCCTCACCTCCCCGGCCCCCTCCGCGACCACCATGCTTTACATGGAGGTTGCCCTTCCGCCCGGCACCCCCGCCGTCGAGCTCTCCTGGCGCTGGCGCACCACGAATTTCAAAGCCGGCCCAAAACCGTGGTTCGACGCCCGCTTCATGATGGAATTCATGGACGCCAGCCGCGCCAAAATCGGCAAATCCCCGCCCGCCCCTTTCGTCCGTGGCAACACCAAGGGCTGGGTCGAAAAAAAGACCGCGTTCCTCGTCCCTGAAGGCGCGACCGCCCTCAAGTTCATGCCGTCGTTGCTCCAGATCGTCTCGGGCTCCCTTGACATCGACGACATCGTCCTTCGTCCCACCGACCCGGCCCCCGTCCTCGCCGCCGCCCGCAAACGCGAAGAAATCGCCAAGGCTCGCTACGTCCCGCCCGAGACCGCCAACCAAGCCAACTGGCCCGCCGAACTCCGCGCGCAGGGTAACCGCCTCGTCGATCCCGCCGGCAAGGAAGTCTGGCTCCAGGGCCTCAACGCCGGCGGACTCGAATCCCTCCCGAACGACACGCAACCCATCAAGTCCACCCTCGTCGGCATCGAGGAATGGAAAGCCAACGTCGTCCGTCTCCCCGTCAGCGACAAATCCTGGTTCGGCGAAAACGCCCTCCAGAAAGATGGCGGAGCCGCCTATCGTGATTACGTTGATCAATGCGTAATGCTCGCCGCCAACCGGGGCGTTTATCTCGTCCTCGATCTCCACGAATTTCGCGCCCCCAAACCTCGCCACGCCAAGTTCTGGACCGACGCCGCCACCCGTTACAAAAACCACCCCGCCGTCATCTTCGATCTCTTCAACGAGCCCTTCGGCACGTCGTGGGAGGTCTGGCGCAACGGCGGTTTCGTCAGCGAACACAAAGGCGCCGACGAGTCCGCCTTCCTCTCCGACGAAGAGAAGAAAAAGAACCAGGGTTTCGAGTCGGTCGGCATGCAGGGCCTGCTCGACGCCGTCCGCGCCACCGGTGCCAAAAACCTCGTGGTCGTCGCCGGCCTCGGCTGGTCCTACAACCTCACCGGCATCACCGAGGGCCACGAACTCTCCGATCCTTCGGGCAACGGCATCATGTATTCGTGGCATGTATACAACTGGCACAAGGGCTGGGAAAAACACGTCCTCGCGGCCGCCGCCAAACACCCGATTCTGGTCGGCGAAGTCGGGGCCGATATCAAGAAGATGGATTTCATCCCGCACGCCAATCAGGAGTCGCCCTACACATGGGTTCCCGACATGCTCGGCTTCATCCAAAAGCACCGTTTGAACTGGACGGCCTGGTGCTTTCACCCCGCCGCCACCCCGGTCATGATCTCCGACTGGAAATACACCCCCACCCCCTTCTGGGGCGAGTTCGCCAAAGCCGCCCTCGCCGGAAAGCAGTTTGAGATGAAACGCATGCGCTGATCCCACCCCGCCATCGTTCTCGTTCTCCTACTCGTTCTCGTTCCCCCTCCGCCACCGCCGACCCAACCCGAGAGAACGAGAACGAGTAAGGGAACCAGGAAAGAGACTGAACCACCGCCACCCCATGCCCCGCCCCGCCCCATTGGTCATTGGACATCGGTCATCGATAATCCCGCGCCGCCGAAGGCGCGGCGGCTTCGCGCTGCTCATCACGATCACGCTCCTCGCGTTCCTGGTCCTGCTGCTCGTCTCGCTTGCGAGCCTCACGCGCGTCGAAACCCAGGTCGCCGCCAACAACCAGCAGATCGCCCAAGCCCGCCAAAACGCCCTCCTCGCCCTCAATATCGCTTTGGGCGAACTCCAAAAACACGCCGGTCCCGACCAACGCGTCACCGCCCGCGCGGACCTTCAGCCCCTCGCCACGGAAGCCACGCCGTCCCCGTATCCGACCACCGATCCCGCATCCGGCACGAACCTGGTCGGCAACGCCACGACGGCGCTCAATTCGATCGACACCTACTGGCGCAATGCACCTCGCAACCGCCAGTGGACCGGTGTCTGGCGCAACAGCAATACCCCCGGTTATCCACAAACCCCGGCCGCGGCCCCTTACAACGCCGACGCCCCCGCCAGCTACAATCCCGTCCCCGCGCTGCAATCTTGGCTGGTCAGCGGCAACGAAAACATCGGTGACACCTACAAACCCACCGACACCATCTCCGGTCTATCCGCCTCAAGCACGGCCTTGGATAAAATCCGTCAAAATCCGGGTAATCCCAACAGCCGTGCTTATCGTCTCTTGGTCAAGGCCAGTGCCAACGTCACAGCGTCGGACACGAATTCGCTGGAGCGCGCCGTAACCGCACCAGAAATTGAAATCCGCTCCACGACCATTCCCGGGGCCAATGGCACCGACACCCTGATCGGGCACTACGCTTGGTGGGTGGGTGACGAGGGCGTCAAAGCCCGTGCCAACCTCTCGGACCCCTATTCTTCCCCCTTGGCGTCCACCACGGACCATCGCATCCGACTTCAGTCCGCTCAGCGCACCGCGATCGAAACCATGTCGTCCGACGGCACCGATGGTTTCGCGCGACTCGATCCAATCCTGCAACCCGACCCGGCCACATTTAAGTCCCAGCTCTCCTCCGTTCTTACCCCTGATCAGTTCGCCTACCTCGCTCCCTCCGCCACCAGTTTTCCCGACGAGCTCAGGGCGCGTTATCACGACTTCTCAATCCACTCACGCGGCATCCTTGCCGACACGAAGAACGGCGGGCTAAAAGTCGACTTCACCTACCTTCTCGGCCAAAAAAACCTCTCCGATTTCCGCACAGCACTTAACGGGGCCTACGGCGACAACATCGCTTCCGCCAACACCCATAACCGGGTCTTCAAACCAGAATCCACTCTCTACGCCACATTCCCGCCAAGCGACGCATCCTACTCGGGCGGGTGGCCATTCCGAGACGGTGCCGCCAACGTCGGCGTGTTTGAATACGGCTGCACCTGGGAGCAGCTCTGGTCGTTTGCAAACATGGGCAACCTCGCGTCCGACACTCCGGGCGGTGTATTCGATTTTTCAGGACGAGCCTCGCCTCGCCGCCAGACCGAAATTCAGCACGGCCTTCACCCTTTGGTCATTCAGGCCAAGCGCTTTGTCCGCCTCCGCATTGTCGGAGGAGAAGATACCGCGGTTCCGGACAGCACCGGGACGCCGGTCAATCACACCGGCCTCATATGGATCGACACCATTCCCGTCGTCCTCATCGCCAATCCTTACGCCGTCCCTCTGGCCCCTGCTGACTACCAGTTCAGATTCAGCGGCAGTTTTGGGCAACTTGTTCACGGCTCCACCGACGATACCAGCAACCCCGCGGTCGACTTCACCCGGTTCTACTCGGGCAACGAGCCTTCCCACTTCGGCGATCCCACTTTCATCCTTCGCTCCCCCGGCATGGCGCCTGGAGAAGCCCACATCTTCACCATCGACGACTCCGCCACCAACAATCCCACCATCACTCCCACTTCCACCGGTGCCTACGACGTCGTCCCGGTCAACTCGTCCACGCACAAGCAGTTCGTAGTTATGAAAAACGACTACGACACGCTTACCGCCCTCGCCTTCAACACGAACAAGACCATCCCGCTCGCATCCACACGGGTAGCCCTCCGAAGCGGTGCCCCGCAGATCAATACCCACCTGTACATGGACTGGACCGCCGGCGAGGGCGACAAACGCCTGGTGCAGTTCATCCGCGGCCAGCAATACACCACCGAGGTCGGTAACAGCTTCCTCTTGGTCAATCCCATTGGTGACGGCACCCGCCAAGGTGGTGGCTACATTTTAGTCCTGAACCAGGCTCCCGTCGACCTCACCAAAGGCACCGGCTACACTGCGGTGGCATCCTCCATCGCCCAGCAGGCGCCCTTCTATCAGGTCAATTACCGCGGTGCCTACGTGTTCTTTGGCGGCAGCGACTCCACGACCGGCGTCCAGCATACTCTCGAGTGGGCGCGCACTTTCGCCAAGAACGGTGGCGACGGCCTCGCCAACGACACGCCCAATCCTTGGCTCGGAGCCAATATCATACGTCCCTCCGGCTCGGTCTCCACCGCTCGTTGGGGACTCTTCAATGTCGGCGAAGGCCAGGAGCAGACCGCCGCTCCCAATTACATCACCGACCCTCTCGTTGGGCAGCAAAACCTTCTCTACGACATCCCGCGTCCCGGTCATCCGCTTTCCTCCATCGGGCAGCTTCAACACTTCAACACGGGCGGGTTCATCAACACCACCAGCGTCAACGGTGATCCCAACCGTCAGGCTTACGTTTTAAACTCGTGGCAAAACAACTACGCCATCTCCAACTCCTACCCTCATGGCCGCGTCACCCGCGACCAGCTGTTTTTCCGCCGCAGCGAGATGGGCCGTCACTATGACGGATCCTATCTCTGGAATGACCTGCTCTGGGACCGCTTTTACTTCTCCACCTATCCGCAGACCGGCTCCTTCGACTTCTCCTCCTTGAGCGACCGCCTCATCAACTCCCGCCTCCGTCCCTTCCGCGATCGCGGCGACGCAGCATGGGATGACGAGGGAAACTTCCGCGGCAACGGTGACGCGAGCAATCCGGCAAACTCCCGCATGGCCGCGCAGAATCTCCTTGTCGAGGGTGCCTTCAATATCAACTCGACCTCGGTCGAGGCTTGGAAGGCCGTCTTTTCTTCGCTGAAAAACATCCCGATCGCGGGTCATACCTCCACGATCGCCCCATTCTCCCGCACCTTGGCACCGATCGGCGGCTCCGCCAACGCCGACAAAGGCAACACAGGCAACGCATGGAACGGCTTCTACGATTTCTCCGAAGCCGACATTCATAACCTCGCCAAAGAGATGGTCATGCAGGTCCGCAAGCGCGGTCCTTTTACGTCTCTCTCCGAGTTCATCAACCGGCGCCTCGTTGGCGGCCGCACCTCCAATGCAGGCACCGCCACCGATACGATGCGGCTGGGGCTTTCCGGTGCTCTCCAGGCCGCTCTTGACGCCGTGATCAACCAGCGCGCCGATCTCGCCTCACCATTCAACGTCCAGCCCAAGCAATTCGTCAGTCTGGGCAGCGGCAATAGCAGCCATAATGTCATGGCTGACGCCGACTATCGCATGTCCTCCGGCCTCGCCGGCATTCCTGGCTATGTCCTCCAAGGTGATGTGCTTTCCCCCCTCGGCTCGTCGCTCTCCGCCCGCTCCGACACGTTCACCATTCGTACCTACGGCGACGCGGTGAATCCCGCCACCGGTGACATCACCGGTCGCGCCTGGTGCGAGGCTGTCGTACAACGGATTCCCGATTACGTCGATCCCAACGCCAACGCCGCCACCGACACCACTGGCCTCCACGTTGACAACCAGCAGTTCGGCCGCCGCTTCCATATCGTCAGCTTCCGCTGGCTCTCACCCGAAGACATTTAAGCCCGCCTGCCCTTCTCTATGCGCTCCCTCTTCAAGCTCCGCCATTGGGCATTGATCATTGGGTATTCGTCAATCGTCTTGGGTACCTTCGCCCAGACCGCATCCCCCGACTCGCCCAAGCCGCCCAAGCTTCGCTTTCTCTTCCTCGACGAATCTCCCGGCCACTACAGCGTCAAGGTTGGCACCGCGTTCCGCCAGGTCAGCGCAAACCCCTATGAAATCAGCGCGCCGTACATCCCCGCAGACTTTAAGGGGGTAGAGATCTTCAAGTCCTTTCCCGACTCGACCACAGGCCAGAACCGCCCGATCAAAATCGCCTCCCTCACCCCGCCCGCCAACACCCCGTCCGCTCTCGTCATCATCACCCCGCGTCCCGCCGTCACGCCCGACGTCGCCCCCGTGTACCAAGTCGAGCTCATCGACAGCAACCCGTCCCTCTTTCCCGCCGGATCCATCCGCATCATCAACCGCAGCCCCGTCGCCATGGCCGCCCAGTTCAGCGAAAGCCGCGTCGTCACCGAGCCAGGCGAAATCAGTCTCGTTCAACCCGTCACCGATTCCCGCCGCCGCATCCTTTTCAAGATCGCCATCCAGATCCAGCAGGACGCCGGCGGCTGGCGACTCATCCAAGACAGCATCACCGTCATCCGCCCCAACGAACGCATGGTCGGCATCCTCGTCTATTCCCCCGGTGGCATGCGCCACACCTTCACCGCCGACGAAATCGCCGAGATGGGCCCGCCCAAACCCGGCTGCTTCTGGCGCGCCTTCTCCGATACCCCCTGACCCTCCGCTTCTTTCTCTTTCCTCTTAATCTTTCTCTTTCTCCCTCGCCCCACTCAAAAGGTCCGAATCCCCCGTCTCCCAACCCACGCTGACCGCCAGCCCCTAAGCGTTCGGCTGCCCCCCATACCCCGTTCCTCCACGCACCGCCACCCGGTGCCTCCAGCTACTGCTTTGCCCCTTTTCCCCCCATGAACATAAACCTACAAACCCCACATCGCCGAACGGCCCGCCGTTCGTTCGTCTCCGTGTTCGCCACCACCCTCGCGCTCGCCGTCGCCGCACCGGCGTCCGCCGCCGACTGGTATCTCGATAAAAACCAGGCCCGATACTCCAGCTGGGACACCCTCGCCGACTGGAAACCCAACGCCGACGGCACCGGCACCAGCCCGACCGCCCTCTCCTCCGCCGACACCTACCACCTCAACGGCTTCATGCTTCGCACGCCCGAAGGCGGCTCCACCTACACCTTCGGCGGCGGCGTGCTCAGCCTCGACGCCAACGCCGACAACTTCGCGCTCAAAACCACCGGCGCGGGCGTCTCCGTCATCCCCTCCCTGCTCACCACCGCCGGCCTCATCCAGAACGTCGGCTCCGGCACGCAAAACCTCCAGGTCGGCCACTACGAAAACCGCTCCGGCACCACCAACTACTACGCGCAGACCGGCCGCGGCATCAACCTCGTCGTCGGCACCCTCGTCGGCTCCGGCCAGTTGCGCTTCTACGGCGGCGGCACCCTCTACCTCGAGCTCACCGGCGCCCCCACCTACGACGGTGACATCTACGTCCAGTCCGGCCAGATCGACTTCAACAACGACCTCGCCACCGCCGGGACGCTCACCGTCGGCACCGGCGCGCGCGTCGCCCTCGACCAAAGCGTCACCTTCACCGGCCTCACCGTCGCCGACACCGAGTATCCGGTTGGCAACTACAGCTACGCCGCGCTCCAGGCCGCCCACCCCGCGGTCTTCGTCAGCGGCACCGCCGCCGGCTTCATCAACGTCCGCGCCCCGCGCAACTGGTATCTGTCCACCCACCAGCCCGTCGGCGCCAGCTGGAACACCCTCGCTCACTGGCGCGAGAATCCCGACGGCACCGGCGCCACCGCCGACTCGATCAACTCCTTCGACAACTACATCAACCAGGTCTCCGGCCGCAATCTGCGCACCCCCGAGGTCACCGACACCTTCGCCGGCGGCTCCCTCGTGCTCGCCTCCGGCGGCAACCTCGTCCTCAAAGCCCCCGCCGGCAAAACCAGCACCATTCCCGCCTTCGCCACCGCCGACACCGTCAGCATCCTGAACGGCTTCGGCGGCATCACCCAGCCGCTCATCATCGGCGACTGGCACCTCGGCGCCGGCACCGCCCAGCTCTCCGTGCCGAGCACCAGCACCGTCCAACTCACCGTGGACAAGCTCTCCGGCGACGGCACCCTCCAGTTCCAAAACGGCGGCAAATACACCCTCGCCGTCCGCGGCGCGTCGGACTTCACCGGCACCCTCCGCCACTACTCCGGCACGCTCACCGTCGCCTCGCAGATCGGCACCGGCGGTCCCCTCGTCGTCGAGTCCACCGGCGCGGTGAAGCTCGACAACCCCGGCTTCTTCACCGGCGTCACCGTCGCCGGCACGCCCCTCGCCGCCGGCTACCACACCTACGCCGCGCTCAAGGCCGCCTACCCCGCGCGCTTTCCCTACGGATCCACCGACGCCTTCCTCGCCGTCTATCCGCCCGACACCACCGGCCCCGCCCACATGTTCGGCGTCAACCTCGCCGGCGGCGAATTCGGCACCCCGCTCCCCGGCTCCTACGGTTACGACTACATCTACCCGTCCGCCGCCGAATTCGACTACTACAACAGCAAGGGCCTCAAACTTATCCGCCTGCCCTTCAAGTGGGAACGTCTCCAGCACACGCTCAACGGCTCCCTCAACGCCACCGAACTCGCCCGCCTCGACACGGTTGTCGGCTATGCTTCCGCCCGCGGCATGAAGGTCATCCTCGACATGCACAACTACGCCCGCCGCAAACAAAGCGGCACCACCTACCTCATCGGCACCGGTCCCGTCACCATGGACGCCTTCGGCGACGTCTGGCGGCGCATCGCCGATCACTACAAGGGCAATTCCGCCATCTACGGTTACGGCATCATGAACGAGCCTTACTCCACCACCAACACCTGGCCCGTCATGGCGCAGACCGCAGTCAACGCCATCCGCACCGTGGATCTCACCACCCACGTCATCGTCGCCGGAGACGGCTGGTCCAACGCCACCGGCTGGCGCTCCAAGAACCCCAATCTCGACACCCAAGACCCCGTCGGCCGGCTCATCTACGAAGCCCATTGCTACTTCGACAACAACCTCTCCGGCACCTACGACCAGAGCTACGACGGCGAAGGCGCCTATCCCATGATCGGGGTGGACCGCGTGAAGGAATTCGTCGAGTGGCTCCAGGAAACCGGCAACAAAGGTTTCATCGGCGAATACGGCGTGCCCGGCAACGACTCCCGCTGGAACACCGTGCTCGACAACTTCCTCGCCTACCTCGACGCCAATGGCGTCTCCGGCACCTACTGGGCCGGCGGCCCGTGGTGGGGCACCTACCCGCTCAGCTGCGAACCCACGTCCAACTTCACCGTGGACAAACCCCAGATGAGCGTCCTCGAAAACTACACCGGCAACTAACCCCAGGCCTACCGGCCAAACCAAAGAGTAACCCAATAGGTTACTCTTCCTTCCGTCCCCCGGGTCGTCACCGGTTCCCGTTCATAACCCGTCACCCGGCTTGCGGTCACATCCGCAAGCCGGTTTTTATTTCCGCCCACTTCGTTCGCGCCAGGTTTGTCGGCATCACCATCGCCGCGCTACCTCGCTCCGTCGTTGTTGGAAAATCCCGCCTCCTCCTTACCTCCTCATGAGCCTCCGCCTCGCCTCCCTCTTCCAAGATCACGCCGTGCTCCAGCGCGACCAACGACTCCCCGTGTGGGGTTGGGCGCCACCCTTCGCCCGCATCCGCGTCGCGCTCGCCGGCAACGAGGCGTTTGCCATCAGCGGAGACCAAGGCGACTGGCTCGTGCGTCTCCCCGCCTTGCCCGCCGGCGGTCCACACGTCTTGACGGTCGATATTCCCGAAACCGGCGAACGCCTGGAACTGCGCGACATTCTAATCGGCGAGGTCTGGCTCGCCTCCGGACAGTCCAACATGGACTGGACACTCGCCGGATCACTCCCGCTCACCGCCGATGTCATCGCCACCGCAGACTTTCCCGCGATCCGGCTCTTCAACGTGAACAAGCGCGCCCACCTCGGCCCTCAGCGCACCGTTGAGGGCACGTGGCAGGTATCCAGCCCAACCACCGTCGCACGGTTCTCCGCCGTCGGTTTCAGTTTCGCCCGTCGCATCCATCGTGAACTCGGCATCCCCGTCGGCATCGTCAACAGCTCATGGGGCGGCAGCATCATTCAATCGTGGACGAGCCGCTCCACCCTCGCCTTCAACCCCGACGTCCGCCCGTGGCTCGAAGAATTTGAATCAATGGCATGGACCGCCGAACGCTGGAAAGACATGCAGCGCGCAGGCCCCGACGGCCGCGTCACCAACTACCCCGCCGATCCCGGCGTCACCCCCGAGTCCGCGTCCTGGAACCAGCCGACCTTCGATGACTCCGCCTGGGACACCCTGCAATTGCCCTCCACCTGGCAATCCGCCGGCCACGCCTACTCCGGCGTCTTCTGGTTCCGCCGCACCATCGAACTCCCCGAAACCTGGGTCGGTCGCGATCTCCAACTCCACCTCGGCGCCGCCGACAAACACGACATCACCTTCGTCAACGGCGTCGAGGTGGGCCGCACCGGTCGCGGCCGCGAGGAACAACACTGGGACACGCCCCGCACCTACGCCGTGCCTGCCGCCGTCGTGACCGGCCGCACACTCACCCTCGCGGTGCGCGTGTATTCATTTCTCTATGACGGAGGCCTCATCGGCCCCGCCGACCGCATGCGGCTCCGTTGTAGCGGAGAGCGCGAACGACCCGACTCCGACATCCCGCTCGCCGGCGCGTGGCGCTACCGCTGCGAACACAACCTGGGCGTCGTCGTCGAATCCCACGTCATGGGCCACGGCGAGCGCAACTCGCCCCACATGCTCTTCGACAACATGGTCCGTCCGCTGGTCCCTTACGCTCTGCGCGGCGCCCTTTGGTATCAGGGCGAGAGCAATGCCAACGACGGCACGATCTATGCGCGCCTCATGCGCGACTTGATCGAAGACTGGCGCCGTCAATGGGGCCTGCCCGAACTTGCCTTCCACCTCGTGCAACTGCCCGGTTTCCAAGCCGCGCAGGACCACCAGCCCGACAGCAATTGGTCGCTCATCCGCGAGGCCCAGACCGCCGCCCTCGCCCTCCCGCACACCGGTCTCGCCGTGACCATCGACTTGGGCGAAGCCAAGGACATCCACCCCAAAAACAAAATCCCGGTTGGCGAACGTCTCGCCCAAAGCGTCCTCAGCCTCACTTACGGACAAGCGATCACACCCTGCGGTCCGCTCGCCGAAAAATTCACCGTGAGCGGCGACTCCATCCGCTGCGAGTTCCTCCACACCGACCGCGGACTCACGACCACGGACGGCGCCGCACCGCGTCTATTCTTTATCGCCGGTGACGACCAAGTGTTCCACCCGGCCAACGCCCGCATCGACGGCCACGCCGTCGTGGTCACCTGCCCCGCCGTGCCTCGTCCGGTGGCCGTTCGTTATGCATGGGCCAACAATCCGGAAGGCTGCAACCTCGCCAACCAAGCCGGCCTCCCCGCCAGCCCGTTCCGCTCCGATCGCTGGTAACCTGCCGCCCCCACCCTCTTTCTCGTTCTCTTACTCGTTCTCTCTCTTTCTGTTCCGCCCCTTCCTAATCCATTTCAAACCGGGAGAACGAGAACGAGTAAGAGAACGAGAACGATTTCAGATTCCATGGCCGACTACGCCTCCCTCGTCGAACCACGCCTTGGCAACACCATCGGGCGCTGGATCTCCTTTGGCTCCGCTTGCCGTCCTTTCGGCCTCGTCGCCCTCTCGCCCGACACCCGCATCGACGGCAACGGCGATTGGGGCTGCGGCTACAACCTTGCCGACAACGAAATCGTCGGCTTCAGCCACATCCACGACTGGCAAAGCGGCGGCATCCTCGTGATGCCCGTCATCGGCGACGTCTCCGCGACCGCAGGCCCCGCCGGGTTCAAATCCCCATTCTCCCGCGACACCGAGTTCTGCAAACCCGGCTATCACCGCGTCCACCTCGACCGCTACGCCATCACCGCCGAGCTCACCGCCACCGCCCGCGTCGGTATCCATCGTTACACGTTCCCTTCCGACCTCCCATCCTCGCAACCCGCCGCCCTCCTCATCGACCTCGCCTCCCAATGCGGCCCGTGCACGATGCTCTCCGCGAGCCTTTCTCAACTCAACGCGCGCACCTTCGAGGGCCATGTCGTCAACGGTCCCACCAAGCGAAAGCCCAAGCCCCACACCGTCCACTTCGTTCTCACCCTCGACACCGACGCCACGCTCGCCCCTTTCGATCCTTCCCGCGTGCAAGCCCGTCTCGACCTCGGCCGCCCCGCCGCACCTGTCACCATTAAAGTTGGCGTCAGCTACACGTCCCTCACCGCCGCCCGCGCCAATCTCCACACCGAAACCGCCGGCAAGTCCTTCGACGTCCTCCGAGCCGAAGCGCACGCCGAATGGAACGACGCCCTCGTCCGCATCGTCGTCGAAGGCGGAGACCCCGTCCGCCGCGCCCGCTTCTACACCGATCTTTACTTCGCGCTACTCGGCCGCCGCACCGTCAGCGATTGCACCGGCACCTATATCGACAACACCGGCCCACAGCCTCTCATCCGTCAAATCCCCCTCAACGCCGAGAGCCTCCCGCGCTACCGTCATTTCAACTCCGACGCCTTCTGGGGCGCCCAATGGTCACTCGTTCCGCTCTGGGCCCTCGTGTATCCGGAAATCATCGACGAGTTCTGCCACTGTTTCATGGATCTGTATCGCAACGGCGGACTCATCCCCCGTGGTCCGACCGGCGGCAACTACACGTTCGTGATGACCAGCGCGCAAACCACGCCGCTCTTCGCCTGCGCCCTCAACAACGACCTCCATCACCCCGCCAACGTCAAGGAGGTCTATCAGGCGCTCCGCAAAAACCACTTCCCCGGCGGACTCATGAGCAAGGCCGGCTACGAACACACGACCTGCCAAGGCGGCGGAATCGAAGACTACATCGCGCGCGGCTACATCCCCGAGGGCCTGCCTCCGGTCGCCATGCACACGAACGGCGCCTCGCAAACCATCGAACACGCCTACAACGACTGGGCGCTCGTCCAACTCGCCCGCACACTCGGTCACCACGTGGACGTCGAACTCTTCACCCGACGCTCGCGCAACCACCGAAACCTCTTCGATCCGTCCGTCGGCTTCTGCCGTCCGCGCGAGCGCGACGGCTCCTGGACCGAGCCGTTCAATCCATTGCAGAAAAAGGGTTGGACCGAGGCCAACGCCTGGACCTTCACCTTCCACTCCGCCCACGACATCGCGGGCTTGATCGAGTGTTTCGGCTCCCGCGACGCCTTCCTCGCCCGTCTCGAAACGGCCTTCGTCCTCTCGGAAAAACAAAATTTCTTCGCCCCGCGCGACCACCACAACGTCGTCCCGCTCGACTTCGGCAACGAACCCGCCCTCGCGACCGCCCACCTGTTCCAGCTCGCCGGCCGCCCCGACCGCACGCAGTTTTGGCTGCGCCGCGTGATCGACACGATCAAGGCCGGTAATGCTCCGACGGATACCTGGGGCGGCGACGAAGACCAGGGCATCATGGGTGCCTGGAACGTGCTCGTCTCCATCGGACTCTTCAGCGCGACGGGGGCGTGTGAGATGCCGGCGCGTTATCAGCTCACCGCACCGTTCTTCGAACGCGTCACGATCACGCTCCCGGCCGGCCGTAAGCTCAGGATCGTCGCGTCCGGCTTGACCCCGACCGCCACCAACTACGTGGAGTCGATTATGTTCAACGGCGCGCCACTCACCGCCCTCGAACTCACCCACGCCGATCTCACCGTCGGCGGCGAACTACAGGTGGTCCTGTCGCCCGCCCCGGCCGGCTTGTCACAGCGGGCCTGACCCGCCTCCGCCTCTCTTTCTTCTTTCCTCTTTATCGTTCTCTTTCTCCCGCCTTTTCAGAAAGAGAACGAACCCGATCTCCTTCAGCGTTCGTAGCGGAGCGCATTTGCCTCATTGCGCCACGATGGCCAGCGCCGCGTCCATCGCCTCTTGCCGCAACGTTCCTTCGGGCAAACGTCGCGCCCACGCCATCGCCTGAGCCGGCTCCGCCTCCGCCCACTTGGCGGCCACTATCTTTACCAAAACAGGATCTTCTCGCTGCGCCGCATACGCGGCCACACCCACCGGATCGATTTCCGTCCACCGATAACAGGCCTGACGAATCGCCGCGGATTTCCCTTCGCTCTCCGGAAGCGCCTTCATCCACGCCATCGCCTCGGTTGGCTCGCTCGCCATCCACTGCGCCGACACCTGCCCGATCAGATCATGCCATTGTCGCGGGTCCCGTCTCTCGGCAACGGCCAGCCGCACAAGCATCCCGGCGGCCGCCATTGGTTCGGTCGCGGCCCACGCGCGGAAATAGGGGCCCAGCAGCTGTCGCGACGTGGACTCGGGCAACGATTCTCGCAGCGCCGGAACCACCTCCTCGGGATTACACTGAAGCAGCGCCTCGACGATCTGCTCACGCCCTGTCTGCTGAACGCCGTACGCCGGTCCGAGCATGCCAACCCAACGCGCCACTCCGACCAAATCCCGGCTGGTCCAACTAAAAAGGAGAGCTCGTCGAGCGGCGACTCGCTCATCGGTCGAACCCAGCCTTTCAATACGTTCCAGTTCCGCCGGGATGTCCGCGAGCGCAATGCCGTCCGCCCACGCTTGGAGATGCTCGTCACGGTCGACTTCACGCGCCGCGTTGGACGTCGCGCGCGCCGAAGCGGAGAACGCTCCCGATTTTTCCGAAGCGACCACCCCGAGCGAAACCACTTCGGGCTTCTCGCCCGGACCGATGGCGACGACAAACACCGCGGCGCCCCCTGCGATCGCGGCTACGGTGCCAAGGCAACGAACGGTTCTCATAAAAGAAAATGCCATAGACCACCGGCAAGCGGCCGCGCCGCCGGCCGATGGTCTCTCCGCACGTCAATCGATCAAGGAACCACCGTGACGTTGTCGAACCTCACCGTGCTCTGCGTGTCGGTGGTGAAGCTGCAGGCCGCAAGGCCGACCTTGACGGTGGCACCCATGGCGATCGTCCGGCTGCTCCCCATCTGAACCCACGAACCGGCCGTGCCGGTCGTGGATTTATACGCGGTGAACACGTTGCCGACCCGCTTGATCTGGACCCAATAGGACGCGACGGCTGCGCCGCCTCCGGTGCTCGTCACGGACCCGCCCGCCGTCGAGCGGTGTTGCATATACCCGCCCGCGCCCGGGGTGATGATCGCGTCGGCGAAGGCGGCGCTCGCCCCGAGACCGTCGCGAATCATCACGCCGGCGCGGGCATAGGTGTTGGTGTTTTCCTGGGACTCCACGCGTGCGGTGAGCGTGCAGTCCCCGGTCACGTCCTTGTAGACGAAGTGAAACGCGTCCGCCGTGCCGTAGATCGTGCCCGCGCTGGTCAACGTGTAGACGCCGCCGCTGTGCGAGCTCGTGCCGGCGACGCTCAACGAACCGACGTCGCCCGCCTGCCAGCCTTGCGGAAACGCGTTCGAGGGACGGAACCACACGGCGTCGGCCATCACGTGGCCGTTCGCGTCGGTGTTGGACAATGTCACGCTGCCGCCCGTCCCGGCGTTGAACAGATACGTGCCGATCGGATTCCAACCGTCGACCGCGTTCGACTGCACCGTTTGCATGTCCAGCGGGTCGGCGTTCGTCGTGCCTCCGGCGTGCACCACGGTCACGGGAACGCTGGAGCCGCGGTTCGTTCCGGTTGTCCAGCGAACGAACACATCGTAGTTGCCCGCGACCTGAATGTTCGGCGTGAACTTGACGGACTTCGTGCCGGTGCCGCCGTCGTGCTGATAATTGTCTCCGTAGAACTCGGGATTGTTGCTGGTGGTCCCCGTCGGCCAATCGGCCACCGAGGGCAAGAAGGTGACCGACGAACCGCTCAACTGGTTGTCGACATAGATGTCGCTCAAGACCGGCGGGCTCTTGAAGTCGCGGGCGACCTCCATCTGGGGCTTGTCGGGTCCGGGGAACGGAAACGGATGGATCGACAACTGGTCCGATCCCCAATCTTCGCCGCCGGCCCAGTAGGAGCCGCTGATGTTGTTTTCGGCGAGGTATTCGAGGAACACGCGGAGCGCGGTCTTCCAACCTTCGGTGTGGTAGCTTCGGGGGACGCCGTATTCACCGATGTGACCGTGGGCGTAGGGTCGCTCCTTGAGCCAGTTGACGAACGGTGCGACCGAGTCCTTTCCGATGTTAGGATACGGCTGGTCGCTGGAGTCGTAGACGCCGTTGTAGGCCGGATAGGAGGAGAGATCCCAATACGAATGCGCGGAGTAGATCAGCCGGCCCACCGGATCTTTGACATCGAGAGTGGCGTTGTTGGCGGACCCCGGATGCCAGTTCTGCGCGGCCGAGGCGAACAGACCTTCGACGTAGATGTAATGCTTCTGGTCGTGGCGGCGGATGACGTGGATCGTCTGCTGCACCATCTCGCCCCAAGCGGCCACTTGCTCCGAGGTCGTGCCTCCGGTGCCGACGATGGGTTCGTTCATCAAGTCATAGCCGATGATCGCGGGCTCGTCCTTGTAGTGCTCGGCGAGTTGGTCCCACAGATCCAGCATCCAGTCGACCGGATGGCTGGCGTGGCCGATACGCGGCGGGTTGTTCGTGATCGATCCGTAGCTGTGCACATCGAGGATGACCTTCATGCCGCGTTCGCGGGCCAACCCGATGCAGATGTCCAGATTGTCGAAGTCGACGTCGTCGTAGGGCTGCGCCTGAACGCGGTTCCACTTGAACGGAAGGCGAACAAGCATCTGCCTCTTGGACTGGTAATAATCCCAGACCACCGGGTCATGTTGCCAGAACGCATAGTCCTTGAAGTCTGCTCCGGCGATGTTCGCCCCGAACATCAACGGCGGTCCGACCAGGTCGGCGGTGTAGACGACCACCTTGCTGTCATTGGACGTGGTGAACCCGCCGCCGAGGGCGGCAGCCGAGTAGGTGCCGACGGGCTTGACGACGCCATTCACGGTGAGCGCGGTGCAGTAAATCCAGTCGCCAAGCGAGACGAGCCCGCCGGAGTTCACGACAAGTTTGCCGCCGGTCGAGAACGGGTTGCCCGCCTGCACGGCGAGTTTCGTCCCCGAGTTGACGGTCATCGTGCCCGAGTAGGCCTTGGTGTGTCCGACGTAAGGGCGAACCTCGCCCGCACCGCTCAGAGTCAGGTTGCCCGCTCCGATAAGCTCCGGCATGCGCAGGTCGATCGCGTCTCCGCTGACGGTGGAGATCGTGGTCGTGCCGGCATTGGCCACCCACTTGGTCACCGTGAGACCCCGCGTGCCGGTGGCCGGATTCGAGATGCTGACCGTTCCCGAGGTCGTGAGCATCCCGATCGTGCTGACCTGGTTCGCACCCTGACCGAGAACCAGGCTGGAGCCGCTCAAGGTCAGTTCATTGCCGCCGAAAATCGCGGTGCTCGCCGGCGTGCGAAGTACCCGTGACGCGGCCTGGTTGATATAGGAATCGTAGGGATTGACCGAAGGCGCTGTCAGGCCGGTGCCGTCGGCGTTGGCTTTCCAATGCGGTGCCGTTCCCCAGTCCGAACCGGAGACCTGGCTCGTGGAGAGATACCACGTGGCCGGGGCGCGCACGACGATCGACCCGTTTCCGCCGACGGGGAAGTTGGAGGGAAACTCGGAGGCGAGCTGCGAGTGGTTATACGTGCCCACGCCTTTCACGACGCCGGCGACGGTCAGACCGGTGACGGTGACCGTCTGGTCGAGCATGACCTTGGCGTCCGCGTCGACGACAAGCGTGCCGGCGGAGCTGAACGGCAAATCGAAGTTCAGCGTGCCCGAATCGACAAAGAGTTCGCCTGTGTAGGAGGTGGCGTCGGTGGCGTTGACGAGCACCGTGCCCCCGCCCGCGATTCGCGTCTTGCCGGTGCCGATCCACGTGCCGACGTCGACCCGCAAGGTCCGGCCGGAGCCGGCTTCCAACGTGGACTGTCCTGCCAGGGTTTCAAGCGACGACGTTTGCACGAACTGGAGCCCGTTCGCCCCGAGGTAGTGGGCGACGGTGCCGCCGGTGGAGACCAGCTTCGGCACGCTGATGCCTCCGTTCACCAGCGACTTGATGTAGACGTAGGAGCTGGCGCCGCCTTCCACGATCAATACGGCGCCGGGAAACACAGACGTGCCGGACACCTCCGGCGTGCGCAGTTTCTTCCCGTTTGTTCTGTAAGTATCGCCCGAATACATCGCGGCGGGCGTCGATTCGCTGTTGTTGGCAGCGGAGTTCCAGTCGGCGAGCTGACTCCAGTTCGTTCCGACGGCCTGGTCTTTGTTGAGAAACCAATCCGCGGCGGGCGCCGAGGTGGCGCAGGCGAGCGTGGTGGCGAACAGTGCTGACAACGAACGACCGAGCGTTCGGCGGGGTATCAACCGTGGGGGTTTTGTGGATTTCATGGGGGAAAGCAGTCGCTGCCCGCATCGTGGAATGCGGTCGGGTTAAGCGGGGTTCCGACGCTGGCGGAAGAAAGCAAATCCGCCGACGCCGGGTCTGGGCCGACACGTCCGGGGTGGACGTTCGAAAGCCACGAGCGCCCGCATCGTTACGAGCTTAGCCAGAAATTCAGTCGGGAGCTAAAGAGCCTCGTGGCCGGCAAAACCAAAAGGTGGACGGCGACCTCCGGGCGCCGTTGAGACCGTCCGTCTGCGAAATGCGCTCGGAGATCGCGTTCCACCTGGAATCCAACTGCATCATTACGAGCTTAGCGGGCGCGCCGCTTGCGACGGCGAACGCCGGCGACCATCAGGCCGCCCGCGCCAGTCAACAGCGCGTAAGTCGAGGGTTCGGGAATGGCCGTCGAGACCCCGGACAACGTCAGGTTGTCGATGCGCAGATACGATGTCGTGAGCTCATTTGCGCCGTCGTTGAGATAGACGCGGAAGCTGATGGAGTTGAGTCCCTGGTAGTTTGCGGCGGTGAGCCCGATGCTGGCGGGAGCCCAGGCCGGTGTGGTGCCCGACACCGGATTTTGGGAAACGAATCCCACGGTCTCGGCGTAGTCATCCAGGCTCGACCGGACTTCGAAGACCGCGGGCTCGGTCGGAGCGGGGGATCCGCTGTAGGTGAACGCGTAGTCGAAGGTCAGACCGCTGAGGTTCAGAATATTGCCCGCGGTCGAGGAGACCGTGAAGCCGATCCAATCGCCGCTGGTGTCGGAAATGGCTTCGTTCACCTGATGCCCCTGGAGGTAGATGTGCTTGGCCGCACCCGTGCTGCTGGAGAGCTGAATTTGCTGCCCGCTGATTGTTTGAATGCCGGAACCGGCCGACAGCGAAGTTGCGGAGACTCCGGGGTCGAAAGCCGTGACCGCGCTACGGCTGCTGGTGAAATCATACTGGACGAGCGTCTCGGCGTGGAGCGCCGGAGCGAGAGCGATGCCGCAGGCGGCCAACGCGATCTTAACGGTGGAGGTCATGGGGTGATTCATGGCCCCTCATGCTTCGGCGACCGGCGTCCCCGGACAATTCACCGGAGTGTAAGGATTAGGTCCAAGAGTTTAGTTTTTTGAACATCGGCGATTTTAGGCATCACAAACACATCGCGTCCGTGCACGCTCAATCGCATGCCCCCTTCGCAACCCCACTGGGAATCGTTGCATCTCGAACTGCTCCACATCTACGACGCCGAGGTGTTGCCGTGGGGCAGAAAATTCCACGACGTGCCTCCCGCCTCGTTCTATCGCGTGTGGCTGCTGCGGGCGGGCCACGGCCGGGTGAAAGTGGGATCCCGCTGGCTGAACTTCGGTACCGGCGAATGGGTGGTGCCCTCGCCGTTGTTGTCCGCGCAGGAATTCTCGGACGACGCCCGGTTGCTGTCCCTGCACTTCCATGCGCGCTGGCCCGACGGCACCCTGCTGTTCGACGTGGGCGCCGGCCTCAAGTGGGGGTCCGCCGCACACCCAAAACTGGAATCCACCGCGCGCGACATGCTCAAGATCTGCCGCTCCGGCCAGCCCCGCCACTGGAGGCCCGCGTTTCCCGAAAACCTTCCGCTCGATCAGCACCTGCACGTCGCCGAAAAATTCCGCCGCTGGCTGCGCGTGTTCCACGGGATCATGACTTCGCACGGCGTGCCTCCCACCACCTTGGCGGTTCTGGATCATCGCGTGCGCGCCGGACTCAAGTGGCTCGACCAGGTGCCGCTGAGCGCCAAATTCCGCGAACCCCTGCTCGCCGAAAAGCTCGGACTGAGCGTCATCCACCTCAACCGGCTTTTCGCGCGTGAGATCAAGATATCCCCCGCCGCCTACTTGGAACAACGCCGCTGGGACCGCGCCGTCCACCTGCTGCTCAACTCCGATCTCAGCGCCAAGGAGATCGCCTACGAACTCGGCTTCTGCGCGCCGTCCTATTTCGCCACTTGGGTGAAAAACCGCTCTGGCAAAACCCCGCTCGAATTCCGTAACCGCAGGGAATGACCCGCGCCCCGCCCCCTCTTTCTCTTTCCTCTTTATCTTTCTCTTTCTCCTGCCCTTCAGAACGAGGACGAGAAAGAGAACGAGAAAGAGAACGAGAACGACGGCACCGAAATACCCCCCCTGCCCACGAGCGGGGCGGCTACATCGACACATCGTAACCGCAAGGAATAGCCAGACCGCTCTTTCGCCTCCTCCGAATCGCAGCAAACCTGCGCATTTTTCTCGAATATCCCGGGTCGCGAGGTTTGACCGACGACGCCTAAAGTGGCACTGTCCGGGCACCCCGCCCGTCAGCCCCGTCCCCACTATGAAGTTATCCCTCGTCGCCGTCTGCAGCGCCTGCGCGCTCACCTTCACCGCTCCCGCAACCGCCCAGGTTCTCATGCTCGATTTCGGCCCGACCACGGCCAGCGGCGCAAGCCTGACCAACAGCCCCTACCACACCGTCAACGGCGCATTCACCGACTCCAAATGGAACCGCCTCGGCACCGCCGATGTGACCAGCGGACTCCGCTGGTCCAACGACACCGCTGCCACCGGAGTATCCGTCAACCTCGGGGCGACCACTAACGACACCGATACGCTGGTGGGCCTCGCAAACACCCCCAGCAACGGCACCGGCCTGACCGGTTCCGCGCTGGGCGGCACCGTCCTATACGCCGACTCCGCCCCGGGTCGCGACGGCATCTTCACCGGAAGCAATTCCGGCAATTCCCGCTTCGTCGGTGCCCAAATCGGCGGGCTCGCCGGCACCTACGACATCTACATCACCGGTCGCAACACCAACACCTCCGCCGGGCACGTCCAGAATTTCTACGCCGGCAAGTCCTCGTCCGCTGGCGATTTCGACCCCACCGGCGCCGGATTCTTGCCGTCTATTGCCATCACCTACTTCGCCTCGCCGACCACGCAAAACAACCAGTGGACCGGGTCGGGCGGACTCCTCAACTACGCCAAGTTTACCGTCACGCTCGGCAGTGGCGAATTCCTCAACCTCGCCGTGCGCGGAGGCACCGGCGACGCCCGTGGCTTTCTCAACTCGGTCCAGATCGTCAACACCTCGATCATCCCCGAGCCTTCCGCCTTCGCCGCCCTTGCCGGCGCCGGCGTCCTCCTCCTCGCCCTCGTCCGCCGCCGTCGCTCCTGACCCGACGAAGAGCCCGCTTTCCGCGAGTCAGTCGAAACGTAGCAGCCAAGCACAGGGACTGATGCGCTGCGCGGCCCGGTTGGAACCGCAAGAAACTGGGTTTGCGGGAGGGGCATGTTTCTTGGGAGGTAACGGGGCTGGTGGGGCGGTGGCTGAAGAACCCAGCGTTACCTCGTCTGCTACGGAATACGGAATGTTCGACTGCATGGCCTTTATACATGGCCAAAAGTCGCCGTGAGCCTATCAACTCACGCACTACTCCTTGGCCCATGCTTAACCTGCTCCACGCCGCCCCGTCCGAACACGAACTCGCCGCGATCCTTGCCGCCACCGCCGGCCGCTCCGCGCTCCCTTCGCTCGGCGATCCCGCCTGGTCCTCCACTCGCGACAATCCCGCGATCACTTCCTGGCTCGCTCCACTCACCGCCCTCGCCCACGCCGAGGCCGCCGAGCCGCTTCCCGTCCTGACCGACGAGCTCTACGCCGACTTCTTCAAGGCCGGCATCCGTCTCAACTTCGAGCGCGTTTACTTCGAGCGTCGCCGTCGCCTCGCTCGCGCCGCCATGTCCGCCCTCCTCGGCGACGACGCCACCCGAGCCGCGCTCCTTCCTTCTTTCCTCCGCAAGCTCGGCGAGATTTTTGACGAGACTTCCTGGACCCTTCCCGCCCACGTCTGGACCAACTCCACCGGCAAGGATCCGATGGCCATCGACCTTTTCGGCGCCGAAACAGCCAACACGTTCGCCGAACTGCTCGTCGTCTTCGGCTCCGTCATCCCCGCCGATTTCGCGCAACGCATAAAAACCCGCCTGCGCACCCAGTTCTTCGAGAACTACCTCGATCGCCAGCCTCCGTTCCATTGGGCCAACCTGCCCATGAACTGGAACGCCGTGTGCCACCAAGGCGTCCTCGGCGCGGCCCTCGCCATCGAGGACGACCACACCCTCGTCGCCCGCCTGCTCGCCCGCGCCGCCAAGTGCCTGCCCATCTTCATCTCCGGCTTCGGCGACGACGGCTCCACCTCCGAAGGCCCCGCCTACTGGTCCTACGGCTTCGGCTGGTTCACCGAACTCAACGCCCAGCTTGAGCACCGCACCGCCGGACAACTTTCCTTCTTCGAAGGCGACGCCAAGATTGCCCGCATCTGCCGCTTCGCCCCGCTGATGACTTTCGCCGAGGGCCACTACGTCAACTTTTCCGACGGTCCCCAGACCGGCCGCCTGAGTCCGTCCGTACTCGCCTACCTCGGCCAGCGCCTCGGCGATCCGCTCCTCACCGCGCAAAGCCACGCCATCTATCGCCACCACGCGGCCGCCGGCTACGATCTCACCGGCACGCGCAGCGACTTTTTCTGCTTCTCTCGCCTCGCCCTCCGCGTCCCCGACGCCTCCGTCATCGCCCGCGCCACCGAGCCCGCCCACCCCGACGTTTATTTCGAAGACTACGGCGCGGTGGTCGCCCGCGGCACCGACGCTCGCGGACACCTCTGGGAATTCGCCGCCAAGGGCGGACACAATGCCGAGCACCACAATCACAACGACTGCGGCAGCTTCGTCCTCAACCTCGACCGCTCCCCCGCCCTCGTCGAAATCGGCGCCCCCGAATACACCCGCGCCTTCTTCAGCGAGGACACCCGCTACCTCGACATCGCCGCCCGCTCCCTCGGCCACTCCGTTCCCTTCGTAAACGGCTGCGAACAACGTCCCGGCCGCGACTTCGCCGCCACTGTTCTCAAAGCCGAACTCAACCCCGATCGCGTCGAGTTCACGGTCGATCTCACGAAGTGCTACCCGCGCGACGCCCGCTGCAACAAGCTCGTCCGCACCTGGCTCCTCGAAAAATTCGCCGGCCTCCTCACCGTCACCGACGTCTACGAACTCGACGGCCCCGGCGTTATCGAATCGATGCTCATCTGCTCCGACCCCGTGACCCGCGAGGGCGCCGATGCGTTGATCGCCACGCGCACCGCCACCGTGCGCATCGTCCCGACCGCCGGCACGACGCTCACGACCGTCGAAACCTGTCCTTACCGCGGCCACAAAGGCACCGACGAACACGTCCAGCGCCTCCGTTTCGCCCCCACCGCTCCCGCCCGCGCCGGCACCCTCACCTACCAAGTCCGTCTCGCCTAGAGTGACCTAGACAACTCTTCGGTCGGCCGTAGGCGGCGAGCTTGCTCGCGCTCCGGGAAGCGCCCGCAAGCGGACTTCCTAACGGCGGCTACGACGACGGCGAAGACCCGCGATCAACAAACCGCCCGCGCCGATTAACAGAGCGTAAGTGGCGGGCTCGGGGATCGCCGTGGCCGACACACCCGTCAACGTCACCGTATCCAGACGCAGATAAGAAGCGGAGTTCTCGTTGGCTCCGTCGTTCAGAAAGATCCGGAATTCGATCGAGCCGAGGTTCTGAAAGGCCGCATCGCTCAACACGATGCTGGCATTTGACCAGTTCACGACGTTTGCGGTGGCGACACTCGCCGTGAGCACGGCGATCGAGGTGCCGTAATCATCCACGCTGGACCGTACATCAAAGGTGGCCGGTGTCGTCGGCGCCGTGCCAGAGTTATACGAGAACGCGTACGCGAAACTCAGATTCTCCAGATCCAATTCGTATCCCGAATTCGCGCTGATCGTGAAACCCAGCCAATCAGGGCTCGTCGGGGAAATGGCCGCAGTCGCGTCGTTGCCTTGCACATAGTAGGAGCTCGCACTCGGACTGCCTATGGCGGATGCCACAATCGTAATACCCCCGCCATTTGCAAAAGCCTCGGGCGTCACATTGGCACCGATGGTCGACGCATCGCGCGAGGTGCTCGTGTTTTTCTCCGTAAAAGTATACTGCACCAACGTCTCCGCCTGAAGGGACATCACGAACACGAAGTAACCGAGCCCGATTCGAGCCAGAATCTTGGGGTAATTCATGGGGCAAACCCTGTCGCCTCGACTGCCGTAGCGCAATAAAAAGGGCCGCCGCCAAAGCGCCTTTTTCGTCGTAACCCGCACATCACAATCCTTCTGCAATTTCGCAACCTCGCCCCATCGCAAACCTACCCATCACGTAGGCTGGAACCCGGGGCGACCCACCTCGTTCAAACAAGCATCCGCAGCGTCTTGATTTCGAATGGACCAAAGCGCAGGACTCCGTTCGCCGCTCCCGTCTCGTTCTCCATCAGGTCGCACTCGACCGCCGCGGCGTCCACGCACACCGCCTCCACCGCGCGCTCCGTGACGTTCACCAACCGCCACACCCAGCCACGCCCGTCTTCGGCCGGCTTCACCGCCGCCACTTCAATCGCCGGAGAACTCACCGGCATCGATGGCGCGAGTACTGCCGCGCCCATGCCCGCCATCACACGCAAGGGCGTGTTAAATACCCGCGCCTCCGCCGTGATCTTCGCCACATCCGCGTCGCCGACATGCGGACGCACCGCGTAACGAAACTCATGCCGGCCCAGGTCCGTGTAAACCGAGCGCGCACCCGCGCTCGTCGCCACATCGTCTTTGCCAATCAGCGCGGATCCCGGATGCGGCACACTGCGAATCAACGCCATGTCGATGACGTTCCCCTTCACGCGGAACCCGTGCTTGCAGTCGTTGTAGAGCGCCACGCCGTAGTCGGCCTGCGAAAGATCCACCCACTGCAACGCCGCGACTTCGATCTGCGCGCGCTGCACCAACGTCTCTTCGCGGGTGCTCCGCCGGATGTGCCCGAACGGGATCTCGAACCTCGCCTCGTCCGCTTCCACGGATACGGGAAAACGCACGCGCAACATCGACGCCGGCTCACGCCAGTCCACCTCGGTCTCGAATTCGATGTGCTCCGCGCCGGCCAGCAATCGCACCGTCTGCCGAATCTCCGAAGCGCGATGGCTCCACACCTGACGCAGCTCCGCACACGGCCCGTCCACCCGCACGTTTTGCTCGCGTAGCGTCGGACGCTCCTCCGCCAATCGCAGATAACCCCACACGTCTTTGTTCGGATGATCCGTCACGAAGTCCCAGGCGTCACCCGTGTCGGCGATCACCACAAGGTCGTTGCCCACCGCCCCCGCCGCGAGCACTTCGCGCGACGCCCGCTTGTCGAAAATCGACTCGATGCGTCCGTCCGCCGCGAAACTCGCGCGAAGGTTCTCGTTCTCGAGCAACTGCTCCGTCGCACGTGGCATCGGCATCCTGCCGATGGTCTCCGCCTCGGCACGGGCATCCTGCCCGTGTTCAGCACCCGCGGCCTTCCGGCCCGTGCCACTCAGCACCGCCGCGCCCAACGCCGGCACCTCCATCCAATGCCACGCATCTTCGTGCTTCATCCACTCGGCGCGCGACCATGACAACGAATTGAAAACCACCGCGCATCCGGGCTCGCCCGCGCCCGACGCCACCGCCGCGTAACGCTCCGCCGTCAGCACATCCAGCTCGGCGAGGATCGCCGCGTAACGCGCGTTGCACTCGTCGTAGACCCGCTTGATCGACGAGCCCGGCAGGATGTCGTGAAACTGATACAACAGCACTTCCTTCCAGCAGCGATCCAGCGCTTCCGTCGGATAAGGCATTCCCGCGATCGTTGTCGCCAGATACGCCGCCCACTCCAGTTCGCGCAGCGCTATCTCGGCGCGCCGGTTGTTGCGTTTCACCAGCGCCTGCGTGGTCAGCGTGCCTTGGTGCCGCTCCAGATAAAGTTCGCCGCGCCACACGGGAAACGCGTCCGCATCACGGCTCCACGTCTCGAAGAAATCCTCCACCGTGCCAAACTTGACCTCCGGCAATCCCGGCAGTTTCGGTGCGCGCAACAGCCGTTCCAGGTGCTCCGCATCGGGCCCGCCGCCGCCGTCGCCGATCCCGTAGACCATCAGCGCATGATTCGACACCGCCCGCTCCGCATACTCGTCGTTGATCCTTCGCAACGACCGCGCCGCCGCCGGCCCGTTGTAGGTCTCCTCCGCCAGCATATGCGTAAGTATGCGCGTGCCATCGATGCCTTCCCAATGAAACGAATGGTGGCCGAAGCGGTTCACCACGTTCCACGACAGCTTCTGCGTCATAAAATACTTATGCCCGCTCTTCCGCAGGATTTGCGGCAATTGCCCGTGGTAACCGAACACATCCGGCTGCCAGCAGTAGACCGGCACGATGCCGAATTCCTCCCGAAAGAATCGCGCGCCGTGCAACACCTGTCGCACGAACGCCTCGCCGGAGGGCATGCTGCAATCCGGCTCCACCCAAAACGTGCCTTGAAGCTCGATCCGTCCCGCGCGCACCGCGTCCTTGATTCTTAGATACAGCTCCGGATGCCGTTCCTTGATCCACGCAAAGAGCTGCGGCTGACTGCACCCAAACCGGTAGTGATCATAGCGCTCGATGTTGTAGAGCACACTCGCCAGCGTGCGCGTGCCTTTCCGGATGGTTTCACGGATCGGCCAAAGCCACGCCAGGTCGAGATGACCATGCCCGATCGCATGCACTTGCAGCGAAACGGCGGACGCGTTGCGGAAACGGGCCGCGCTTCCACCACTCTCAAACCACGGACGCAAAAAGGCCTTCGCCGCCGCCACCGAGCGCTCGTCGATCACCTGCAACAGGTCCGTCACCGCGGCCAGTTCCACGCCGAGCGCCTTCCGCTGTTCGTCGCCGTCCGGCATCGCCAGCCAATGATCGGCGAGCGTTTCCAAATCGTAGTAAAGCGACCTCACGTCTTCACGCACCGTGCACACCTCCGCCAGCGCAATCACGCCGCCCTCCGGCACCGCTCCGAACAGATCGTTGAAGGCCGCATCGACCCACAGCTCAACGCGTCCGCCCCGCACCGCCTCCGCCGGCAGGCGATACACCGTCTTGCCCGGACCACCGAGACGATGATCGAAGGTCGACTTCACGCACGTCAGCCCGCGCACCGGTACGCCGCGCGCATCGACCACGCAGGCTTCACCGTTGATATCGATGCGCGCAACCAACGCGTCGGCGGGCACGCCCGCCGGCAGTTCCGCGGTGAAACGCATCCACGCACAATCGAAGAGATGGTCCGCCCAACGATCGCCGACATGCACGGTTGCCTCCTCGCCACTCGTCCGCGAAGCAAAGTCCACCGGCTCGGGCGTTCGCCACCGCGCGATCGCAAACGGCGCCACCTGCACGTACTGCGCGCGTCCGAGCCGCTCCAGGAGCGATTCAACCGCTTCAAACGAGATGCCTTCCAAACCATTGGCTGTGATCATGCGCAGGGATGTGCTGTGGGCGTTCAACCGGCGAACGGCGCCGCGGACACCCGCTCCAAGAGAAACAGGTCCACACGTTGCGCCACAAAGTATTCGTCATTTAACCGATTAAACGCGTGATTTCCCGCATGAAGGGTCGCCCCAACATGAGACAAATCGCCGCCGCCGCCGGCGTTTCCGTCGCCACGGTCAGCATGGCGCTGCGAAATTCGGAAAAGATCACCGAAGAGACGCGCGCGAAGGTCCGCGCCGTCGCGGAACAGCTCAACTACCGGCCCGATCCGCTGATCGCCGCGCTCGCCAGCCGTCGCCGCGATCGCAAGCCCACCAGCCTCGACGTCATCGCCTACGTCACCGCCTACCCCACCAAGGAGGGCTGGAGGCAGAACCGATTCTCGCCCGCCGCCTACGAGGGCGCCTGCGCCCGGGCCGCACAGCGCGGTTACCGCATCGAACACTTCTGGTTGCGCGAGTCCCAGATGACGACTCGTCGCCTCGCCAACATTCTCCAGGCGCGCGGCATTCTCGGGCTCTGCCTGGCCCCGTTCCCCGACGTCGTTCCCCAGTTCTCCTTTCCGTGGGACTCCTTTTGCGCCGTCGCCATCGGCTACACCATGCGCCGTCCCGCGCTTCATCGCACCTGCCCCCACCAGCTCCAAGGCATGCAACTCACCCTGAACACGCTTCGCCTGCGCGGCTACAAACGCATTGGCGTCGCACTCGGCTCGAGGGTCAGCAAGATCGTCGCCCACAACTGGATCGCGAGCATTCTCATGTTCCAATACAGCCACGGCGCCTCCGCCGCGACGTGCCTGGTTTACGAGGAATCCGACCGCCTCGAACTTCAGGCGTGGATGGCGCGCAACAAGCCCGACGCCATGGTGGTTTCCGACATTGCCCTGCTTGACTGGCTGAAGGAAATCGGCACCCGCATCCCGGAGGACATGGGCGTGGTCCCGCTCGAACGCTACCCGGGCTACGCCTGCCTGGACCAAAAACCCGGCATGGTCGGAGCCGCCGCCATCGATCTGATCATCGGTATGATTCAGCGCAACGAGACCGGCCTTCCCGCCGACCCCAAGGTCGTCATGGTCGAAGGCGCGTGGGTCGAAGGTCCGTCGATCCGTCCTTGCTGACGCCTATCGGAAACCTCGCCGACCGGCCACCATCGGCGACTCGGTCTCGTCGACGGTGTAGTGTGTAGCCACGGCCCGTGTCGGGCGTGCTCCGGGATCCGTCCCGCGAAGTTCGAGCCACGCGGCTTTATGTGAAATGCTCGAGAGCCCGACGGCCCGCCGGCGTGGTGCAAACCGGTCCAAAAACCCCGCGACCCTCACACCGAGGCGCGCCGACCATTAGGAACGCGCGA